>DAOULP010000237.1:0-28260 GCA_034420175.1 Dehalococcoidia bacterium | reverse complement strand
GGGCGGGGAGCCGTTTGATCTGACGCCGGAGCAGGCGGCCAGGCTGCCCGTCTTCCAGCTTGTGGACGCCATAGAGGCCCTCAACGGCTGCAACACTCTCCAGGAGAACCTCTTCGCTCTCCGGGTGTCCCAGGCGCTGGGCAAACCCGTGACCGGCGGCAGCGACGCCCACTCGAACCAGGGCATCGGAATCTACGTCACCGTCTTCCAGCGTGAGGTCCAGTCGCAGAAGCAGATGCTGGAGGAGCTTCACGCGGGCCGATTCCATGCTGCCTACGGGTTCCGCCAGGATTGTCTCACCCGCTTCACCGAGGAATCAGCCCCGCATCTGCTCGAGGTCGAGGCGGCTGGCCTCCCCGACGACCGGGCAGTGAGCACCCACTAGAAGACAGGCGCCAGGATGGACGACGCTTACTCCCGCCCGGCACCGGGCCGCTCCGCGACCCCTGCGGGCAGTACCGTCGTCGCTCTGGACCTGGAGACCACGGGGCTGGACCCGGAGCGGGACGAGATCACTGAGGTTGCCGCCGTGAAGGTAGGGGGTGGGAGCCGCACCGAACCCTTCCACACCCTCGTGAACCCTCATCGAGAGGTCCCCTATCGCATCCAGCTCATGACCGGCCTCTCCAGCCGAGAGCTGAGCCGGGCGCCCTCCTTTGCCGAGGTGGCGTCTGACCTTGAGCAATTCTTGGGCCTCCACCCCGTAGTCGGGCACAACGTGGGCTTCGATCTGTCCTTCCTGGCCCGCTGGGGCGTCCGTCCCGGCGGACCCGCCTTCGATACCTGGGACCTGGCCCGCCTGCTCTTGTTCGACCTCTCTGACTTCAGCCTGCGGTCGCTGGCCCGGCACCTGGACATCGAGTTCCCGGTGCAGCACCGGGCGCTTGCCGACGCCGAGGTGACCGGCCGCGTCTTCGTCGCCCTCCGCGACAGGCTGGCCCTGACCCCCCCGGCCGTGCTGGAGGAACTGGAGCGGCTGGCGGCGATGGTCGAGTGGCCCCTGCGCCACCTCTTCCGTGAGCTGCTGGCTGAAGCGCCGGTCGATGCCCGACCCGCCTCCTACGGCATGCCGGGCTTGGACGAACCGGCGCTGGGGTTGGCGAAGCCGCCGCGGGAGTCGGGAGTCTCCCTTGGCGCCGTCGGCGAGAGCCGTGCCGTCGCGCCGGATGAGGTGGAAGCGCTGCTGGCGGGGCTGGCCGACCGGCCGGACGTTCTGCCCGGCTTCGAGCGACGGCCCGAACAGGCGGCCATGACCCGCGCCGTGGCCGAGGCCCTCAGCAGCCCCGAGCACCTGATCGTCGAGGCGGGGACCGGCGTGGGCAAGTCCCTGGCCTATCTGCTGCCCTCGGCCTGCTTTGCGCTGCGCAACCGCACCCGTGTTGTCGTCTCCACCAACACGATCAGCCTCCAGGAGCAACTGGTGGGGCAGGACATGCCCGTGGTGCGGACGGCTCTGAAGGGCTGGGACTCTCGCGGCCTGGGCGAGAGCCTGCGAGCGACGCAGCTCAAGGGCCGGCGTAACTACCTCTGTCTGTTGCGCTGGGCGGCCCAGCGGCGGGCGGCCGCCCTCTCGCCGGTGGAGGCCAAGCTTATGGCTCGGCTGCTCCTCTGGCTCCCCCGCACCGAGACCGGCGACCGTGCCGAGCTGAACCTGACCCCGGATGAAGAGACGGCCTGGGGGCGCTTGAGCGCCCAGAACGAGGCCTGTCTCGCCTCTGCCTGCCGCTACGTCCGCGAAGGCACCTGTTTCCTGGCACGTGCGCGCCGCCGCGCTGAGACCGCCCACATCCTCATCGTCAATCATGCCCTTCTGCTGTCCGATCTGGCGGCTGGCGGCCGCGTGCTCCCGCCTCACTCCTACCTCGTGGTGGACGAGGCGCAGCACCTCGAGGACGAGGCCACCCAGCAGTTCGGTTTCCAGACGTCGGAGTCTGACGTCGTCTGGCTGCTGGACCGCGTGCACCAGCGCGGGGGTCGAGACCGCGATAGTGGTCTGGCGGGCAGCCTGCGGCAGGCGGCACGAGGGGTAGCGACGCCGTTGGGGCGGTCCGGGATCGATACTCTGGCACGCGCCCTGGCCGCGGCCGTCGAGCAGGCACGACAGCACCTGCCCGATCTCTTTGGGCTCCTACCGGCATTCGTGCGCGACCACTCCTCCGAGGCGGGCGACTACGATCAGCGCCTCCTCCTCGGCCGCTCCATGCGTGTCCAGCCTGACTGGTCGGCGGTGGAGGTCGCCTGGGAGAACGTGGACCTGACCCTCCAGCAGGTGGAGTCGGCCCTGGGTGACGTCCAGCGGGCCTTGGAGGGGGGAGAGGCCGAAGGCCTGCTTGACCAGGAGGCCCTGGCCGCCGAGACGGGAGACCTTCTCCAAGAGGTGCAATCGCTGCGGGAGGGGGCGGCCGCTATCATCTCCAGCGATGATCCACTGCGGATCGCCTGGCTCAGCCTGTCGCGCTGGGACGTTCCTTCTCGGTCGGCGGGGCGTTCGGGCACGCGGGCGGCGGGACGCGTCGGCCTGGCCTCGGCGCCCCTCCAGGTGGCCGATGCCCTCCGAGCCGGTCTGTTCGATGCCAAGGAGAGCGTCATCCTCACCAGCGCTACCCTCAGCAGCGAGGGCCAGCTCGCGTACCTGCGGCAGCGGGTGGGGCTGGAGGAGTCCCGAGAGCTGCTGCTGGGCTCACCGTTTGACCATGCCCGTTCCACCCTCGTGTTGCTGCCCCAGGACATGCCCGAACCGGGGGAGGTGCGCTACCAGTCCGCGTTGGAGACAGCGGTGCTAGGTCTCTGCCGCGCCAGCGAGGGCCGGGCTCTGATCCTGTTCACGTCCTACGCCGCGCTGCGTGCCACCCATACCGCCGTAAGGGCTCCGCTGGAGGAGGAGGGGATTCTGGCGCTGGGCCACGGCATCGACGGGTCGCCGAAGCGGCTCCTCCAGGTCCTCCGCGAGAACCCGCGGACGGTTCTCCTGGGCACTGCCAGCTTCTGGGAGGGAGTGGACGTCGTTGGCGAAGCCCTTTCGCTCCTTGTGGTGACGCGGCTGCCGTTCACCGTGCCTACAGACCCCGTCTTCATGGCGCGCTCCGAACTCTACGACGAGCCCTTCATGCAGTATGCCCTGCCCCAGGCCGTCCTGCGCTTCAAGCAAGGCTTCGGGCGGCTCATCCGGCGCAAGACGGACCGGGGCGTGGTCGCCGTACTTGACCGCAGGGTCACGAGCCGGGGCTATGGCGGTGCGGTGCTGCGCTCGCTGCCGCCGTGCACGATGCGTGAGGAGCCGCTTCGCAACCTGCCGCGGGCCGTTGCCGACTGGCTGACGACCCCCGTCGAGGAGCCAGCGGCGGCTCCATGAGCCGGCGTCGCGGACGGCTGGCGTTGCCCAAGGGCGAGGGATAGCGAGCGAGAGAGAGTCTCGAGATGGAAGACGTCTATCGCTACGTCGAGGAGCACCTTGAGGAGGCGCTGGCGGATCTGGCCCGGCTCTGTGAGCTGCCCAGCATCAGCGCCCAGGGACAGGCCATCCAAGAGACGGCGGAGTTGGTAGCCGGCCTGCTGGAGGGCGCGGGCTGCCGGGCCCGCCTTCTGCCCAAGCCCGGCGGCGGCCCTCCCGTCGTCTTCGGCGAGCTCGAGGGTGGCTCGCCGAAGACCCTGCTGTTCTACAACCACTACGACGTGCAGCCGCCGGAGCCCCTGGACGAGTGGCAGTCGCCGCCGTTCCAGCTCACGCGCCGAGACGACAAGCTCTATGCCCGCGGCGTCTGCGATGACAAGGCGGACATAGTCTCGCGTCTGGCGGCCCTGCAGGCCCTCCGTGCCGTTCGGGGGAGGGTGCCAGTTAACATAAAGTTCTGCATTGAAGGCGACGAAGAGATCGGAAGCCCTAACCTGGAGCCCTTCGTGCAGCAGAACAGCGATCTGCTAAGGGGCGACGCCTGCATCTGGGAGGGGGCCTCGGTGGACTGGGAGGGGGCACTCCAGACATATGCCGGCGCCAAGGGCCTGCTCTACGTGCAGATGGAAGCACGAGGAGCCAGCCGCGATATCCACTCCTCGTGGGCGACCGTCGTCCCGAACCCGGCCTGGCGCCTGGTCTGGGCCCTGGGCAGGCTGAAGGACGCCGACGAGCGCATCCTCATCGATGGCTTCTACGATGACGTGCTGCCGCCGACAAAGCAGCAGGAGGCGGCTCTTCGGGCTCTGCCCGCTGACGAGGACGACCGGCTGCGGGCCCTGGGCCTGCCGTCATTCCTACAGGACGTGCGCGGCTTCGAGTACCACCGGCGCCGCCTCTTCGACCCGACCTGCACGATCGACGGGTTCGCCTCGGGCTACCAGGGCGAGGGCGCCAAGACCGTGCTACCGGGCCGGGCGAACGCCAAACTGGAGTTCCGTCTGGTGCCGGATCAGGACCCGGAGGACATCCTCAGCAAGCTGCGGGCCCATCTCGGGCGTCACGGTTTCGGCGACGTGAGCGTAGCGCGCATATGCGGCGAGAAGCCCGTGAGAACGGACCTCTCCTCGCCTTTCATCAAGCTTGTGTGCAGGACGGCGGAGGAGGTGTACGGCCGGCCGCCCCGCCTGCTGCCGAACATGGCCGGCACCGGCCCCATGTACCACTTCGTGCGTGACCTGGGCCTGCCCACCGCCGGCGCGGGCACGGGCTATCCGGACAGCCGCGCCCACGCCCCCAACGAGAACATCCGCATGGGGGACTTCGTTGTCGGCACGAAGCACGTCGCGGCAATCCTCGAGGGCTTCGCTCGGGTGTAGGTGCAGTGCCGCTCAGCGGCGGCGGCGAGTTCCTTCGGGGACGCCGGGACCCTCCCCGGCGTTGCGCTCACCCTCAGACGAGGGGGTCTGGCGGCTCGACCGCCGCTCGGCGAACCATCGCGTGACGATGTGGGCGGCCCCAAAGGCGACGCCGAAGAGCGTGATGTAGAAGAACACCAGTCCAACGGGGTTCGTGGCGCCGTTCAGCAGCCCCATGACGAAGGCGCCGCATACGAAGGCGAAGAAGACGGGGAAGCTGCGCCACTGCCAGCCCGCCGTCGTTCTGAAGGCTGGCGCGGTGGTTGCCGTGGCCGCACGGCGACGCCTCTTCCGACCCATGCCCTAGATCCTTTTCTCTCAGCTACCACCTGCGATAGCGCCGCCTGCCACGAGCGCGCCGAACCCGACCGGGTGGCGTCCGGCGTGTCGCGTCCCGTGGCGGTGCATCGGGCGCAGCATCCCCGCGCGTCTCCCCGATGCAATTGGAGCAGGCGTACACCAGCGATGTGGACAGATCGTCGACCCAGACCTGGCCGCAGTCCTTGCCTTTGGCGCCGTGCTTCAGCACCAAGTGGTAGGGTCGCTCGCACCCCTGGCACACGGCCGAGTTGGTCTCATCCACAGGCTCGCCGCACACAACGCAGGTATCCACCGCCTGTCTCCTTAGCTCCGCGTCCTGGTCGACTGCCACTCCCGCACCAGTCTCACCTCATCTTCGCGTCTGCGGGCCTCGCCGTCTAGCCTGGCGGCCCGGAGGCGGGCCAGGATCTGGCCCATGGCCGGACCGGGCGCCACCCCCAAGGCCTGGAGATCCCGGCCTCTCAGAGTCCCCCGGCTGTGCCGCCAATGCTCCAGATACCGCTGCAGCCGCCTTCGGGTGAGGCCTGCCGGCTCCAGCAGGGCCCGTGCAGCTACGGCGGCGGCGCTCATGGGCTCCAGGATTGCCGCCACCTGGCTTGGCCGGAGGCCCGGCTCCGCGAGCCGCGGTGTCTGCTCACGCAGCCGCACGCAGTCGCACATCGCCAGGTAGACCAGCCGGCCCAGCACGAGTCGGTGGCTGCAATCTTCCACCTCGGCTGGCGAGGCGCAGGCCGTGAGCAGGCACAGGCACACCTCGGCCAGGGGTGCCAGCGGGCGACGGTGGGCCGCAGCGAGTGCCACGGCCCGTCGCCGGTCGAACGAGAGGGAGGGATGCAGGGCGGGCAACACGCCGAGAGCCTGGGCACGCGCCAGGATGCGCTCAGGATGTTCCTCCGCAAGCGCGGCCAGCAGCTCCCGACGGAGGCGGGGGCCACTGATGGTATCCAGGAAGGAGAGATCCCGCCGCAGGAGGTGTCGCGTCCCGGCCTCGAATCGAAAGCCCAGCCGGCCCTCGTAGCGCAGGCCCCGAAGAATGCGGGTGGCATCATCCTGGAAGCTGCGGTCGTGGAGTACCCGAAGCTGCCGCTTCGCCAGGTCTCGGCGTCCGCCATGTGGGTCGAGCAGCTGACCGGCATGCGCACCTGTGAGCCCAAGGGCGAGAGCGTTAACACTGAAGTCGCGTCGAGCCAAGTCTTCGTCTATTCCCGTGGGATAGACCGAGGGCAAGGCGCCGGGTCGGCGGTAACGCTCGCCGCGGGCCTGGGCCAGGTCCAGCCTGAAGCCCGGTCCCCGCAGGTTGGCCGTCCCGAAGCGGCGATGGACCACCAGACGGCCTCCCACCGCGCTGGCCACCTCTTCGGCTGGCGAGTCAACGCTTCCCTCCACCACCAGGTCGAGATCCAGGTTCGAGCAGGAACGGTTCAAGAGGAGGTCTCGGACGCTTCCACCCACCAGGTACAGAGCGAGGCGTCGACGGCGGGTGGTCGTTATGGTTTCGGTTAGGACTGTGGCCATCGGTGCGGGGAGGTCTGCCAGGAGCTTGTCGACCAGAGGAGGCGTGGTTGTGGACATTGCGGGTCGTGAGTGGCGTGGAGGTAGCGAGTTCGAGCGAAAACCTTGCCAGGGTACAGGCCGGCAGGGGGATTATAGCACGCGTCCTTGACAAACCGGGGAGGGCGTTCCTATGATGGCCGTGGCCTGAAACCGGCGGGGGCGGGGCCGCCATCCATGCATATGCTTCGCATATGGAGGGCTGCCTGACTGCGCTGGATGTGCATACTTGCGTGACCGGACGCGAGGGTCCTGACGCTGCGGGGCCGTCGTCGGAGCGGTCGTCTGCGCGAATCGCTCCATCGGTGCGCCGGGGGCAGGCCCGGATGGTACTATCCGGAGGCCGAGTTCTGTCAGGAAGACCGCCCGCAGGCGGTCTTGTCGTTTTCGCTCCCAGCGGCCGAGTGTGGAGGCCTACGGTTGGGTGACCACAAGGATCTGGAAGCCCGGCTGGGGGTGACGTTCCACGACGCGTCCCTCCTGCGCCAGGCCTTGATGCATCGTTCCTACCTTAACGAGAACTCCCAGGGAGGGCTGCTCTCCAATGAGCGCCTGGAGTTCCTGGGGGATGCCGCCCTCGGCCTGGTGGTGGCGCGTCGCCTCTATGAGCTGTTCCCCGACCATGGAGAGGGGCTGCTGACCGAGTTCCGGGCGTACCTCGTGCGGCGGGACACACTGGCCCGCGCCGCGGGGCGGCTGGGATTGGGTGAAGCGCTGCTGCTGGGACGGGGGGAGGAGCTGGCCGGAGGGCGGCGCCGGCCCAGCAATCTGGCCGCCGTGTTCGAGGCCGTCGTGGGGGCTATCTTGATCGACCAGGGACTGGACGCCGTGGAGGCCGTGGTTACTTCGGCGCTAGCGGGCGAGTTCGAGGCCGTGCGATCTGGCCTGGTACCGATGGACCCCAAGTCCCGGCTTCAGATTCTGGTGCAGGCTCAGGGGCAAGACCTCCCGGAGTACCGGACGCTGACAGTTGAGGGGCCGGACCACGCTCGTGTTTTCACCGTCGAGGTGTGGCTTGACGGTGAGGTGGCGGGCGCGGGCCAGGGTAGGACCAAGCGGCAAGCGGAGCGCGAGGCCGCCCGTCGGGCTCTGGACGGGCTGGGCGCTGCTCCATAGCCAGGTGAGGGAAACCCGCAGGGAGAGGGAATGTACCTGAAGCGCCTGGAACTGCTCGGGTTCAAGAGCTTCGCCGCGCGCACGGTGTTCGAGTTTGGGGCGGGTGTTACCGCCGTCGTCGGTCCCAACGGAACCGGCAAGACGAACGTGGCGGAAGCCTTGCGCTGGGTGCTGGGCGAGCAAAGCGGCCGCAGCCTCCGCGCCCGCAGGCTGGAGGACGTGATCTTCGCCGGCAGCTCTCAGCGAGCGCCGGTCGGAATGGCCGAGGTCAGCATCACACTCGACAACAGCGACGGCTGGCTGCCCATCGACTTCAGCGAGGTGGTGGTCACCCGTCGCGCCTACCGTGACGGCGAGAGCGAGTACCTCATCAACCGGAGCCGGGTCCGGCTTAAGGACGTCGTCGACCTCTTCCTGCGGGGCCAGGTGGGACAGAACAGCTATGCCTTCATGGGCCAGGGTCTGGTGGAATCCGTCCTCAGTCTGCGACCGGAGGAGCGCCGGGGCCTCGTGGAGGAAGCGGCCGACGTGCGCCGCCACCGCCTCAAGCTCGAGGAAGCCCACTCAAAGCTGACGGCCACGCACGAGAACCTGCAGCGCGTCAATCTCTTGGTCCGTGAGTTGGGGCCGCGCCTGGCTCAACTGGAGCGACAGGCGGCCCGCGCCGCGACCCACACGCAGCTCACCCAGGACCTGGCGCAAACCCTCCAGGCTTGGTACGAGCACCAGTGGCGCGATGCCCAGGAGTTGCTGGCAGCGGCCCGCGCAGTGTGCGACCAGCGCCAGGAGGAGGTCCAGGGCGCCCGTACTCAGGTCTCCGCCTGCGAGGAGGGGCTGCGTGCCCTCGAGGCCGCCCTGGACGAGCGCCGACGCGACATCAGCGCCCGCGAAGAGGCGGTGTCCACGCTCGGCGAGCGGCAGCGCCACATCGAGCAGACGATAGCGCTCGACTCGGAGCGTCGCTCTGCCCTGGCGATACGCCGCGAGGAACTCGACGTAGAGCTGCGTGAGGTGGAGCAGGAGCGCGCTGGCTTGGCCTCTGAGGCTGAGGAGGCGGCTGGGCGCCTCGCAGCGCTGGAAGGGGAGTTGAGAGAACACGGCTCCGTCCTGGCTGCCCGTGAGTCGGAACGGGAGGCCGCGGAGAGCGAGCTGAGTGCCGCCAGAGACGAGGCGCTGGCAGCGGAGCGCCGAGCCGTTCGAGCGGCCACCGTCCTTCAGGAAGCGGAGGCCCGTCTGGACAGGCTGCAGGCAGGCGGCGAGCTGCCAAGCCGCTCCGAGGAACGGGAGACGCGCCGTCGGGCTTTGCTGGCGGAACTGGCCGCGCTCGGCCAGCGCTTCCGGCAAGCCCGCAGCGAGGAACGGGCGGCGGGCATGGAAGCGGAGACCATAGTCGGCGATGTCGAGGCCCTGCGACGGCGCCTGGAGGAAGATCAGCGGGCGCTCGGCACAGCCCAGGAGAGGCTGCGCCCCATGGCCGTCCGCCGCGAGCAACTCGAGGCCCGCCTCAACGCTCTCAAGGCTGCCCAGGAGCAGCAGTTCGGCTTCGATGCCGCCATACGGGCCGTCCTGGCGGCAGGCGGCCTCCTGGGCGCGGACGAAGGAGTGGCGTCAGAGCCGACGCTAGAGGGCATCGTGGGCCTCGTTGGGCGGCTGCTGCGCGTGCCGCCGGGGCTGGAGCGGGCCATCGAGGCCGCCCTTGCTGAGAACATCCAGGCGATCGTCGCCGAACGACAGGAGGACGCCCTGGCTGCTGTCGACCTGCTCGCGCAGCGGGAGGTAGGACGTGCCACCGTCTACCCGCTGGAGACCCTGCGCGAGGTCCATTCCCTCAGTCTGCTCAAGGAGAAGGGCATCGTGGGGGTCGCGTCGGAGTTGGTGCGTTGCGACCGCAGGTACCGCCCCCTCATCGATACTCTCCTGGGGCGCATCATAGTGGTCGACAGCCTGGAGATGGCGCACCGGGTGCTCAAGAGGGGCCTGGGTAGCGTCGTCACCCTGGATGGCGTGCTCCTGAGGCCCGTGGGCTCCGTGAGCGGCGGCACCTCGGCGCGGGCCCAGGAGGCGCTGGTGCTGGGCCGCGACCTGCAAGAGATCCCGCAGGAACTGGCCGACCTAGACGCCACCAGGCAGGACCTGGAGTTGCAGGCCGCCACACTCGAGAGCTCGCGCTCGGAGGCTGAGGCGGCACTGGCGGGGCGCACGCGGCGGCACCAAGCGGCGGAAACGCGCCAGATCGAAGCGCAGCGGGCACTGGCAGCGGTGAGAGGCGAGTTGAGCCAGCTCCGGGGTGAGGCCCGCTGGCTGCACGAGGACGCCCGCCGCGAACAGGCGCTCCGGGTGGCCGCCGAGCGGGAGCGGCTGGAGCTAGAGGCGCAGAGGGAGCGGCTGGCTGGTGAGGCCGCAACCGCCCGTGCCGAGGTGGAGCGCTCGCGGGAGGCCGCCCAGCAGGCGGCTACCCGACACCAGGCGCTCGTCGAGGCAGCACTCCGGGCCGGTCGAGAGGTGTCGGCCTTGGCCGGGCAGCAGGAGGCGCTCTTGAGACGCCGCGACGCGGACGCGGCCGCTCTGCGGAGACTGGAAAGCCAGATCGAGGGACGCCGGGCCCTGGCGGCGCGCCTCGAGAAGGAGCACTCGAGCGCCCAGGAGCGCCTGCGACAGGGTGAGCGGGAGCGGGATATCGGGGCGCAGGAGCTGGCGACCCTTCAGCAGGACTTGGAGCCGGCTCGTCAGGAGCGAGCGCAACTCGAATCGCGCGAGCGCAGCCTGCGGACCGAGCTGGCCTCTGGCCAACAGCGGCTCCTGGCTGCCGAACGCGCCCTGATGGAAGCAGAGTCTGACGTGCGCCTGCGCTCCGAGGAGGCCGAAGCCATTCGCCAGAGCATCGAGGCCGAGGGCCTGGTGCCCACGGACTCGGGTCAGGTCATGATGGGCGATCTCGAGGACGAATCCGTCCCGGCCTGGCTCACGTCGCGGGAGGACGGCCCGGACGAGCTGCCGCCGATACGCGGGGGCGCTCAGGTTGAGCCTGGCGTCCTCAAGGAGCGCATCGCCGATCTGCGGCGGCAGCTACGGTCGCTGGGACCTGTCAACGCTCAGGCCGAGGTCGACTACGGCGAGAGCAAGGAGCGCTACGACTTCCTCCGTGCCCAGGTGGGGGATCTGGAAGAGGCGGAGACGTCCCTGCGGGCCGCCATTGACGAACTGCAGGCGCTAATCAAGAAGCGCTTTCAGTCCACGTTCAAGCAGGTCAACAAGGAGTTCCAGCGCTACTTCACCACCTTCTTCGGCGGCGGCAGCGCCGAGCTGGTGGCGACGCGACCCCACGACGACGGCGGCGCCGGCGTGGAGATTGTGGCTCAGCCGCCGGGCAAGCGCCTGGGGAGCATGGCCTTGATGTCGGGCGGCGAGAGGGCCCTGACGGCGGTGGCTCTCCTCTTCGCTCTGCTCCAGGCGAATCCCTCGCCCTTCTGCGTGCTGGACGAGGTGGACGCCATGCTGGACGAGGCCAACGTGGGCCGCTTCGCGGACGAGCTGCGGCGGCTCTCTGAGCGTACGCAGTTTGTGATCATCACCCACAACCGCCGAACCATCGAGACGGCCGACTCGATCTACGGGGTCTCGATGGGCGGCGATAGCATCTCCAGAGTTCTCTCCCTCCGCCTCAGCGACGTCAGCCCCAACTAGGCGGCCTCGGACCTGTCGTCGTCTACCCCCGGCCCGCCGCCCCGGCCGCGGACCCCATAGCGGCCTTGAGTCTAGGCCGTCCCTGGGCTATATTGACGTGACGCCTGGCCGAGGGCCCCGATAAGGTACCCCCGTTGCTCGATACCGAAGCCACGTCCGAGATCACGAATCTCATCGCCGATCTGAAGCCCGGTGACGGCGACCTGCTGGCGGCCCTCCATCGCATCCAGCACCACTACGGCTTCATACCACCCCTTGCCATCCCTACGGTCGCCCGCCACCTCAAGCTGGGCGTCGCCCGCGTCTACGGCACCATATCCTTCTACGCGGAGTTCCGCCTCTCACCGCCCCCGGAGACGACGGTCTCCTGGTGCAGCGGGCCCGCCTGCTGCCTGAAGAGGAACGACAACGTCCGCCGGATACTGGAGGCGGTGCTGGGCATCAAGATGGGCGAGCGCACCGAGGACAACCGGGTCGGGCTGCACACGGCTCAGTGCAACGGCACCTGCGATCTGGCCCCCCTGGTGTGGGTCAACGGCGAGCCCCGCGGTCGGCTGTCGGCCGCCGACGCCGTCCGCCTGGCCCGCGAGCTTTCGACTGGGGCGAAGCCGCCCCCGGCAGGGAAGGATGGGAGGAGCGCCTCGTGAGCGCCTACGACGACCTGCGTCAGAGCGCTCTGAAGGTCTGGCAGGCCGTGGAATCCCCATCGCGGACCCGTGTCACCGTCTACTCCGGTACCTGCACTCTCGCCCGCGGTGCCGGCGGGACGCTGGCCGCCCTCCGCTCGGAAGTGGAGCAGCGCGGGCTGGACGTCGACATCGGCATCGTCGGCTGCAACGGTCTCTGCTACGCTGAGCCGCTCGTTGAGGTGGCGCTGCCCGACGGCAGGCGGGTTCTCTACGCTGAGCTCACCGCGGACAAGGTGCCGCACCTTGTCGAGGCGGCCGTGGCGGGCGATGGCATCTGCCCGGACCTGGCGCTCGCCTCGCTCGGCGACGTCCCGGCCGACGGCGTGCAGCCCATCGCCTCACTTCCGTTCTGGGCGCCGCAGGTGCGCCGGCTGACCGCCAACTGCGGTGTCATCGACCCGGAGAACGTCGACCACTACATCGGCCGCGGCGGCTACGGCGGGCTCGACCGCGCCCTCTCGATGTCGCCGGAGGAGGTCATCAAGGAGGTGACCGACTCTACCCTCCGGGGCCGCAGCGGCTCCGACTTCCCAACGGGGCGCAAGTGGGACTTCCTCCGCGGTGCCGCCAAAGAACCGAAGTTCCTGGTCTGCAACGCCGACGAGGGTGACCCCGGGGCCTGGGTGAACCGCATCCTCATGGAAGGCGACCCTCACTCCATTCTGGAGGGCATGGCCATCGGCGGCTATGCCACCGGCGCCAGCCACGGCTTCATCTACCTCCGCGAGGAGTACCCGCTCTGCTTCGAGCGGTTGAACGGGGCCATTGAGCAGGGTCGCGAGAAGGGACTCCTCGGCACGGACATCCTGGGCAGCGGCCTCAGCTTCGACGCCGAGGTGGTGCGCGGCGCCGGCAGCTACGTCTGCGGCGAGGAGACGGGCCTGATCGCCTCCATTGAGGACAGCCGGGGGATGCCCAAGGTCCGGCCGCCCTATCCCGCTCAATCCGGCGTCTTCGGACAGCCGACCAACGTCAACAACGTGGAGACCTACGCCGACGTCGCCCTTGTCCTGCGCCACGGCCTGGAGTGGCACGGCGCGGTGGGCACGGAGCGAAACAAGGGCACCAAGATGTTCAGCCTGTCGGGCCACATCCAGCGGGTGGGTGTCCTGGAGGTGCCGCTGGGCTTCCCCGTCAACAAGCTCATCTTCGAGGCCGGCGGCGGCGTCCCCGAGGGTCGCGAGCTGAAGGCGATCCAGCCCGGTGGACCGCTGGCCGGCATCCTGCCCGCTGCCCACGCCGACCTGCCTCTCGAGCCGGAGGAGTTCCGCCCGACGGGCGTCCAGATGGGCGGCGGCGGCCTCGTCATCGTCGACGACTCCGCCTGCATCATCGACCTCTGCACCTACTTCACGTGGTTCGTGGAGGGCGAGTCCTGCGGCCGCTGCACGACCTGTCGCGGCGGGACCCAGCGCATGACCGAGATCCTGCAACGATGGGCCCGCGGCGAGGGTCGTGAGTCGGACTTCGAGCAGGTGAAGCTCCTGGGCAACACGATGCTGTACTCGAACTGCGTGCACGGCCAGGCTGCCCCCACGGTCGTAGTCAACATCCTCAGCTTCTTCGAGGACGAGGTGCGGGAGCACATGTTCGAGAAGCGCTGCCGCGCCAAGGTCTGCAAGGGCCTCATCCGCTACCAGGTCTCCCAGCAGGGCCCCGAGCTGGCGGAGGCGGAGGCCATCTGCCCCACCAGCGCCGTCGTGAAGAAGAACGGCGGCTACGAGATCGACCAGCCGCTCTGCATCAAGTGCGACGCCTGCCGCGAGGTTGCCCCCCAGGCCATCGCGGTGGTGGACGCCTTCCCCTCGGCCTAGACCAACTCCGCTGACCGCCGATCCCCTCCCGCATTGCTCTCGCAACTGTTAGCGCCAGGCAGAGCTTTTGCTGTGGCCTAACGACCTCGCAACTCTCTTCCCCGAGGGTCTTGACAAGGCGTGCAGCGGGCGTATACTGGCGGCGTCTGGTGGCACAGCAAACCCCTGAGGATATTCCGTCTGACCTCGGATGCCGGTGAGAGAGCACGGTGTCTACCACCCGTCAGCGATTGCCGTTCTTAGCCGCGCTGGGAGGAGGCACGGCGCCTGCTGTGGAGGCGCCAGTTGCCCAGCCTGGGGCCAGGCACGACTGACTGGGTGCGGCAGCATCCCGGAGCCACGTGGGACGATGTGCATAGAAAAGGGGACGGACGATGATACGGCTGGCGGTAATCCTTGCGGCGATAGGCGTCACGCTGGCGGCCCCCGTGGTGCTCATCCTTGGTGGGGCTTGGCCAGCTTCATACGTTGCGGCTTCCCCGGACCACAGAATCTGCTACTATGCGGACTCGCCGAGCACCCCATTCGGAGCAGGACACGGCTTCGTCCAATTGCTGCCAGGCGCCGGTGAGCCGAACCCACAGGCAGGACGGAAGGATCTGGTATATGGGAAATATCCCGCATCATGGAGCCCGTTCAACAGTGACGGCGAAATCAGACAGGACAACAAGCATTCCTGGGACTGGAAGATCTGCTACACCGTGAGTGTCGCCTCATACAATGCTGTTGTGGGCTTGATACGCGGCGAGATCACGGCTCCTTCTGATTACCACCTGTTTTCTGACAACTGCGTCGATTGGATAACGCAGAGCGAGACGCTTGCTGGGGTGGTACTCCCTGAAACAGACAACAAACTCAGCATCCCAGATCCGTATGCATTTGAGGACAGTCTCGAGGACATCGGCGACGGAAACGTCTTCGGTGGCGGCACGGTGAAGGAGAACACAACAGGCGTCGCTCCGGACAGTGGGGTGGATCCCCCAGGAGAGAAGCCCGATGTGTGTTCCTATGACGGGTTGGTGAGTTTCGGGCTTGATGATTCGTCGGCGTTGGCCTCGGCGCTAAACCTTGAGAGCCATGAAGAGACACTGCCCTCAATACCTGTTGAACTGGGTCAGGTTCTCACGGTTCAGCTAGAGAACGTCGATACAGGTAATGCGATTACCGTGATAGATTTCGGTGACGGTTCGGTCGCCGAGCAGGTAGCCGCTGCTCCGCACGCATACAGTCTTGCGGGTGATTACGATGTGACAGCCGTCGTCCTTGATTCGGGGGCAGTCAACGAGTTCACATTCACGGCGCATGTCTCTGGCCAGCCAGGCCAGACTCTCCTCTCACTTGAAGTGCCGGATCCTCCGGCGAACGCCCCGTTTCCTCCGTCCGACCCCGCGCTGAACCCGGAGTATACCAGCATTGGGACGGTCGTCGGCGGCGTAGCCGAATTCCTCCCCCCTGAACCTGACTCATCGCCTGTCGCCGGTGAGGACTCTTCCTCCTCCGCTCCGTTCTATGCCGCCATAGCCGGTGGGGCAGCCCTGCTGATGGTGATCGCTGGCGGCGCCGGGTGGTACGCCAGGAGGCGGTGGCTGCGGTAGGGGGAGAACTGCCGACGCATAGGCAAGCGGATAAGCGGATGGCCGTTCGAGAGGTATCCGCTTATCCGTTCGACATCCGCTGACAGAACGGGCGGGTAGGGGCGCACGGCACTGCGCCCCTACCGTTTGCCCCTCAGTCCTCGCCCGCCGGGCGCTGGCCGTGATCCCCGTCGGGTCGTGTAGAATAGGGCGAGCTGAGACGATACCTACGCCGGCCGACACTGAGACGCCCGTGAGCACCCCCATCCGACGCCAGTACCTCGACATCAAGCGGCGCTACCCCCACGCCATCGTCTTCTTCCGCCTGGGCGACTTCTACGAGACCTTCGACGAGGATGCGAAGCTGTGCGCGCGTGAGCTGGAGATAACGCTTACCTCCAAGCCCATGGGCAAGAACCTGCGCGTCCCCCTGGCCGGGATCCCCTATCACGCCCTCGACGGCTACCTGGCGAAGCTCATCGGCAAGGGCTACAAGGTGGCGATCTGCGAGCAGATGGAGGAGCCCGGACCGGGCAAGAAGCTCGTGGACCGGCAGGTGGTGCGCGTCGTGACGCCCGGCACCGTCCTGGAGGGCAGCCTGCTGGACGAGCGGGCCAACAACTACCTCGCCGCCCTGGCCTTTGCCCCAGAGCTCCCGGCCCGCCGGCGAGGCGGCGCGCCCGCCGGGGAGGCTCTCGTGGGCGTCGCCTACGTGGACGTGAGCACGGGTGAGTTCGCCGCCGGCGAGGTGGCGGCGACGCAGCTCGCGGCCGAGCTGGCCCGTCTGCGTCCGGCCGAACTCCTCCTGTCGGAGGGTGTCGACCCGCCTGCTGGGGTGGAGACGCCGGTCACCCGCGTGGAGCCGTACTGGTCCGAGCCGGAGGAGTCGGACCGGCTGCTGCGGGAGCACTTCCGGGTTGCCTCGCTGGAGGCCTTCGGGCTGAGGGGCCTGCCCCGAGCCGTGGCCGCCGCCGGCGCCGTGCTTCGCTATTTGCAGGAGAATCAGCGGGCGTCGCTCCCGACGATAACCGCCCTCTCGACCTACAGCGCTGCGGCCCACATGGTCCTGGACTCCCAGACGCGGCGGAATCTGGAGCTGTTCACCGGCGGCCGCGAGGGCAGGAGGGAGGGTTCGCTGCTGGCGGTGCTGGACCAGACGCGGACGGCCCTGGGGGCACGATTGCTGCGCCGTTGGCTGGGGCAGCCCTTGCTCGACATAACGACTCTGCAAGATCGGCAGGACCTGGTGACGCACTTGTTCGAGGATGGCCTGCGGCGCGCTGCGGTCAGGGACGCGCTGAACGGCATGCCTGACCTGGAGCGCCTGGTGGGACGAGTGGGGGCTGGCATGGCCTCGCCGCGAGAGATTGTGGCGCTGCGCCACGGTTTGGAGGGCGTCGGTGTCCTGCGAGAGGCGCTGGTGGGACAGTCAGGCGGGCTACCGGAGGGACCGCCCGAAGGCAGGGGAGAGGCGCAAGACGGGCAGCCGGAACTACCTGCGGCAAGGCTTGTGGCCCGCCTGCGCCCGTGTGAGGACGTGACCTGCCTCATCGCCGATGCCATCGCGGACGAGCCGGGTGCCACTCTTGATCAGGGCGACGTCGTGCGAGCGGGCTTCTCGCCGGAGCTGGATGGGCTGCGTTCGCTCACTCGCGACGTACGCCGCTACCTTGCGGAGCTTGAGGCCCAAGAGAAGGCCCGCACGGGCATCAAGTCCCTCAAGGTCGGCTACAACAAGGTGTTCGGCTACTACATCGAGGTGAGCCGCGCCAACCTGGGGCTCGTGCCCGACGACTACCAGCGCCGTCAGACCCTGGTCAACGCCGAGCGCTTCATCACCGGCCAGCTCAAGGAGTACGAGAGTCAGATCCTCAACGCCCGCGATCGTATCGGCGAACTGGAGTCGGCGATCTTCCGGCAGGTGTGCGCTCAGGTGGCGGCCGCATCCGACCGCGTCCTGGCCCTGGCCGCCGCCGTCGCAGAGACCGATGCCGCCTCGGCGATGGCAGAGGCCGCCGTCCGCTACCACTACGTTCGCCCGCAGCTCACGGAGGACGATGAGATCGTCATCAAGGACGGGCGCCACCCGGCGGTTGAGCTAGCGCTGGCCGAAGGGGAGTTCGTGCCGAACGACACGACCTTGTCCAATGGCAACAGCCAGATCGTCGTCCTCACAGGACCCAACATGGCGGGCAAGTCCACCTATCTGCGACAGGTGGCCCTCATCGTGCTGATGGCGCAGGTCGGCAGCTACGTTCCGGCGTCCTCGGCGCGAATCGGCCTTGTGGACCGCATCTTCACTCGCGTCGGCGCCCAGGAAGACCTGACTCGCGGCGAGTCCACCTTCATGGTGGAGATGCTGGAGACGGCCAGCATCCTCCACAACGCCACGCCGCGCTCCCTCATCGTCCTCGACGAGATCGGCAGGGGGACCAGTACGTACGATGGTCTGGCTATCGCCAGGGCGGTGGTCGAGTACCTGCACAGCCGGGCCGAGAGGGCTGCCAAGACCCTCTTCGCCACTCACTACCATGAGCTGGTGGAGCTGGCATCCGTCCTACCGCGCGTCAAGAACTACAACGTGGCGGTGACGGAGGAGGGCGGGCGCGTGGTGTTCCTGCGGAAGATCGTCCCCGGGGGCTCGGACCGCAGCTACGGCATCCACGTGGCGGAGCTGGCGGGCCTGCCCAGGGCGGTGGTGCAGAGAGCGGCGGAGGTTCTGAGCGCCCTGGAGGCAACTCACGACGGGCGCGCCGCGGCTGCCGGTGCCGTCCGGGCTCGTCGCCGCGCTTCTGCCGAGCAGCTATCGTTCCTCGGGCCGCGCTCACCTCTCCTCGACGAGCTGGCCGCTCTAGACGTGGATCCCCTGACGCCACTGCAGGCCATCACCAAGCTCTATGAATTGAGAGAACGGGCCAGGGAGTCTTAGTTCTTCACTGCTCCGGGCACCCCGAGCCGGAACAAGGTTACTTCCAGCGCCCGGTGCATGCGGATGCGCCCGGCGCCCGCCCACCCAAGGGCTGCCTCGTCCGGCAGCGGCCAGGCGGTGGCTCTGATGATGAACTGGACTGCGCTGGCACTGAGGGTGGGGCTGTGGGAGCGGATGAGGGCGGCCAGGGCGGCCACCTGTGCGGAGGCGAAGGAGGTGCCGCTGGCCACGGAATAGGGCATGTTTCCGGGACAGGACCAGCGCCCATCGCAGAGTGCCTGGGGAACAGTGCTCACGAGGTCGGCGCCCGGTGCTGCCACGTCCACCTCGGGTCCCCAGTTGCTGAAGGGGGCACGGGCATCCACTGAGTTGTGGTCGGAGGCGCCGACGGCAATGACCTGCCAGTAGCGGGCGGGATAGGTGACGCCATAGCTGCCCTGGTTCCCGGAAGCCGCCACCACGACCGCCCCGAACGTCTCAGTGGCAGTGACAACGGCCTCCTGAAGCGTGCTGGAGGGCTGGCTGCCGCCGAAGCTCAGGTTGATGACCTGAGCCCCCATGCGAGCGGCGTACAGGATCCCCGCGGCGGCATCGGCCGTCGTCCCGCCGCCGGTGCAGTCGAGCACTTTGACGGGCAGGATGGTGACCCCGTGGGCCGCTCCAACCACACCCAGACCGTTGTCACCCGTCGCGCCAATGATGCCTGCCACGAAGGTGCCATGACCGCTGTCGTCGGCTATCTGCCCGGAGGGCGGGTCCGGTACCGGTCCGCAGGAGGCATCGGCATCCTCCGGGTCAAGGAAGCTGCACCCGTACTCGTCGTCGATGCAGCCGTTGTTGTCATCGTCGATGCCGTTGGGTACCCCTTCGCCGGGGTTGTGCCAGATACGATCCCTGAGGTCCGGATGCGTCACGTCCACGCCCGAGTCCAGGACGCCGACGACGACGTAGGGCTCCCCACGTTCGATGTCCCAGGCTTGGGGCGCCTCAACGAGGTTGTAGTACCAGCGCTGGGCACCGAAGAAAGGGTCGTTGGGGACGAACTGAGCCTGGATGCGGTAGTTGGGTTCGGCGTAGTCGACCCCGGGCATGCGCTCGTACAGGTCCACGGCATCCTCGAGAGATAGCCCCTCTCGCAGGCGGAGGCGAACCACGCCCAGCTCGTCTAGACGGGACTCCTCATGCCCAGCCACGTTTAGCATGAAGCGCTCGGCTAGGCCGCCGACGGCGGGATCGATGCGCAGGAGCAGTTCGTCAGATGACGCCTGGGCGCCCTCCGCGGCGAGTGGCGCGTCGGCGGTCGGCGGGTCCAGATCCCGCCCAGAGCGATCGCCCTGGGCAGTGGCCGGAGCGAGGATGGCCAACGTCGCAGCGAGGACCAGCACACCGATTAGACGTCTCATTACACGAGGACTTCTCTTTGCAGACTGCGACCTAACATACATCTCGCCTGGCGGTGCCGCAAGGTCCGCGTGTACAATGCGCCGCGGAGGTGTCGTTTGCCCATCCACCGCCTGGCGCCCGACCTGATAGCCAAGATCGCGGCTGGCGAGGTCATCGAGCGGCCAGCATCGGTTGTGAAGGAGCTGGTGGAGAATGCGCTGGACGCTGGCGCTACCCAGGTGGCCGTGGAGGCCACACAGGGGGGGCTGGGAGTCATCCGGGTCAGCGACAACGGCTGCGGCATCCTCAGTGACGAGCTACCCTTGGCCTTCGAGCGCCACGCCACCAGCAAGCTCCTCTCAGAGAGCGGCCTGACGCAGGTGACGAGCCTCGGCTTTCGGGGCGAGGCCTTGCCGAGCATCGCCGCCGTTTCTGACATCGAGATCGTCTCCAGACCCCGCGACGCGGCGGCCGGAGCCTACCTGAAGCTCGAAAACGGCGTCGTCCTCGCCGTGGGCCCGCGCGGGGCACCGCAGGGAACGACTGTGACGGTTCGTGGTCTCTTCCGGCGTCAGCCGGCCCGCCTCAAGTTCCTGCGCTCCACGACCTCAGAGGCCGGGCAGATCGCGACCGTCGTCAGTCACTACGCGCTGGCCTATCGGGAGGTGGCCTTCTCACTGCGGCTGGAGGGACGGGAATCGCTGCAGACACCCGGCGGCGGTAGCGGTCGCGAGGCAGTTGCCGCTGTCTACGGTGCCGCCGTCGCCTCGGCCATGCTGGCACTGCCCGAGGCTGAGGGAGACGAGTACGCCGAGATCAGTGGCCTGGTGAGCCAGCCGAGTCTGACACGGGCTAACCGAACCTACATCAGCCTCTTCGTCAACCGACGCTGGATTCGCAGCCGCCCCCTCACCTTCGCCGTCGAGGAGGCCTATCGTGGGCTACTCGTGGCCGGTCGCTTTCCGATCGCCGTCCTCGGGATTACGCTGCCGCCCGAGGAGGTGGATGTCAACGTTCACCCGACGAAGGCGGAGGTGCGTCTGCGCCGGGAGCGTGAGGTCTTTGCCGTCCTCCAGCGACGGGTGCGCCGGGCGCTCGTCGACCAGGCGCCTGTGCCGCAAGCGAGAGCCGCTGGCTGGACGGTTCCGGCAACCGCTCCCGAGACTCCTCCGAGGCCGGTGCCGTCTCATCCGGGGACGGGGCACCATCGCCGCGACCCGTCGCGACCGCCCGCTCAAGGGGAGGGCCTCACGAAGGGCGAGGAGTTGCCAGAAGCCGAGCCGCTGCTCTCCCGGCTGCCCCTTCTTAGGGCCGTGGGCCAGGTGGGCGCCGCCTACGTGGTCGCCGAGGGACCGGAGGGGATGTACCTCATCGATCAGCACGCCGCCCACGAGCGCATCCTCTACGAGCGCCTCCTTTCGACGCTCGCCGGCCCTCCGGACGTGCAGGGCTTCCTCGAGCCGGCGACCGTGGACCTGGCCCCGCATCAGGAGCAGGCCCTCCTGGCGGCCGCCGACGCCCTGGCCGACCAGGGCTTCGCCGTCGAGCCGTTTGGAGGGCGAACCTACCTGCTTCGGGCCGTGCCCGCCCTCCTGTCCTCCGGCGCAGGCGGGCTCGCCTCCGGCGGAAGTCAGGACGCGGGCCGAGCTCTGCTCGAGTTCTTGGACGTCCTGGCGCGGGAGGATGGCCCCACCGACCCACGGGAGCGGGTGGCCACGTCCCTGGCCTGTCACGCCGCCATCCGGGCGGGCCAGACGCTGGGCCAGGAGGAGATGCGGGAGCTGGTGAAGCAGCTTGAGGAGACGCAGACGCCGCACACCTGTCCCCACGGCCGGCCGACGATGATCCACCTCAGTGCTGAGGCCCTGGCCAGGGAGTTCAAGCGCCGCTAAGGCATCACCAGGTCTTGGCGCGACCGCTGCCAGTCGACCAGGTAGCCGAGGGCGCGGGCGGCCCGCAGCATGGAGGGGAAAACGGCTATCCCCGCCCGGGATACCCGCTCGTGAAAGGCCTCGGAGGCGGCGAAGGCTTCGGCCTCGGCGGCGGTCCGGGCAATGAGGGCGAGGGGTTTCCCAAGACGCGGGAGTGCCTCCGTCAAGGAATCCGCCAAGTCTCGGGCCCTCTTCACAGGGTCGCCCCGCATGAGCCCTCCGGCGAAGTGGAGGTGGAAGAGGACGAGGTCTATGTTGGGGGCCTCCGCCACCAGCCGGATCGTGTCGACGATGAGTTCGAGATTGGGGCCGAAGCCGACGTTGGTGTCGATGGGGTTGCGGACGCTGGTGCCGGCCAGGGGCGTGAACTGCCGCAGCTTCTCCTGTGTCTCCTCGGGCAGGGCAGGTATCTCCAGTCCGGCGCTGGCCGCCTCGTCGGCCGCGAGGACGCTCTGCCCGCCGCCACCCCCGATGATGCCCACCCGGCGGCCGAAGAAGGCGCTCAGGAAGGTCATCGCCACCGTGATGTCCACCAGGTCCTCCATGGTCTCGGCCCGGACGGCGCCGGCCTGGCGACAGGCAGCGTCGAACACCTCCAGGGAGCCGGCCAGAGCGCCGGTGTGCGAGCTGGCGGCCCGGCCGCCCGCCTCCGTGCGGCCGCCCTTGAGGATGGCCACGGGCTTCGCCATTCCTGCCCGGCGGGCAGCATTCAGGAACCGGCGGCCGTCCTTCACTCCCTCGATGTAGGAGGCGATGACCCGCGTCTCCGGGTCGGCGGCGCAGTAGGCGAAGAAATCGCTCTCGTCGAGGTCGGCGGCGTTGCCGTAGCTGATGACTTTGCTGTAGCGCAGACCGCGCAGGGCCGTCATGCGGATGAACTCGCCCGCGTTGGCCCCGCTCTGTGAGATGAAGGCCACCGGCCCGGCCTCCTTCGGCAGGCCGGGCATGAAGGAGAGACCTGTCGAGGGAACGTAGAGGCCCATGCAGTTGGGGCCGATGATGCGTACTCCGAGCTCGCGGGCGCGCTCCACCACCCGGTTCTCCAGCGCCGCCAGTTCCAGCTCGCCGGTCTCGCTGAAGCCGGCGGTGAAGAAGTGCAGCGTCCTCACCTCCTTGACGCCGCAGTCCTCCACAAGGTCGGGCACAACCGGCGCGGGCACGCTGGAGATGACGTAGTCGACCGGGCCGGGCACGTCCCGGAGCCTGGGGTAGCAGGGCAGCCCTAGTATCTCCGTGGCCTTGGGGTTGACGGGATAGAGAGGCCCCTGGAAGCCCATCTCCTTGATGGCGCCCACGAAGGAGCCGCCGGGCCCCTCATGGGTGGAGGCGCCAGCCACGGCCACGGAGCGGGGGTGAAAGACGTGGTCGAGGGCTAGTGGGTCTTCACCAGCGTTCACGATGCGTTGTCTAGTCCAAGCTCCCGTCTCACCTCGCGCACGGCCTGCATCATCACCCGCAGCTTGTCCTCCGCCTCCTGCCAGGTGCGCGTCTTGAGTCCACAATCGGGGTCGATGTACAGGCGGTCCGGAGGCAGGACCTCCAGGCCCTGCTTGATCCCGGCCTTCACCTGCTCCACCGTCTCGATGGCATGTGAGTGGACATCCAGCACGCCCATTGCCAGTTCCTTGTCGAAGCCGTCCTTGTGCTGGCGGATCAGGTCCAGGAGGTCATAGTCGCTGTTGGCCATCTCCAAGTCCAACTGGTCGACGGGCAGGGTGGTGATCTGCCGGAAGACCTGGGCGAAGTCCCCATAGCATATGTGGGTGCCGGTCCTCACGCCCAGGCCCTGGGTGACGATCGCCAGTGCCTCGGAGACGAGCTCCATCTCCTCGGGCCGGGTGGAGGCCGCCGGCTCGTCCACCTGGACGAACCTGGCGCCCGCCTTCACCAGCTCCTCAGCCTCCCGGCGAATGACCTGGGCCATGTCGAGCACCGCCTCCCGGCGCGAGTCGTAGTACTCGTCGAAAGACCAGTCGACCATGGTGTAGGCCCCGGTCAACATCCCCTTGACCGGCTTGTCCGTTAGCTCCTGGGCGAAGCGCCAGACCTCGACCGTCATGGGTGCCTGCCAGCGAAGCTTGCCGATGATGCTGGGCTTGTGGTAGTAGCGGTTGCCGTAGGAGCGGACCAGCCCGCCGATCTTCATGCTGTCTAGCTTCTCGGCGAAGAAGGCGACCATGTCGCCGCGATCCATCTCGCCGTCCACCAGGACGTCGATACCCAGCTGCTCTTGGAGGGCGATGACCTCGCGGGTAGCTCGCCGCTCCAGCTCCGACAGCTCCTCTCTCGAAAGGCGGCCGCCGGCGTGGCGATTGCGCGCCTGCTGGAGGTAGGCAGGCTTGGGGAAGCTCCCGACGCTGGTTGTGAGGAGACCGGCGCTCATGTCAGCACCTCCTGAGCCCGTCGGGCGCCCTCCACCATGCGCGCAAGCTTGGCCTGGGCCGCCTCGCGGGGGAGGAACTCCAGTCCACAGCTAGGGCTCAGGTGTACCCGGTCCAGCGGAACCACCTCCTGAACCCGTCGCAAACCCTCCAAGATCTGTTCCACGCTCTCCATCTTCGTGTTGCGTCCATCGACCAGCCCCAGCCCCAGGGTCTTGGTGAACGGCGCCGTCTTCAGCAGCTCGAAGTTGCGGGCGCCCATCACGAAGTCGAGCCCCAGCACGTCGATGGGAAGGTCCAACACCTGCGGGTAGAGGCCGTCCATGTCACCGAAGTAGAGGTAGAGGGCGCGCTGAACGCTGATCCCCTCCAGGGCCCGCTCGATGGCCCGCCGGAAGAGGGGGAGGTCGCCCCTGTGCCTGAGGATG
This sequence comes from Dehalococcoidia bacterium, assembly GCA_034420175.1. GTDB lineage: Bacteria > Chloroflexota > Dehalococcoidia > DSTF01 > JALHUB01 > DAOULP01. The sequence goes on along the minus strand of DAOULP010000237.1, from coordinate 3,650 downwards.
GCGGGCTCGTTGAGCTGGATGAAGCCTGCACCGGCTTCTTGCAAGGCCCGCGCCTCCTGGTTGAGGGCCCCGGCGTAGCCCATGACGCCGCCCTCGAGCGACCCGTAGTGCTCATCGCGCGAGAGCCGGGCCAGCGTATAGGGACCGGGCATAACCGCCTTAACCGGCCGCTGGCTGTGCTTGGCGGCGAAGCGGTAGTCGGCGACGGTGATGGCCTCGGTCCAGGCCACCGGGCCTTCGACGACGGGCTGGCGAAAGTAGGTGTTGGTGTCGAAGTAGCGAACCAGACCGGTGATGGAGACGCCGCGCAGGCGGCGGGCGACGTAGGTCTGGTCGTCCTCCCAACGGATCTGGCCGTCGGTGATGAGGTCCAGGCCGGCTTCGACCTGCTCGTCGATGACCTCCCGGGTGACATCCTCCTCTACCGCCCGCAGCTCCTCGGTGGACATCTCGCCGCGGTCGAATCGGTTGATGGCATTGCGCAGCCTCGCGGGACGCGGCCGATTGGGGATCTTAGGGTAGTTGCCCACCACGGTGGTCTGCACGGGCGCCACTCCTCTCCGCCCTCGGGTCGGCCGCGCGGTCCAGATACAGAAGAAGGGCCGGGCGGCCCTCTTTCTCGACCGAGCAACCGCGGGCCCTGACAAGCACCACGTCAGTCTAGCATTCCCCTCTCACACGGTCAACGCGATTCGGATTGCGCAGGAGCGCGCGGCGGGCGTAGGGGTTCGCCCTGGCCCGATTAAAGGAATCCCCTACACAGGCCGAGGATCAGCTTGGTCGGCAGGAGTGCAGGCCCCGCCTGTCGCGGGCCAGCCAGCGACGCCCGACCGCGACAGGAGCTATGGCCGACGAACTCCGCCCCGAAACGGAAGCGCCCCAACCCTCGGTCTCTCTCAGCCACTCTCTCAAGCGTTTCTGGAAGCCGCGAGTTCTGCTGGTGGCTGGCGGTGTCACCTTCCTCGCGGTAGGCGCGTTCCTCCTCCTGGGGGGCGGACCGTTTGCCGGCCATTCGTCCGGCAAGGCCGCCGAGACGACCGTCGAGACTGTTATCGAGGCGACTGCGTCGCCGGTGGCGCGAGGCGCTCTTTCGGGCGGCTCGACCGACTCGGCGGCTCCCGACCATATCGTCGATCTGCAGTTGAGGGCGGAGATGGCGGCGCCCACGGCGACTGGGACACCGTCATCGACGCCGACTGCCGCGGCGATCCCACCTACGCCAGCGCCGACCGCGACGGCCATCCCACCGACGCCGGTTCCGCCGGCGCCCACCCCGACTGCGGTGCCGCCGACGCCGGTCCCACCGCCGCCGACCGCGACCGCTATCCCGCCAACGCCGGTTCCGCCGACACCGACCCCGCCACCGCCTGCTCCGCCCGCGGCATCGGCTCCTCCCGCGGCCGTCGCCGGGGTCACCCTGACGGCGCTGGAGGCTGATTTCACGACTCGGCTCAACGCCGAGCGTGTCGCTGCCGGGCTTCCGGCTCTGACGCTGGATGCGAGCCTAGTCACCGTCGCCCGCATGCGCTCCAGTGACATGGCAGCGCGTAGCTACTTCAGCCACACTAGCCCGGATGGCCAGACCGCCTTCGCCCTCCTCGACCAGATGGGCATCCCCTACTCATGGGCCGGCGAGAACCTGGCACGCAACAACTACCCTCTGGCGGAGACGGTGGCCGTCGCAATCCGTGACCTCATGGCTAGCCCCTCCCACCAGGCCAACATCCTCAGCCCTCACTACACGCGGGTGGGAGTCGGCTACGCGGAGGACGGCAACGGCATGCACTACTACACCACCGTCTTCACGGGGTAGCCACGCCTCTCTCCAGGCCTTCTCTCTAGAGGTCGACGAAGTAGGACTCGCAGGCCAGATCGATTAGCTCTGGGTCTAGAGCTGGCACCCGGCCGCGGTAGCGGGCGATGTTGCCGACCAGTCCCAGGAGGTCCTGTGGGTGACACCCCCTCATGACGCGGCCGGTCTGCGCGTAGTGCCGCTCCACCAGATAGGCGGAGCCCTCGTCCGTGAATGCGATGTCTGCTTGCTGGCAGGCCCGTCTCAGGATCTCGACGAACTCCTCGGTGGTGGGGTTTGGGATCTCCACTTTGTGGGGAATGCGGCGGAAGAAGGCCTCGTCACCCAGCCGGGCCGGTGCCAGATTGGTGGAGAACACCAGCAAGACGTCGAAGGGCATCTCGACGCTCTCACCGGTCTGCAAAGTCAAGTAGTCCCAACCCTTGTCCATCGGCACTATCCAGCGGTTCAGCAGCTCTTGGGGCAGCACGAGCTGGCGCCCAAAGTCGTCGATTACCAGAATGCCGCCGTTGGCCCTGACCTGAAGAGGAGCAACGTAGAAGTTGGAGACCGGCTCATGCCGGAGCTCCAGGTCTGGCAGAGTGAGTTCGCCGCCGGCCATGACGACGGGGCGGCGGGCTGTTACCCAGCGGAGGTCGCGCCGGCGTTCGATGGTCGCGGGCAGCGCGCTGATGCCGTCACCGGAGCGGCGCTCGGCGGGCGGAACGGCCTCTGCGATCTCCTGGTGCACCCGAGCATCGAAGACCTTGACTATCTGGCCTTTCACCTCAAGCGCATATGGCACCAGCATCTCGCCCGCCAGCATGTCACCGATCGCCTTGGCGATGGTGCTCTTGCCGTTGCCGGAGCCGCCGTGAAGCAGGATCGCCCTGCCGGAGCTGACGGCGGGGCCGATGGACCTGAGCGTCCGATCGCTGATGACGAGATTCGACAGAGCTTTGCGCACGGTGTCGTGATCCGCGGAGAGGCGCTTCACAGACTGCTTCTCCAAGACCGCAAGGTACTGCCCAAAGGGGACAGGCGCTGGCCCCACGTAGCGGGTTCGGGCCATTGCCTCCTCGGCCTTCTCCATCCCTTTGGCGCTGAGGGTGTACTGGTAGTTCTGCTCTCCGAGTCCCCCACTCCCCACCACTTCGCATAGCTGCTCGCGCTTGAGGAAAGCGAGGACCTCTTGCACGATGCGGAAGCTCAAAGCGATCTGGGAGGATATGACACGCGCCTGTGGACGGCCCGCGTAGTAGATGGTCCTCAGACACAGGTCGACCAGCAGCCCGAACTCGAGTTCCGTCTCTTCGACAGTCTGGGGCTGCGGCACGAACGGCGCCTGCCGCGGATCGTCCTCCTGCTGCTGAGCGACGCGGACGAAGACGCCGGCTGGGTTGTCCATGAACTGGTCCTCCACGTAGGAAGGCGAAATGGCCTACCGGGACTGGCACGAACGTCGGCTACCCCGCCGGCAGCATCTCCCGCACCAGATCCCCCCAACTGAAGAGAAGCGCAGAGAGCTTGCGTGGTTCGGGCGAGGCGAGGGCGCCTTCTTCGGACCAGAGGCCGATCAGTTCGCGCAGGCGCACGGCGACATCTCCGTCGGCGTAGAAGTCCTGCGGCCGCAGCACGCCAAGGTCTTGGGCGGCGATCTCCCTGTTCCCGGGCCCGAAAACGGCCAGGGCCAAGGTGACGCAGTCCAGACCGTAGGGTTTGCGCATGCAACCCAGGGACTCATGGCACCATTCCAGAATCCGATCCGAGAGGGTGGTTGCGCTTGTCTCCGAGGACGATGACAGGTCCCAGCGGCCGCTATAGATGCCAACACCGGCGTCGGCTGCCCGCCGCAGTC
>DAOULP010000236.1:0-2667 GCA_034420175.1 Dehalococcoidia bacterium | reverse complement strand
GCACGAAGTGTGGCTGTGGTGAAGGGCTGTGCGGCGCCTGCACCGTGCTCGTCGATGGGCAGCCGCTGCGCTCCTGCCAGACGACGGTCGGCGCCGTTGTGGGCGGATCTATCATCACGATCGAGGGACTGGCCGCGGATGGCGTGTTGCACCCCGTGCAGCAGACGTTCGTCGAGGAGTCCGCGATGCAGTGCGGATACTGCACGCCGGGGTTCATCATGGCTGCCGTCGCGCTGCTGAATCGGGAGGCGCGGCCGACCGCCGCCCAGATCCGGGAGGCGCTGGCCGAGCACATCTGCCGTTGCGGGACGTATCAGCGCATCCAGCGGGCTGTTGAGCGCGCCGCTCAGCCGGTGGAGGGAGGGGCGCGATGAGCGAGACCAAGCGCGTTGCCGAGGAGGGTCTCAGCATCGTCGGGCACGTCGGGTTCGGCATGCCGCCCGAGTGGACGGGCACCTGGCTGGTGGTGCGGCCGGATGGGTCGGTGACGGCGTACGCCGGGAAGGTCGAGTACGGGCAGGGGATTCGCACCGGCCTGGCGATGGAGGTGGCGGATGAGCTGCGGGTGCCGTTCGGCTCAGTTGAAGTCGTCTTGGGCGATACGGATCGGGTGCCCTGGGACTGGGGGACGGCCGGCAGCCAATCGACGGCGACGGTCGGGCTCCGGCTCCGCAAGGCGGCCGCGACGGCACGACAGGCACTGCTCGAGCTGGCTGCGAGCCGACTAGATCTGCCGGTGTCCGATCTCGTGTGCGCTGACGGTCGGGTCGCATCGCGTAGCGATGCCGACCATGGCGTGGCCTATGGGGACCTCGTGGCCGGACAGACGCTGGTTCGGGATCTCGTCGAGGACGTTGAGTTGACGTCGGCAGACGAGTTCGACGTGATGGCGAGACCGACCCTGCGGGTGGACGCTGTCGCGCGCGTCACGGGGCGGTCGGTGTACTCGCAGGATGTCGCGGTGGAGAACATGCTCTTCGCGAAGGTCCTGCGTCCGCCCTCCTTCGGCGCACGGCTCGTCGACCTCGACGGTTCAGTGGCGGAACGTATGCCCGGCGTGGCGCAGGTGGCCCGCGACGGTAACCTCGCCGCAGTGCTGGCGGAAACGGACGAGCAGGCGGAGTTCGCCGCCAAGATAGTGCGCGCGGAGTGGGAGGAGAAGGCGGATCACCCCTCGCATTGGGATGTGCCTGACCTCCTGCTGCGGACGGCTCGCGAGGCGGAGGCGACACAGGAGGCTGGCTCGCTAAAGGAGGGGTTCAGGTCCGCCGACGGCATCCTGGAGGCTACATACTACATCCCCTACATCTCGAACACGCCCATGGAGCCGCGGGCGGCGGTGGCGCAATGGCGCGAGGGACGGCTGACGGTGTGGGCGGGCACGCAGCGGCCGTTCGGAATTCGGGCGGAGCTGGCACAGCGCTTCGACATGCCGGAAGACGATGTTCGGGTGATCGCGCCAGAGATCGGGGGTGGCTTCGGTGGCAAGAGCATCTACCGGGTCGCGGCAGAGGCGGCGCGGCTGGCGAAGGTGGCTGGCCGTCCGGTGAAGGTCGCCTACAGCCGTGAGGAGGAGATAACCTGGGCCACGTTCCGGCCGGCGGCGCTGATCGAGGTGAAAAGCGGCTTCAAGTCGGATGGGGCCATTGTCGCCTGGGAGTTCAGGGCCTACCATGCGGCCTCGGGCGACGGAATCGGTCGCGGCCGGCGGGGTTCGGAGACTCCTTACGACGTGCCGAACGTGAAGGTCACGGTGGCGACCGCGGAGAGCCCGCTGCGGGCGGGGTCGTTTCGGTCCCTCGGCGGCGCGGTGAATCACTTCGCGCGGGAGGCGCACATCGATGAGATCGCGGAAGCAGTGGGGATGGACCCGGTGGAGTTCCGCCTGCGCAACCTCACGCACCCGCGCTTCCGGCGCGTGCTGGAGACGGCGGCCCAGCGCTTCGGCTGGAGTGCCGCCAAGCCACCGTCGGAGCGGGGTGTCGGCGTCGCCGTCGGGCTGGACGTGGGGAGCTACGCTGGAATCTGCCTGCAACTGGACGTCATGGCGTCCGAGGTGAAGGTGCAGCGGGTGGCGGCGGCGCTGGACTGCGGTCTGACAGTGAACCCTGAGGGTGCCGCCAATCAGGTCGAAGGGTCCGTCGTCATGGGGATGGGCACGGCGCTCTTCGAGGCCATCGACTTCGAGGGAGGTCGAGTGCTGAACGCTGGCTTCACCCGCTACCGGGTGCCGCGGATCAACGACGCCCCTGCGATCGACGTGGCGCTGGTCGGCGATCCTGACACGCCATCCACGGGCGCGGGAGAGCCGGCCTTCGTGCCGATGGCGGCTGCCATCGCCAACGCGGTGTTCGACCGGACCGGCCAGCGGCACCGTGAGCTACCCATCCAGAGGCACTTGCGGTAGCCGGCCGCGGCGGACAGCGGCGCGTGCCCTCCGATGGGAGAGCAGCCATCGTTGCACTCTCTCCTGATGCGCGCAAATCTGTCAACGAAAGAGTAGAGAGCCGCTGACGCGTCCCCGCTTCTGCCCTCGTCCTGGCTCCGCAGCTCTCACAGGCGGAGTTTCCCATAGCTCCCTCACGGTCCAACTGGAATGGCTTCGCTGCCACTTGGTCCCGTTTCCTTCGACAAAGCCGTTTGACACGTCTGGTAGCGTGAACACGT
>DAOULP010000235.1:0-10398 GCA_034420175.1 Dehalococcoidia bacterium | reverse complement strand
GATCCGCCGAAGGCGGAAGGGAGGGCCGGGTGGGCCTGAGCAATCCGGGGTCGGGCCCCTTCCCCCGCGGTTTACACAAGGCGGGCCCCATGCTAACGTTCTAAGCGCTTACCAGGATGGGAAACGTATCGTGACGGAGCAAGACCCAAGGGCGCAGAAGCCGCTACCCTTCGTATCAGTCGTTGTGCCGATGCGCAACGAAGACCGGCACATCGGGGGCTGCCTGCGGAGCCTTGCTGCCCAGGACTACCCTCTCGATCGCTTCGAAGTGCTGGTCGTGGACGGCGACTCGACCGACGGTTCGCGTCGGGTGGCGGAGGCCGTTGCGCGGGAGACGGGCCTCGACCTGCGGCTGCTCTCCAACCCCAGGCGCAGCACGCCCTGCGGCCTCAACGTGGGCATCGCCGAGGCACGCGGCGATGTCGTCGCGCGCGTCGACGCCCACGCGGAGGTAGACCCGCGTTTCCTGTCTGAGAGCGTCTCTGCGTTGACCGAGAGCGGCGCTGACGTCGTGGGGGGACCGATCCGCAGCGCCGGCGACGGGCTGTTGGGCGGCGCCATCGCCCTGGCTATGTCGTCGCCCTTCGGCGTGGGGAACGCGACCTTTCGCTACAGCCGGGAGGAGGAATACACAGACACGGTGGCCTTCCCAACCTACCGCCGCAGCGTCTTCGAGCGCCTGGGGCCGTTCAGCGAGGACCTGGAGTGGGGCGAGGACGACGAGTTTCACTACCGCCTGGGAGACGCCGGGGGCCGCATCCTGCTGACGCCCAGGATCTCGTCCACCTACTTCACTCGGCTTTCGCTGGGCGCCCTGGCACGACAGTACTTCCGCTACGGGCGCGTGAAGGTGGAGGTGTTGAGGCGACACCCGCGCCGGACGCGCGTCCGCCAACTGGTGCCAGGCGCCTTCGTCCTGGCGCTGGCGACCACGGGCGTCCTCGCGACCATGGGCGGGCGCTTGGTGGTGCCGTTCTCGGTCGTAGCTGGCGCCTACGGGCTGGCGTCGCTGGCTGCGTCGATGCGTGCCGCGGGACCCGAAGGCCGCCGCTACCTGCCCGTCCTGCCGGCTGTGTTCGCCTGTCTACACGTCAGCTACGGCCTCGGCTTTCTGGTTGGTCTGGCGCGTGTGGCGACGCAGTCTGCGGCCCCTCGGGCTCCGGACCGACGGGAGGCGCAGGCATGACGGGGAGAAGGCGTCCGGCGCGCGTCCCTCCTCTGGGCTTCTACGTTCCGGCGGTGACAGCGAAAGGGTGCGGTTGAGATGGCCGAGAGCTTCCTCCCTTACTGCCGGCCGGACCTGGGACCCGACGAGATCGACGAGGTGGTCGAGACGCTACGCTCGGGCTGGCTGGCCACCGGGCCGCGCTGCAAGCAGTTCGAGGAGCGCTTCCGGGAGTACGTGGGGGCCAGCCACGCCGTTGGCGTCTCTTCCTGCACGGCGGGGATGCACCTGGCGCTGGCCGCCTGCAACATCGGCCCCGGCGACGAGGTCATCACGACCACGCTCACCTTCTGCTCCACCGTCAACGTCATCGTTCATCGGGGCGCGACGCCTGTCCTGGCCGACATCTGCCTGGACGACTACAACCTGGACCCGGAGCAGGTCGAGCGCCGGATCACACCCCGGACCCGTGCCATCATGCCTGTCCACTACGCGGGCCAGCCCTGCCGCATGGACGAGCTGCTGGATATCGCCCGCCGGCACAAGCTGCTGGTCATCGAGGACGCCGCCCACGCCGTGGGCGCCCGCTATCGCGACCGGCCGGTCGGCTCGTTGGGAGACGCCAGCGTCTTCAGCTTCTACGTAACTAAGAACATGACCACGGGGCAGGGCGGCATGGTGACGACCGAGGACGGCGAGCTGGCGGCTCAGGTCCGTCTCCTCAGCCAGCACGGCATGAGCCATGATGCTTGGCGCCGCTACGAGGCGCGGGGCTCCTGGTACTACGAGGTGACCTCGCTGGGGTTCAACTTCGCCATGACGGACGTTCAGGCCGCCCTGGGGCTGCAGCAGCTCTCGAGGCTGGAGAGCTTCCAGGAGCTGCGGGCTCGCCTCGCCGGTGAGTACCAGCGCCTGCTGGGGGACCTCGAGGAGATCATTCTGCCGTCGGCGAGGCCGGAGGTGCGCCACGTGTGGCATCTCTACCCGATCCGCGTGCGGAGCGAGCGCCTGACCGTCGGGAGGGATGAGTTCATCGAGGCTCTGCGGGAGCGGGGCATCGGCACCTCTGTGCACTTCATCCCCATGCACTACCATCCGTACTATCGGGAGGGCTTTGGCTTCCGCAAGGGCGACTACCCCCATTGCGAGGAGGTCTTCGAAGGGCTGCTCTCGTTGCCCCTCTACCCCCTGATGTCGATGGAGGATGTCGCGCGAGTGGCCGACGCCGTGCGGGAGATCGTCAGCGAACACCGGCGATGAAAGACCAGTTGAGCACGCGCCTCTTCGAGACGACGGTGGCGGTTCTGATGCTGAGCGTCTTCAGCCCTGTGCTGGGCCTCATCTCGGTTCTCATCAAGATGGGCTCTCCGGGGCCGGTCCTCTTCCGTCAGAAGCGTGTCGGCTTCGACGAGAAGCCCTTTCAGATGTACAAGTTCCGGACCATGAAGAAGGGGTCGGAGAATCATCAGGGGCAACCCCAGCGGGTAAAGGATATCGCCTCCTTCGTGTTCAACCCACCCCGGCGTGACCCTCGGGTGACGCCGATCGGGCGTGTGCTGCGCGGCACCAGCCTGGACGAGTGGCCCAACCTGCTAAACGTCATCAAGGGCGACATGCGGTTGGTGGGTCCCCGGCCTGACGAGCCGGAGCTCGTGGACCAGTACCTGCCCCTGTACCACCTGCGGCACTGGGTGAAGCCCGGCATCACTGGGCTGGCGCAAGTGAATGGTCGCTCCAATTTGACCTACCATCAGATGATGACCTACGATCTGGCCTACGTAAGACATCAGTGCTGGCGCCTGGACCTGGATATCCTCGGCCGGACATTGCTTGTGGTGGTGAAGAAGGAAGGAGCGCGCTAGCGGCCGAGGAGCGGCCGCCGCCGGCGCGCCGCGGGCGGCGGGTGCGGTCTCGATCGCGGGTTCGCAATGCCTAGTCTGACCGGGCAGATCATCCGCCGGCTCCCCGCCATCGGCACGGACGTCCTCATCGTTCTGGCGAGCTACGCCCTGGGGCTGGCCCTGCGCTTCGACGGAAGCGTCCCCGGCGAATCCTGGGCCTGGTTCTCCTGGGCAGTCCCCCTCATCGCTCTCGGCTACATCTTCGCCAACACCGTCTTTGGCGTTTACCGGACCGCCTGGCAGTACGGCGGTACTTTGGATGCAGTCTACTTGGGGCTGGCGGTGAGCCTGGTGACGGTCGTGGCCTTCGGCGTCAACGCGATGCTGGAGAACCGGCCCATCCCGCTCAGCGTCAATCTCATGAGTGGAGCGTTCATCTTCATGTTCATGGGCCTGGTGAAGCTGTCGCCCCGGCTCATGATCAGCGGCGGTCTCCCCTTCGTTGGCTGGGTAGAGGAGGGCGTTCAGAGGGTGCTCATCATGGGGGCCGGGAACGCCGGGCAACTGCTGGCGCGCGAAATGCGACAGAACCGCGACTGGAAGCTCCGGCCCGTGTGCTTCGTTGATGATGACGCTCGCAAGAAGGGTATGCGAATCCACGGCGTGCCGGTCATGGGTGCGCGGTCCGACATACCGTTCCTGGTGGAGAAGATGGGCGTGGACCTGATCGCCCTGGCGATACCATCTGCCCGCGCCGACACCATCGAGGAGGTCCTGGCATTGTCCCAGGCGACCGGCGTGCAGGTGCGCATCGTGCCGGGCGTGCCGGAGATCGTCAGCGGGCGCGCCCGTGTCGGCGAGCTGCGCGAGGTGACGACCGACGACCTCGTGGCCCGCGGCGCGGTGGAGGTGGACCTGGAGGCCTGCCAACAGGCGTTGCAGGGCCGTTCGATCCTCATCACGGGGGCGGCCGGATCTGTCGGTGCGGAGCTGGCCCGCCGGGTGCTCGACTTCGGACCCTCGGCAGTCCACCTCTTCGATGCCAGCGAGGGTGGTCTGCACGAGCTGCGCCTGCGCCTCATGCAACTGAGCCAGGAGTGCCAGGTGAGGCCATGGCTGGGCAGCATCGCTGATCGGTCGAAGGTCTCGCAGGTGTTCGCGGCGGCTCGACCGCACGCTGTGTTCCACTGCGCCGCTTACAAGCACGTGCCCCTCATGGAGGAGCATCCGGACCAGGCGTTTCAAGTGAACGTGCTCGGCACGCTGAACATCTTCCAGGCGGCGCAGGAGTGTGGGGCCGAAAAGGTGGTGTTCCTCTCCAGCCACACGGCTGTGAACCCGTCCAGCGTAATGGGCGCTAGCAAGCGGGTAGGCGAACTGATGGCGACGTCCCTGGGTCAGGAGGGCAAGACGGCCCTGGCCGCCATCCGCCTGACCAACGTCATCGACAGCCGTGGGGGCGTGGTGAGCATCTTCGCTCGACAGGTTCAGAAGGGCGGGCCGCTCTCCGTAACACACCCGGAGGTGGCGCGCTACTTCCTCACTCTCCACGAGGTGTCGACTCTCATCATCCAAGTGGCGGCCCAGGCCCAGGGCGGCGAGATCTTCATACTGGACGTGGGCGACGAGATCCGAATCGTCGACCTGGCCGAGCGCATAATCCGTTCCCAGGGCATGGAGCCGGGCCGAGACGTGGAGATTGTGTACACTGGGCTTCGCCCCGGCGAGAAGCTGCGCGAGAACCTGGCGGCGCCCAACGAGGTGCTGCTGCCGACGGCGCACTCAAAGGTCTTCCAGGTCCAGGAAGGTGGGACGGTCTCTTCGGCCGACCTGCTGGCCCAGATCGGTGCCCTCCAGGCTCACCCTCCGGCCAGCGGCGAGGAGATGGCGGCCCGCATCCACGCTCTCGCCCGCCTCGATCAGGGCCGGACTCCCGCCTCCATGACCCCCGAGCCGCTCAATTAGGGTCTCCACTGTGAAGGTCGTCTCCATCGTGGGGGCGCGTCCCCAGTTCATCAAGGCAGCGGTCCTGAGTCGAGTTCTCAGCCGGGAACACCAAGAGGTGCTTGTCCACACCGGCCAGCACTACGACGAGTCCATGTCCGAGGTCTTCTTCAAGGAGCTGGACCTGCGCGAGCCCGACCACTGCCTGGGCGTTGGCTCCGGCAGGCATGGTGAGCAGACGGGCCGCATGCTGGAGCAGATCGAGGAGGTGTTGGTGGACGAGCGGCCCGACTGGGCGCTGGTCTACGGCGACACGAACTCCACGCTGGCGGGGGCGCTGGCTGCCGCCAAGCTAGGCATCCGTCTGGGACACGTGGAGGCGGGCCTGCGCTGTGGCGACCGCCGAATGCCCGAGGAGGTGAATCGCATTGTGGCCGACCACTGCTCGGACCTCCTCTTCTGCCCCACCGCCGCGGCGGTCGCCAACCTGAACCGCGAGGGGATCGCGGCGGGGGTACACGACGTGGGTGACGTCATGTATGATTCTCTCCTCCAACACCTTCCCATCGCGGAGGAGAGCAGCGACATCCTGGAGCGGCTCGGTGTGTCGCCGGGAGGCTACTACCTGGCCACCGTGCACCGCGCCGCCAACACCGACGACCCTTCGCGGCTGGGTGCCATTCTGGATGGGCTGCGGCGGCTCGACTTGCCGGTGCTCTTCCCCGTCCATCCACGCACGCAGAAGGCGGCTGCAGAGGCGTCTCTGGCGACCGGCGACCGGCTGATGACGGTGGACCCCGTGGGCTACGGCGACATGCTTGTCCTGGAGAAGAACGCTCGCTGTGTGCTCACCGACTCCGGAGGTGTGCAGAAGGAGGCCTATCTCGTGGCCGTGCCTTGCGTCACGCTGCGCGAGGAGACGGAGTGGCCGGAGACGCTTCAGGGCGGCTGGAACGTCCTGGCGGGGGCGGACTCCGAGCGCATCGTCAAGGCGGCGACGCGTCCGGCGCCGGAGGACCGCCCTGCCCCCTGTTTCGGCGACGGACGGGCGGCCGAGCACATCGTGAGGGCTATCGAGGATGATTCATCCCACGGCTGACGTCTCGCCGGACGCACGCATCGGGCCGGGGACGCGCATCTGGCACGAGGCGCAGGTGCGCGAGGGGGCGGTTGTCGGCGCCGAGTGTATCATCGGCAAGGGCGTCTACATCGGCCCCAACGTGGTCGTAGGGGATCGGGTCAAGATCCAGAACCGGGCCTCGTTGTACACGGGCCTGACCGTCGAGGACGGCGTCTTCATCGGACCGCACGTCGTCTTCATCAACGACCGCTATCCCCGCGCCATCACGCCCGAGGGCCGCTTGCTCACTGACGCAGACTGGGAGCCGGAGGCTACGCTCGTTCGCCATGGCGCCTCGATTGGCGGGGGCGCTGTGATCAGATGCGGGGTGACCATTGGTCGCTGGGCGCTGGTGGCGGCGGCGGCCCTGGTTACGCGCGACGTGCCCGACCACGGCCTTGTGATGGGGGTGCCGGCGCGCCTGGTGGGCTACGTCTGTACCTGCGCCCGGAAGCTGGAGCCCGAGGGAGCGCCGGGCCGCTGGCGTTGCTCGGCCTGCGGAAGGGACTTTGATCTGGCGCCTCTTCCCGCCCGGGCCCGACGGCGGGCCGGCTCGGCGAGGGGCAAATGATCCGCATCGCTCAGCCGCTGATGGCAGAGGAGGAGGAGCAGGCCGTGCTCGCGGTCCTGCGATCGGGCCGGCTGGCGCAGGGTCCCGTCGTCCGGCGCTTCGAGGAGGCCTTCGCCGAATACACAGGCGTGCGCGAGGCGGTGGCTGTCTCCTCGGGGACGGCGGCCCTGCAGGTTGCCCTCCTGGCCCATGGCATCGGTGCTGACCAGGAGGTCGTCACCAGTCCCTTCACCTTCTCCGCCACCGCCAACGCTGTCCTGGCGACGGGTGCCCGACCCATGTTCGCTGATGTCTCGGAGAACGACTTCAACCTGGACCCGGCCCGAGCCGCCGAGAGCATCAACCGGCGCACGCGGGCCTTGTTGGTGGTGCATCTCTACGGCCAGTCGGCGGACATGGAGGCTTTCTCGGCGCTGGCGCGGCGCCACGACCTGGCGCTCATCGAGGACGCCGCTCAGGCGGCGGGCGCTTCCTTCGGCGGGCGGATGGTCGGCTCGTTCGGCACCGGCTGCTTCTCGTTCTACGCTACGAAGAACATGACGACCGGCGAAGGCGGTATGATCACCACCGACGACCCCGAGCTGGCGGCGCGGGCGCGTCTCCTGCGCGACCACGGCCAGCGAGGTCGCTATGTGAGCGACACCATGGGCTATAACCTGCGTCTGACGGAGGTAGCCGCCGCTTTGGGCGTGGTCCAGCTCCAGAAGCTGGACGGCTTCAACGAGCGTCGGCGCGCCAACGCCCAGTACCTTACGGAGCGGCTGTCGGGTCTGGCGACGCCCCGGGAGCTGCCTGGCCGCCATCACGTGTACCACCAGTACACCGCACGGGTGAGGCGGGGCCGCGACGCGCTGGTGAGCCACCTCCGCGACAACGGAATCGAGGCCATGGTCTTTTATCCCTTGCCGGTACACAAGCAGCCCCTCTATCGGGGTCTGGAGTACGGTCAGCGGCTGCCCGTCGCTGAGCGGCTGAGCCGGGAGGTGCTGTCGCTGCCGGTGCATCCGGGCCTGAGCCGGGAGGACCTGGACACGGTGGTGTCGGCAGTGGAGACGGGTCTGGCGGCGGCGAGTCCAGACGGGCAGGCTGTGGAGGGCACTAGTGGGTAACGTGGGCGAAGGGCCCCTGGCCGCGGGCGTGATCGGCCTGGGGGCCATGGGAAGCAACCACGCCCGCGTGTATGGGGAGATCGATGGCGTAGAGCTGGTAGCCGTCGCCGATCCGTCGGGCGAGAGGCGGGCACTGGCTGCCCGGGGCCGCCAGGTCAGCGCCTACCCCGAGTACCGCGAGATGCTGGAGCGCGAACGGCTGGACCTGGTGTCCGTGGCCGTGCCGACGGGCCTGCACGCGGAGGTGGCACTGGCTGCCCTCGGGCGAAACGTCGCCACATTGGTCGAGAAACCGATCGCCGCGGACCCGGAGGAGGGACGAGCGATCCTGGCCGCCGCCGAGGAGTCGGGCGTTCAGCTCATGGTCGGCCACGTCGAGCGCTTCAACCCGGTCGTGGGCGAGCTGAAGCGGCGCCTCGAGGCGGGCGAACTGGGCCGACTGTACGTCGCCCGGGCCGAGCGGGTCGGCCCCTTCCCTCAGCGCACCCGCGACGTGGGCGTGGTCCACGACCTTGCCACGCACGACATCGATATCATGCGCTTCCTGCTGGCCTCGGACGTAGAGCGCGTCTTCGCCGAGACGGCGGTCGGCATTCGCACCGAGCACGAGGACCTGCTATCGGCGGTGATGCGCTTCCGCGACGGAGTCGTGGGGCTCCTGGAGGTGAACTGGCTCACCCCTGCGAAGGTGCGGCGCCTGGCTCTCGTGGGTGAGGGGGGCATGTTCGTCGTGGACTACCTCACGCAGGAGCTCCATCGCCACGAGAGAGAATCGGCGGCCGCCGGCTGGTCCGCGCTGGCAGCCCTGACCGGGGGTGGCGAGGGAGCGATGAACCGCATCCCCGTCGAAAAGCAGGAGCCCCTGCGCGTAGAGCTGGAAGCGTTCGTAGAGTCGGTGGCGCGAGATCTGCCTCCTCCCATGCCGGCGGACGAGGCCGTGGCGGCCCGCGAAGTGGCCGCCTGTCTCGTCGAGTCGGGCCCGACGGGATGTGCTGTGCAAGTGGGCAATCGCCCCAGAGAGAGGCAGGCGCCAGGAGGGAGCGAGGGCTGACTGCCATGCGGGTGTGCGTCGTTGGGCTGGGCAAGATCGGGCTTCCTGTCGCGGCGCAGTACGCCTCCAAGGGGCTGTCCGTAGTCGGCTGCGACCCCGACCAGGCGCTGGTATCGCAGGTGGGTGCCGGACGCTGCCCACTGGGGGGCGAGAAAGGACTGGCGCGGTCCATCCGCAGGTCCGTCGCCGCCGGACGCTTGGAGGCCACCACCGACACGGCGAAAGCCGTGCGTGGGGCGAAGGTCGTCGTGGTCATCGTGCCCGTAGGCCTGACGCCCGAAAGACGACCGGACTTCTCGCGCCTGGATGAGGCGGCGACCGCCGTGGCACGGGGCCTGCGGCGCGGGACCCTCGTCGTGCTGGAGACGACGGTGCCCGTCGGGACCACACGCCGCCGGCTGGGGCCGGCGCTGGAGGCATCCGGCCTGCGCATGGGGGCAGACTTTCGGCTGGCCTTCAGCCCGGAGCGCGTGTCGTCGGGGCGCATACTGGCCGATCTGAAGCGTTACCCCAAGATCGTGGGGGGCATCGACGACGAGAGCCGAGATGCCGCTGTGGCCTTCTACGGCCGGTCGCTAGACGCCCGCGTGATGGCGGTGCGCGACGCGGAGACGGCAGAGTTCATCAAGCTGGCCGAGACGACCTATCGGGACGTGAACATCGCTCTGGCTAACGACCTGGCTGTCTACGCCGACCGCCACGGGCTGGACAGTGTCGAGGCCTTCGCGGCCGCCAACAGTCAGCCCTATTCGCACCTGCATCAGCCCGGCGTGGGCGTCGGCGGCCACTGCATACCCGTGAACCCACATCTCCTGATGGACGAGGGCTCTGTCCTACGGTTGCCCACGCTGGCGCGTGAGGTGAACGACAGCATGGCGGCGTACGGCGTCGAAAGGCTGGAACAGGCCCTGGGCGGCCTGCGGGGGCTCACGGTGCTGATCCTGGGTCTGGCCTTCCGGCCCAACGTGAAGGAGGCGACGGGCTCCAGCGCGTTCACCCTGGCTCGCGAACTGGAGGCGCGTGGCGCGCAGGCGCTCGTACATGACCCGCTCTTCAGTGCGGACGAGGTGAGGGCGGTTGGCCTCGTGCCGGCGCAGCCCTTCCCGCCACCCGCGGTGGACGCGCTGATCATACAGGCCCTGCACGATCAGTATCGGTGCCTGGACTTGGGCACCTTCGCCGGCTGTCGGGCCGTGCTGGATGGACGCAATGTCCTGTCGCGGGCGGAGGTTGAGGCGAAGGGGATGCTCTACCTGGGCATCGGGAGGTAACGAAGAGGCAGCCCCAACCGGGCGTGTGTCATCGAGCCGCCATTTCGGTGGAGAAGAGGCGACCGCCTTCCATGGGCGGTCGCAGGCTGTTTGGCGGGGAGCCGGAGTGCTCTAGCGGTGGCGGGGGCTGTGCAGGGCGCCGCTGGTGATGGGCTCGTCTATGTACAGGTCGCCGTTGCGGATCTTGATGTTGAAGCCGCAGTCTGGGTTGGTGCAGGCCCAGGCCTTGAAGTGAATGGCAGCCCCCTGGCTGCCGAAGTCTGACAGTGGGACCAAGTCGCCGAGTTTGCACTTCTGACACTTCGGAAGATTACCGATGTTCAACA
>DAOULP010000234.1:0-15190 GCA_034420175.1 Dehalococcoidia bacterium | reverse complement strand
ATCAGCAAGACCTCGCGAGCCCGAATGCGCTCGTTGGTGCGGAGTTCTCGAGCTATCTCTGAACCCTCACGGACGGCCTATTGTGCAGTGGCAACCTCCTACCGAGGCACAACTATAGCATGCAGCCCTCAGAATCGTCAATCGGTGGGACGTCCCAGGCGAGGCGAGGGTGGACCGTCGACCGGGCGGTGACAAAGGCGACACTCGGTGTCGCCGCAAGACCGCAGCGGGCGGCGCTCGGGCGGCCAATGGAGGAGCGCGGTCCCCCTACTCCTGCACGGTCAGCTCGAAGTGGATCACGTGGGTGGGATCCCCGGTGGCTTCCGAGAGCAGGATCTCGCCCCTCAGGCTGCCGTCCTGCAAGGTCGCCCGCCACGGGATGCCTGTGTAGCCAGGGCCACCTGTCGCGGTCGTCTCGTGGCACTCCGCCTCCGGATCGCTCGGAGGCGTGTATTGAACGCCCTCCGCGTTCATGTCGGCAGTCCCCGTGAATCCGTGCGAACCCGGGTCGTACGCGCCTCTGAGCTGGTAGGAGACCAGCCATACGTTCGGCGGGCACTCTGGGTAGCGTCTGCACGAGTCCCGCCAGTGCCCCTGGCCCGTGGCGCTCCCGGGCCCGCCGCCGGTGTTGAAAGTGAGCGACATCGTGTTCTCCCCGACGGTGCACTCGGGACCCATAGCCAGCACGAACGTCCCGACCGCCGTGACCCCGTGCGCCTCCGGAGGCCGGGCCTCTGTTGCCTCGGGCACGGCTGTGGCGGTCACCTGAGGCGTCGGCTCGCCCTCGAAGGTCTGGGCGCAGGACGTGACGGCGTCCTCCATGCTTTGCCCGCCTAACACGGCCGCCGTCAGGCACTCCGTCAGTTCCACCATCACCACTGCCGCCAATCCCTCGCTGTAGCCCTCGTCGATCATCCTCTCGCCGACCCTCTCCACGAACCCCTCGATCCAGCTAGTGTCGGGCGTGGCCGTGGCCTGCGCCGCTGGAGGCGTGGCCGTGGGCTGTGGCGCAGCCGGCGTGGGCGTGGGCGCGACAGCCTGAACCGCGGTCGGCGTGCCCGCCAGCTGGGGGACATCGTAGGCCAATCTATCGAGGCAGCGGCTCACGACACGATCTCTGAGAGAAGGATTGTCAGGCACAAGCCTCTCCACATACCTCCTGATGGTCTCCTCGATCCTGGCGCGCGGCTGATCGACCTGTCTCGCCACCAGGCTGTTGGCGTGCCGAAGCCACACCCGTTCCATCTCTACGAACGTCGCCGGGTCGGCTCCGAGGCGTCGGACGAATCCCTCGGCGTACGTGTGAACGGCCGTTCGGAAGGGCCCCGAGGCAGCAAAGGCGTTGATCACATTCTCCAGGTCCTGGACATCCCGGGCGATCATCACCATCGTCAGACCCCCTGCTTCGGCGAACCCGTCGAGGTATGCGTCGATGTGTGCGAGTCTGCGATCGAGGCTCCCCTGTTCAATGAAATCAAGCCACTCATCAAAGCTGGACGCTTCCCGATCCCCGGCAAGCCTTAGGTCGGCCGGTAACCTGTCGAAGGCTGTCCCCCGTGCGCTTGGAGGTATGGATCTGGCGAATTCCAGGATGCGCTGTCGCTGGTGATCTCTCACCCCTAACGTAAGGTCAACGAACTCCCGCGCACCTTGCTTGATCTCGTCGAAGTCGCCCGGCGCGGCGGCCCATGAGGAGCGCACATACGATGCGTTCAATGAGGCCTGCGCCCGCCCTTCGATATCAGCGATTGCCTCCAGGACGGCGTCTCCCTCCTCGCCGATGTCGCCGTACATCTGCGTCACCTCGATGAAGGCAGTGGGACCGAACTCGACCGCCGGGTCAAACGGCAGTTCGGTGAAGCCGCCGGTAGCCACCTCGAGGAAGGTCAACTCCGCCAGCTCCACGTCCAGCAAGAAGCTGGCCACCGTGACCAAAGGCTTGGCCCGCTCCGGGTCGACCACGCCGCCGGCATCCTCAAGGGAGGCAGGCAGCTCCACCCCATCGCCCTCCTCGACATCCACCGCTCTCAGGGAGACGCCTACCTCGTCCTGGTCGAGCGCCTCGATGTAGTAGCGACCGGCTGGTAGCTCGAACGGGTCCTCCGTGGGGTCACCAACGTATGCGGCCATCAGGGGGGTGCCCTCGTCCAGGCGGAAGGCAACCGCCAGGACTGCGTTCCCGCTTTCGTCCTCGCCGCCGCCGCAGCCAACCAGGAGCACGGCCAACCCGAGAAGCGTCAGTGCCAGAGTCCCCAGGCGTGTCATAGCTCATCCTCCCCTCAGGTGTGCATTCTCCCACGTGCTATCAGCAAGACGGGGATGGCGGCCTCATGCTACCTGAGGGCTCGGGGGCGGGCAAGCGGAAAGCGAAGGCCCGGGCAGACACGGCGATCTCGCGCCAGTCCTGGCCTCGGGCCGGGCGGCCAACGCCAAGAGGAGCTTCGACGGCTCCCGACCTTCGCGCATGCGACTGTGTGGCGGATCCCCTGGAACGGCATACGCGTTGACAGGTAGTTGGCGGGCGGCTACACTTGCATCCTGGTGCAGGCTTATGGCGCGTACGGTGGGAGGACGGCCACGAGGCCGTCCCCTTTCGTCCGGGCGACGTGCCACTCGGGAGATGTGCCGTGACGAGTCGTGGCAAGAAGGAGTGGGAGGAGAGCACTCTCGCCGAGGCCGCAGCGCGCTCGCCTGAGCGCCCCGGCCCCTTCCAGACGAGTTCTGGCGCCGAGGTGGGTGTCCTCCACACCCCCGAGGACGTGCCTTCCTGGGACTACTTGGAGAAGCTGGGCTACCCCGGCCAGTACCCCTACGCGCGTGGCGTCCAACCCACGATGTATCGCGGTCGGCTGTGGACGATGCGTCAGTACGCCGGGTTCGCCGACGCCGAGGAGTCGAACCGCCGATACCGCTACCTGCTCGAGCAGGGCCAGACCGGCCTTTCGGTGGCCTTCGACCTGCCCACCCAGATCGGGTACGACGCCGACCATCACCTGGCGGCGGGCGAGGTGGGCAAGGTCGGCGTTTCGATCTGCTCCCTCCTGGACATGGAGACTCTCTTCCGCGAGATCCCCCTGGAACGGGTGACCACCTCCATGACCATCAACGCGACGGCCGCCATCCTGCTGGCCCTCTACGTGGCGGTGGCCAAGCAGGAGGACGCGGACCTCTCGAAGCTGGGGGGCACCATCCAGAACGACGTCCTCAAGGAGTACATTGCCCGAGGCACCTACATCTTCCCGCCGCGGCACTCCATGCGTCTGATCACAGACGTCTTCGCCTGGTGCCACGAGTACCTGCCGTCTTGGAACACGATCAGCATCAGCGGCTATCACATCAGGGAGGCGGGGTCGACAGCAGGTCAGGAGATAGGCTTCACGCTGGCCAACGCCATCGCCTATGTGGAGGCCGCTCTCGGCGTCGGCCTGGCGGTGGACGACATAGCCCCGCGGCTGTCCTTCTTCCTCGCAGCGCACAGCAACTTCCTGGAGGAGGTGGCCAAGTTCCGGGCGGCCAGGCGTCTGTGGGCCCGCATCATGAAGGAGCGATTCGGTGCGCATGACCCGCGCTCCATGATGCTACGCTTCCACACGCAGACCGGCGGTGTCACGCTGACCGCCCAGCAGCCGGAGAACAACGTCATCCGCACCACTCTTCAGGCGCTGTCAGCGGTGCTTGGCGGCACTCAGTCCCTGCATACCAACTCCCTCGATGAGGCCCTGGCCCTGCCCAGCGACCGGTCGCAGCAACTGGCCCTGCGCACCCAGCAGGTCATCGGCTACGAGAGCGGCGTGGCGGAGACCGTGGACCCTCTGGGCGGCGCCTACTACGTGGAGCACTTGACGGACCGGGTCGAAGCGGAGGCCCAGGCGTACATCGACCGCATCGACGACATCGGCGGCGGTCTGGCAGCCATCGAGCAGGGCTACCCGCAGCGGGAGATCCAGGAGAACGCCTACCGCATGCAGAGGGACCTGGAGGCGAACCGGCGGGTGGTGGTCGGAGTGAACAAGTATGTCACCGAGGAGCCGCCGCTGGAGGGTCTGCTGAGAGTCGACCCCCAGGTTGGGGAGCGCCAGTGCGAGCGCCTGCGCGACCTGCGGGCCCGCCGCGATGGCGCGCGAGTCGAACGGCTGCTGGGGCGAGTCGAGGAAGCGGCGCGGGGCACCGAGAACCTCATGCCTCTGTTCATCGAGGCCGTCGAGGGTCAAGCCACGCTCGGCGAGATATGTGACGTTCTCCGCGGAGTCTGGGGCGAGCAGAAGCAGACCCTGACGATATAGGCGCCCAGCCCGTGGGCGAGGGCGGGCCAAGGTTCGGCGGCCGCAAGCGGGCCGCTGGTGGTGACATAGGAGGAGCAGACCATGGGTGACAGGGAAGAACTGCTGGGCCGAGCTGAAGAGGCGCGGAAGGCCCTCCTGAGTGCCATCGAGGGCCTGACGGATGAGCAGATGACGAAGCCCGTCGTTGGCGACTGGTCAGTCAAGGATCTCCTCTCCCACATCACCTCCTGGGACGAGGTGGGACTGGTCGACATGCAGCGCTTGATCCGAGGCGATTCGCCGGCGCTGGCGGCCTTCGATATCAAGAAGGTCGACGAATTCAACGCCACGCTCATGTCTTTGCGTCGCCACTTCTCGCTGGATCAGGCACGGCGGGAGCTGGACACATCCCATGACGCACTGCTGGAGGCCGTGAGCCGGCTGCCGGACTCGGCCTTCGCCGAAGGGCAGTTCGCCCGAGGCATGCTCCAGATCTGGGCCTACCATGACACGGAGCACACCGAGGACATCCAGGCCTGGCGCAAGCGCGAAGGTCTGTAACTCCACTTGGTGGGCGGCAACGGGTCCGACACGGCCGAGGATGAGATGACCATGGGCGAGCGGGAGGCCCTCGTCAAGGACCTGGGCGGCGAGTACGAGAACCTCTACGGTATCCTGATGACCTTGAGCGACGCCGACAAGGTCCGCCCGATGCTCGACACTTGGTCGGTGAAGGACATCCTGGCCCACACGGCGGCGTGGCTGCATGAGGGCGCCAAGATCCTGGAAGGCCTCGCCGCAGGTGTGAACCTGACGCCCGAGGACGCGGATAGCGCGGATGTAGATGCCCGGAACGTTCGCTTCGTGGAGGAGTGGCGTGGCGCTTCCGCCGTGGAGGTGGAGACGGAGCTCCATCTCGCCAAGGAAGCCTTCGTTAGGGCCATGCGGGCTCTGCCGGAGGAGCGCTTCGCCGAGGGCGAACCGGCCCGCCACGTCGTGTTTGAAGAGGGGATCGACCACCTCGGAGAGCACGCAGCGCAGATCTTTGAGTGGAAGGAGCGCGACAGAGTCGGACAGCCGGTGCCGCCGGGCATGCCGCGGGGGGCGATAGGATAGCGGCATCTGTGATCAAGAAGCTCCACCACCTTGCGATCGTCGTTCGGAGCCTGGAGGAGGCGACTCGCTTCTATCGCGATGCGCTGGGCCTCCCTTTGCTGGAGGAAGCCAACGTCGAGGACCAGGGCGTGAAGGCGGCCCTTCTCGGCTTGGGGGACTGCGAGATCGAGCTGCTGGAGCCCATCGATCCGGAAGGCGGGGTGGCCCGCTTCTTGGAGCGTCGGGGCGAGGGAGTCCACCACATCTCGTTCGAGACAGATGACGTCCGGCGAGAGCTAGCCGGCCTCCGGGAGCGCAGCGTGGAACTCATCGATCAGGAGGCGCGCCCAGGGCTGGCCGGGATAGTCTGCTTCGTCCACCCTCGGGCGCACAAAGGAGTCTTGGTGGAGCTGGCCGAGCCTGGCGGGCAAGGCCACGGCGGTGACCGTAGCGTACGTGGTGAGAACAGACAGACGTCGCGTCTCGAGCGACTCGATCACGTCACCGCCGCCGTGCGGGACGTGGAGGAGGCGACGCAGGCGTGGGAGCGCAGCCTGGGCCTCAAGCCGGACCGTGTAGTCGAGCCGGGCGGCGCGAACGTGAGGCTGGCCCGGCTTCCGGTTGGCGACGCCTTCCTCGAGCTGGCCCAGCCGCTGTCGTCCGACCATGAGCTGGCGACCTTCATGGAGGAGGGGGGCGAGGGTCTGTTCTCTCTCTCCATCGAGGCAGACGATGTGGAGGCGGTGGTGGCTGGCCTGCGCGGCCTGGGTGTGCGGGTGTCCCATCCCGAGCCTGGCGTCTGGGCGGGCGGGCAGATGGCCGTAATCAGCCGCGAGTCGGCGCACGGGGTGCGGATTGAACTCCTGGGAGGATCGTGAAGCTGACACCAGGGGCCCGTGGCGGGGGCCTTCTACGTCGCAGGCGAACCGGCCTCTGGTGGGGAGCCTCGACGACCTTGTGGAAGGCTGAAGCCTTCCGCCGCGTTGGCTGTGTCAATCTGTGGCAAGCCCTGCTGTATAATCCTGTCGTAGAGGAATGGCAGCTATGACATCGGAGCGCAAGATCCGGGTACTCATCGCAAAGCCCGGTCTGGATGGACACGACCGCGGTGCCAAGGTGGTCGCCCGCGCCCTCCGTGATGCCGGTATGGAGGTCATCTACACCGGCATACGGCAGACGCCGGAGATGATCGCGGAGGCCGCTCTTCAGGAGGACGTGGACGCCGTGGGACTCAGCATCCTGTCCGGCGCGCACATGGAGATCTTCCCCCGCGTCGTCGAGCAGCTCAAGGACCGCGGCGTGGACGATGTTCTCCTGATGGCCGGCGGCATCCTCCCCGATGAGGACATGCCGGCCCTCCGCGAGATGGGGTTCCAGGGCATCTTCCGGCCTGGCACTACGACCACCGAGATCATTGATTTCATCCAACAGAACGTTCGGGCCGTCGGCACCGGCGGGGCCCCATCCCAAGGCAAGCAGTCGTGAGCGCGGCACGAGAGCCGGACACGGTTGAGGCTCTCGTGCGACAGGTGGTGGCCGGGCAGCGCCGGGCCCTGGCTCGCGTCATCAGCCTGGTCGAGAATGGCGACCCCGAGGGCCATGAGGCGCTCCGCCTTTTGTATCCGAGCACCGGGCGTGCTCACAGCGTCGGGCTGACGGGAGCCAGCGGCTCGGGCAAGAGCACTCTCGCCGGAGCCCTGGCTCGGGAGTACCGCCGCCGCGACCGCAGCGTGGGCATCGTCGCCGTCGACCCGTCGAGCCCCTTCACCCACGGTGCCCTTCTTGGTGACCGTATCCGGATGCAGGAGCTTACCTCGGACCCGGAGGTGTTCCTGCGCAGCATGGCCACGCGTGGGGCTCTGGGGGGGCTGGCCGCGGCCACCGCGCAGGTGGTGGCTGTCCTCGATGCTGCCGGCAAGGACGTGGTGATCGTTGAGACGGTGGGGGCGGGTCAGGACGAGGTGGAGGTGGCCGGCGCGGCGCAGACCACGGTCGTCGTCAACACACCAGGCACCGGCGACGACGTGCAGGCTCTGAAGGCGGGCATCCTGGAGATCGCCGACATACTGGTCGTGAACAAGGCCGACCATCCGGGTGCGGACACGCTCGTCCTGCAGCTTCACTCCCTGGTCTCGCGGGCCGCCGACGAGGAGCGCGGCGTCCCTGTGCTGAAGACGGTGGCCAGCCGCGATGAAGGCGTCCCCGAGCTGGCGGACGCCATCGATGAGCACGGGCGCTACCTTCACGACTCGGGCCAGATCGAGCGACACCGCCTCGCCCAGGCGCGGCACCAAGTGCTGGCCCTGGCGCGTCACGAGCTCCTCGCCGGTGTGCTCCGGGCGACAGAGGAGAACGGCCAGCTCGATGAGCTGGTGGCGGCGGTGGCGGGCCGGGACCTGGACCCCTACTCTGCCGCTCGACGCCTCATCGATAGTGCCGGGGGCCGAGGGAGTGGCTGAGGACCTCTGACGTCATAGTGCCCCGGCGCGGGCCACGCCCGCTCTGCAAGAGGCCTTCCCCCAGCCTTCGACCTGGGTACGGTCCACTTGCAGACTCCTGTTCTTTGACACCCCTCGCGGCCCGTTGCTATCATCCCGGTGAGCGCACCCGTTCGATGTATGAGCCCGGACCGGTGCGGTACGGAGGCGCCGGCCTCAGGCAGTTGAGCCGTCGATGCCTGACTATCCCCCACATGTCCTTTCACCCGTCCTGGCCCAGGGCGGGCTGGACGTCAGTGGGCTGAACGTCCCCCTGAGCATCGCCATCCTCGCGGTCAGCGTGCT
The DNA here is from genome assembly GCA_034420175.1 of Dehalococcoidia bacterium. Taxonomy (GTDB): domain Bacteria; phylum Chloroflexota; class Dehalococcoidia; order DSTF01; family JALHUB01; genus DAOULP01. Next base: position 7,050 of record DAOULP010000234.1, on the reverse strand, counting down.
GGGCTATGCCCTGGTGAACAGCATCGAGATCGCCGTGGTGGCCGCCAATCGCATCCGTGTCCGACACCTCGCCGAGGGGGGCAGCCGGAGGGCCCAATCCCTGGAGCGTCTCCAGAGGCGCCAGGACCGGTTCTTCGCCTTCATCGTTCTCTTTCAGAATCTTTTCGTTGTGGTGGCCTCTGCCATGGGCAGCGTCATCGCAGTCCAGGCGGCGGGTGGGCTGGGTCTGCTGGCCGCTGCCATTATCGTTACCGTAGGTCTCGCCCTTGTCGGCGAGGTGACCCCCAAAGCGCTCGCTGTCCAGATTTCCGAACGCTACGCGTTGGCGGTGGCGCCGCCCATCGAGTGGTGCATGACTGCCCTGCGACCGCTGGTCTCCGTGATGGCCGCAGCACCTCGGGTGCTGGCCGGGGTTCTCTTCGGCTCTGCGGACCGCGTCTCTCCCACAGTGACCGAGGCCGAGCTGCGCATGCTCATCGACATCGGCACCGAAGAGGGGGCTGTGGCCGAGACCACGGGGGAGCTGCTGGAGCGGGTGTTTCATTTTCGCGACCGGCTGGTGAAGGAGATGATGGTACCCCGCACGGAAGTGATCTGGTTGGAGAAGGGGATGTCCTTGGGAGACTTCTACCGGACCTACGCCGACACCCTTCACTCGCGGTTTCCTGTCTACGACGACAGCATCGACAACGTGGTGGGCATTGTCGGTATCAAGGACGTTCTGCACGCTCTGGCCCGGGGCGAGTTGGACGAGTCGGTGCCGGTGGACAAGGTCCTGCGCCCAGCCCTCTACGTGCCCGAGACGAAGCCCGTTGGAGGGCTCTTTTGGGAGATGCAGGAGGGCGGGCACCAGATGGCCGTCGTCGTCGATGAGTACGGAGGTACCGAGGGCATCGTCACGCTTGAGATGCTGCTGGAGGAGATAGTGGGGCGAGTGGTGGACGAGCTCGGCAAGCCGGAGCGCGAGTTCGTGGCAATCGACGAGCACACGACCGACGTCGACGCCGGCATGAGCATTCACGAGGCCAACGAGGAACTCGGCCTGTCCATCCCCGACGGCGGCTACGAGACGGTGGCCGGCTTCGTCCTCAGTCTGCTGGGGCACATCCCTCGGGAGGGGGAGCAGGTGCAGGGAGATGGCTTCCGCATGGTGGTGGCGGAGATGCAAGGAGTCAAGGTCGAGCGGGTCCGGGTGATAAGGCCATGACACCAGGCTCGCCCAAGGCCCAGCCCCAGGACGGGCGCCCGTCCGGGCGCCTGCGCGTGCGCTTCCGGCGGGGCGAAGAGGTGAAGTACATCACGCACCTGGACCTCATGCGTTTCTGGGAGCGGGCCATGCGTCGGGCGGGTGTGGCCCTGGCCTACTCGGAGGGGCATACGCCTCGCCCACGCCTGTCTCTAGCAGCGCCTCTGGCGGTGGGCGTCACGAGCTCGGCGGAGCTCATGGACGTCTTCCTCGCGCGGCCCGCTGCCCCCGCGGACTTCACCCGCTCGATGGAAAAGCAGCTTTCGCCGGGCATCGAGATCCTGCAGGTGGCGGAGGTGGGCCTGGGGCTCCCTTCCCTCCAGTCCGAGGTGCGCTGGGCACGCTATCGTGTCGAGGGAGCCTGCGACCGGGCACAAGCAGAGATCCGCTCGGCGGTCGAGCGCTTCTTGGCTGCTGACAGCATCCCCTGGGAGCACATGCGAGAGAAGGAGGTCCGGAGGTACGATATCCGTGCGCTGGTGCGGGACCTCCAGGTCGCGGATGCTCCCGAAGGCTCCTATGCCCTGGCGATGCTCCTGCGCTGCGACAACACGGCGACCGGGCGGCCGGAGCAGGTCGCGGCGGCGCTGGGCCTGCCGGAACCGACGGTGTTGCATCGTGAGGAATTGATACTGGCTGGCACCTCGCCAGCGCGACAGGCATGGCGACGGCGCGGTCGCTTCGAGCAATGACGTGCGTCTGATCCTTATCCGTCATGGTGAGACGGAGAGCAACAGGAAGCACCTGACGCTGGGGCGGGAGGATGTCCCGCTGAACGATAGGGGTCGCCGTCAGGCGGCGACGCTGGTCTCGGCGCTGGGCACCGTTCCCGCAACTGCCATCTACGCCAGCCCCCTTCGTCGCGCCGTCGAGACCGCTCTTCCCCTTGCCGGCGCGCTCGGTCTGGAAGTCCAGACCGACGACGGCCTCACCGAGATGGACGTGGGCGAGATGGAGGGTCTTTCGCCGGGGGAGTTGCGGGAGCGGCACGGCAAGTTCTTGCGGGAGTGGGTCTCGCCCCGGGCAGGCAGCCTCCGTATCCCCGGAGGCGAAAGTCTTCAGGATGTACAGGATCGCGCTTGGGCTGCCGTTCAGCGGCTGCAGAAGCGCCACCCGATGGACACGGTCGTCGTAGTCACCCACAACTTCACCATCCACGTCATCCTCTGTCGCGCCCTGGGCCTGCCTCTGGCGAGCTTCCGGCGGCTGCGCCACGACCTGGCGGCCACGGCGGTCCTAGACCTGCGTGATGATAGGGCGGTCGTGATCTCGCTCAACGATACCTGTCACCTCGAGGCCCAGGGTCTGATGGAGAAGGACAGCCACTGGGGCGCGTCCTAGGCTCCCGCCGCTCGCCCGATCGGTGCGGCACACAGCCCGGCCCCGTCCCCCGTTACTGAGACCGCAAGGCTTAAGTTGTGAAGCAGCCGTGGTTGTGGTACATTTGGCGGCGAACTGGTGGCGGGCGGGATCGAGTTGGTGGTACGACCGAGCTCGTCTGTCTGGCTGGTCGTCTTGGTGGCGTTGGCCACCGCACTGGTGGTCGGTTACCTGGCCTTCGAGGCAGGCGATACCGGTCTTCAGTCGCATCGCCTGGGTAGCCAGGAGGATGAGGTCCGGCGGGAGATCGCCGAGCTGCAGCGTCAACACGACGAACTGGTGGCGCTGCGAGAGTACCTTCGCTCGGACGAGTACATCGAGGCCGTCGCCCGGCGCGTCCTGGGCTTGGTGAAGCCGGGCGAGTCCCTCGCCGTCGTCAGCGGCCCCGAGGGAGAAGGCGCGGGGACGGCGACGGAGGAGGGCAGCGGAGAGAGCCGGCCCTGGTGGGAGGCACTGTTCGGCCCCTGAGGGACCCAAGGGATGATCCAAACCGGGGCGGCCCACGGGGCCGCCCCGCTGGTTTGAGGACAGGATCGGGGACATGGAGGGCGATCCCCCAGCGCGGAAGCGAGACGGGCGCGGCGATCGACGACGCCGAAGTGCGGCTCTCGAGAGGCGGGTGCTGCGGTACGTGCGCGACGAGGCTGTTGTCCGGCCGGGCGAGCGGGTGCTGGCGGCCGTCTCCGGCGGCCCCGACTCGACCGCGCTTCTGGTCGTTCTGTCGCACCTCGCATCAGCCCTTGACCTGACAGTGGTCGCGGCTCACTTCGACCACGGCCTGCGGGGTCGCACGGCCGCCCGTCGCGAGCGATCCCATGTGGAGTCCCTCTGTCGCCGCCTGGAGGTGCCCGTCCGGCTCGGTGCGGGCGACACTCGCGCCCACGCGCGTTCTCGCCGCCTGTCCCTCGAGGAGGCGGCCCGCGAACTGCGCTACGGATTTCTTGCCGAGGCCGCCACCGGTACCGGTTGCACGGTCGTGGCGACCGGCCACACCGCCAGCGATCAGGTAGAGACGGTACTGCTGCACCTGATCAGGGGCAGCGGCCTCGCCGGACTGGCAGGCATGGCCCCCCGGGCTCCCTGGCCGCTGACCGGTCGGGACGACCCGGAGGTGAGCCGACCCCTGTTGTGCCTTGGACGCCAGGAGACCGCAGACTACTGCCAGAGCCAGGGCCTTGACCCTGTCGACGACCCGACAAACGTCTCGCCCCGGTTCTTGCGGAACCGGGTCCGGGTGGAGCTGCTGCCACTGCTCCGCCAGTACAATCCACAAATCGATTCGGCGCTCCTGCGGACGGCGGAGACTGCTCGTGCTGACCTGGCGGTGCTGGAAGGCATGGCCAGTGACGCACTGGTGAACGACGGCGGGGGGCAGGCCGTGATCCTTTCACGCTCGCGCCTGAAGGAGCTGCCGGAGGGCCTTCAACGGCATGCCCTTCGCCTGGCCGTGCGGCGGCTGCTCGGCGACACTCGTGACATAGAGGGGGACCACATCGAGGCGCTGATCGCGGGCCTGGCGGCCGAACCCGGCCATCACGTCGACCTGCCCCGCGGCCTCCGATTCGACATGGGGAACGAGGGGGCGATTCTGGCGCTGACCCAAGCCGAGGGCTCCGGCAGCCCGGAACCGGCGGGCCCCGGGCCGGCCCCACCTGCCGAAGCGCGCCTCGCGGTCCCGGGCATCACTCGCTGGGGGGAGTGGCAGGTGGAGGTGGCAACGGCAGATGTGTCCGGCGCGGTGGAAGGTGCTCAGACGCCGCCCGCCGATCCCTGGCAAGCCTGGCTGGACGCCGATATCGTCGGCGAGGACCTGTGGGTGCGCTCGCGGCGCCCTGGGGACCGCTTCCAGCCGCTGGGCATGGCTGGCGAGAAGAAGCTACAGGACTTCTTCGTCGATGCCCGAGTTCCCAGGGCCGAGCGCGACGCGGTGCCCCTGGTTCGTGGCAGGCCCGGCATCGTCTGGGTCGTGGGGCATCGTATCGACGAGCGGGCGCGTATCACCGGGGCCACGCGTCGGGTTCTGCGCCTGCGGTTTCAGCGGCCCGGCACCGGGCCGGGTGTCTCCCCGGCGCAGTAGGGGCTCCTCGGCGTCGCTTGTAGGCTCGTGTCTAGGCGAACCCGCGGCGAGCGCCCGAGGCCATGGCCAGCGGACCGATCGGCCAGTTGAACCCGTAGACCATTGCCTTGTTGATGTCCTCCTCAGTGGCGATTCCCTGCGCCAGCACCTTGCGCGCCTCACCGACTGCAGCATAGTAGATGCGGTTGGCGATGAAGCCGTACTCGCCGGGGGCATCCTTGACCCGGACGGAGACCTTGCCCGCCTTCTCGCAGACGCCCTCCAGGGCGGTGACGACCTCCTCGGAGGTCTCCGGCGTGTAGACCAGTTCCACCAGGCGCATGATGTTGGCCGGGCTGAACCAGTGCATGCCTAGGAAGAGATCCTTGCGGGCCACTGCCTTGTTCAGCTCTCCGATGGCGAAGCCCGAGGTATTGGTGGCGAAGATGGCACCCACCTTCACCAGCGAGTCGAGCTCGGCCCACACCTGCTTCTTGAGCTCCAGGTTCTCCGGGATGGCCTCGATGACCAGGTCCACTTCGCGCAGGTCTTCGGCCTTGGTGATGAAGGAGAGGTTGGCTATGGCAGCGTCCATCTGTTCCCGCGTCACCTTCCCGCGCTCGACGCCGCCTCTCAGGCCAAAGCGTCCGTCTATGATACTGCTGCGCGTCTTCTCGAGGAGATCATCCGTCAGATCGCGGATGATGACCTTATACCCGGCCAGGGCCAGGGTCTGGCCGATGCCGCCGCCCATGACGCCGCCCCCCATCATGCCAATGGTTGTGATGTCTTCCGCTTTCAAGCTTCACCTCCTCGGGTGAATCGGCGCCGCGCCAACTGGCGCGGGCACGGTGCATCTGCTGCCGCCGGCCTAGGTGCACAGTCTTCGGGCCACCTCGAAGACGATCTGTGTGCCTAGGCGCAGGTTGTCGATGGAGATGAACTCGTTGTGTCCGTGAATGGACGCCACGTCCGAAGGCTCCAGCAGCGCAGGAATGAGGCCGTAGGCGGTCACGCCCCGCTGCCGGAAGATGCGGGAGTCCGTGAAGCCCGCCGCGATGTACGGCAGGACTGGGGCCTCCTCCATCATCTCGCCGACTACTTGCCTGATGATATCGAACAGCTCCGTCTGCACGGGTGAAGCGACCGTCTCGGAGCGATAGACCTCCGCCACTTCTACCTTGGGGTCGTCGATGACGCGCTTCAGCTCTTCGACGAACTCCTTCGCTGACTGGCCGGGCAGCAGGCGGCAGTCGAGGGTGGCTTCGCTTACGGCCGGGATGACGTTGTGCTTGTAGCCGGCGGCACATGTGGTGACGCTGACGGTGTTGGTCAGCACCGCCCGGACCACGGGAGTGATCGCAGCGATTTGGGCCAGGGCGTCCCCCCCCGGTATCTCCGGGAGTACACCGCTGTCGTGGAGCCCCTGCAAATAGAGCTCCATCTCCGGCAGCACGGTGATGGGGCGCTGCCAGCCCTGAACCCGGTAGAGGGCTCGCACCAGCCGCTCCAGGGAGTTGTCGTCAATAGGGACAGAGCCGTGGCCGGGCGTGCCCTCAGCCTTCAGCTTGAGCCAGAGGGGTCCCTTCTCGCTGACAGAGCAGTTGAATATCGGATGGCGCACCCCCAGAAGCTCTGTGGAGCCGCCGCCTCCTTCGTTCAAGACGTACTCGGCGTCCATGACCTCCGGGTGGTGCTGGTCCATCCAGTCGACGCCGACGTCGCCGCCTGCCTCTTCGTCCGCGAGGGCCAGGAAGACCACGTCCCGCTTCAGAGGGATGCCGTGACGCTTGAGCAGGAGAACAGTCAAGAGCTCCATGACCGCCATGCCCTTCATGTCCAGTGCGCCCCGACCCCAGATGACGCCGTCGCGGACGGTGCCCGAAAATGGTGGCTCCTGCCAGAAGGCCGGCTCGGCGGGCACTACGTCGGTATGGTTGAGCAGGACGAAAGGCCTCTTGCTGCCGTCGCCGGCCAGGCGCGCGGAGAGGTTGGCCCGGCCGGGCGCCGCCTGGTAGATTTGGGCCTCCAGGCCCTCGCGGCGCAGGATGTCGGCCAGGAAGAGGGCGGCCGCTTCCTCATTGCCGGGCGGATTGCTGGTGTCGATCGTGATGTACCGAGAGAGCAGGTCCGTGGCCTCGTCTGTGACCTCATCCCAGTCGATCTCTGGTGGGCGTGTGGTCATGCAGCGTTCCCTTCTAGACTCGCAGGGCGGCGAGCTGAACGGCGTGTTCCCAGTCGTGCTCGAGGACGTGCTCGATGGCGAAGCGGAGGGGCATGGTGCCGATGCTCGGGTGGGAGACGGTGCGCACGAAGTCGTCCCGACGGATGCCCCTGACGAGTGCCATCAGGCCGGCGCGAGAGGCGT
>DAOULP010000233.1:0-6817 GCA_034420175.1 Dehalococcoidia bacterium | reverse complement strand
ACGGGCGGCAGAACGAGGATGAGCAGCACGACAGCCAGGACAACGATCGCGCCAATGACGAACAGAGAGGTCCGGTCCCGCCGCCCCTCGGGCTGCAGCAGTCTGTCGAACGGTCCCTGCTCTTTCATCGTGCCGTTCCCAACGCCGCCGCCCTATCGCGGGACGAGCGTCGCCTCCAGCTCCAGCTCACGTCCGCCTCGGTTGACGGTTATCTCAACGTCTTGGCTTGGCTCCAGTCGGCCGAGCGCGTTGATGAAGGGCATGTCCTCATCGAGTGGCACTTCACCCATCTCGACTATGATGTCGCCGTGCTGGATGCCAGCCTCAGCGGCGGGACTATCTGGCGTGACATTCGTTACATAGGCGCCGTGCGACACCGGCAGATCATTGATCTGGGCCACGAGCGGATCGACATCAACGTGGACAATGCCCAGAAAGGGCCGCGGGTGACTACCGTGCTCGACGATCGAGCGGGCAATAGGGCCGACGCTGTTGCTGGACAGGGCGAAAGCGACCCCTTCGACGATCTCGCCCCCCTCCGTGGCCCGGACCACGGTCGTACTCAGACCCACCAGCTCGCCGCGCGTGTTGAGGAGGGCACCGCCGCTATTGCCATGATTGATGGCGGCGTCGGTCTGCACCAGATCCTCCATGACCACACCGTTCCGGGGCCAGCGACGGTTGAGACCGCTGACCACGCCAAGCGTAACCGTGTTGCGGAAGTCCGACAAGGTGTTGCCAATGGCGATGACCCGCTGGCCCTGGGCCAGAGCATCAGAATCACCGAACGCCACTGCCGTGAGGCCGCCGGGCTCGATGCGAAGGACGGCGACATCGGTGAAGGGCTGATCGTCCCCCACCAGGGACGCGGGCTTCTCTTCACCATCGTGAAGGATCACCCGCAGCGTGGCGGCGTCCCTAACCACGTGCTCGTTTGTGAGGACAAAGCCACGTTCGTCGATGACGACGCCGGAACCCACGGCCATCTCCGCCGTCACCCGACCCAGACTGTCACGCACGGGGGGACCCTCGCTGATCACCGTCACGACAGCCGGCTCAGCCCTCTGCACCACCTCAATGACGGCGGATTCCTCGTCAGTGACGACGCGCCCGTCAAGAGAGCCACTGGTGGGGACTGCCGTGCTTTCCCCGTCAGACGCCAGCCTTACCAGCCCACCCCCGACTACTCCGCCGGTCGCACCCGCCAACAGCGCCAACACGACGAAGATCGGTATCGTCCGCCTAGACACCCTCCCCGCACCTACGACGATCTCGGATCGACCTGAGAACGCTAATCAACCTCAACATTTTCCCGACGGCCCATTGTAGCACAGCATCCACCACAAGCCAACGGACGCCCCGCTCGACGGGCGCTCCGGCACGAGCGACCATCCCCTCGCTCCGCGCCTGCCGAATCCCTCGTCTGACGACGCCAGTTCCCTCAAGCCGCTGACCTCCTCACGGTGGGCAACTCAACACACGCACTTCTGGCGGAAGCTGTCGGCGCCACGTCCGCGGCCCGCCGAAACCCCCTGACAGAGCCGATCGACAACAGTAATAGTCCCACGCACCCGCCCGCGTCCGCTCGATTCACAGCCATGACTTCCCCCACTTCCTCCATGCCTGATCCTCTTTACAGGCGCTTGACGCCAGGTTATAATATCGTCGCCGTGACTGTGGCGACTGAGTGCGGGGCGCCTCAGTCCTATTTTTTGGCTCTCCCGGAGCGAACGATGGTCGACAAGCCGGTTCCTCTAACGCGCGAAGGCCTGTCCAAGCTAGAGCAAGAGCTCGAGCACCTGCGCACGGTCAAGCGGCAGGAGGTGGCTGATCGCATCCACCAGGCGAAGGAGTTAGCCAGCACACAGAACAACGCCGAATACGATGACGCCAAGAACGAGCAGGCGTTCGTCGAGGGACGCATCCTCACCCTTGAGAAGATGGTCCAGAACGCGACGATAATCGAGGAGCGCCACTCCTCGCGCGTGGAACTGGGATCCAAGGTGACGGTGGTGAACGGCGACGGCAAAGACCTGCACTACACCATCGTCGGCTCCGCCGAGGCCAGCCCCAAGGATGGCCGCATCAGCAATGAGTCGCCCGTGGGCCGCGCCCTCCTGGGGAAGAGCGTGGGGCAAGAGGTGCAAGTGGACGTTCCGGCTGGCGTCCTGCGCCTCACCATCACTGCCATAGGCTAGGCCCGCAGACAGAGAAGATGAGGCTGAGGTGGGCGGGCCAGACGGCCCGCCGCCTTCATGTTGCGGCAAGGCCGCCGCCAGCCGACTCCGGTATGACCCCTCCATGAGCAATCGCGCGGACGAATTCTATCGGCAGCGACGGGCCAAGCTCGCCCACCTGATCGAGCGGGGCGTCGATCCCTACCCGCCGCGCTACCGACGCACCCACACCGCCGCTCGGGCAGCGCGCGACTTCCAGGCCTGGGAGGATGCAGGGGCGACAGACCCACCGCCGGAGGTGCGGGTGGCCGGACGGATCACGGCGATGCGCGACATGGGGGGCGCCACCTTCATCGACCTGCGCGACGGCTCCGGCAAGCTTCAGGCCTACCTGCGGCGGGACGTCCTGGGCGAAGACGCCTACGAAGGCCTGCGCGACCTGGACCTGGGTGATTTCCTGGGCGTCGGGGGCAACCTCTTTCGCACCCGGACGCGCGAACTCACGGTCGGCGCGCAGGAATACACTCTCCTATCCAAGGCACTCCTGCCCCCTCCCGAGAAGTGGCACGGCCTAGCAGACGTGGAGACTCGCTACCGCCAGCGGTACCTGGACCTCATGGCCAACGACGAGGCGCGCGAGCTCTTCTCAATGCGCAGCCGGGTGATGGTAGCCATTCGTCGCTTCATGGACGGCCGCGGCTTCCTGGAAGTGGAGACACCGATCCTCCAACCGGAGGCCGGCGGGGCCGCCGCCCGTCCCTTTGTGACTCACTACGAGGCGCTGGACAGCGACTTCTATCTCCGGATCGCTACTGAGTTGCACCTGAAGCGGCTCATCGTCGGCGGCTTCGATGGCGTGTACGAGATAGGGCGCGTCTTCCGCAACGAAGGCCTCTCCGCACGTCACAACCCGGAGTTCACGCTCCTGGAAAGCTATGAGGCCTACGCCGACTACAACAACGTCGCCGCCATGGTGGAGGAGCTGGTGTCGCAGGTGGCACAAGAGGTGCTGGGCACCACCCGCGTCCCGAACGACGGCGAGGAAGTGGACCTGTCACCCCCCTGGCGACGTCTCACCGTCAGGGACGGCATCCGCGAGTACGCCGGGCTTGATCTGGAGGACCACTGGGAAGAGGCGTCTCTGCGCGCAACCATCGAGAAGATGGGGATCGAGGCTCCCCCCGAGGCGAACTGGGCGAAGCTTCTGGATGAGCTGCTGTCCACCTGTGTCGAGCCACGGCTGATCGAGCCGACCTTCCTCATGGACTACCCCGCCGAGCTTTCGCCGCTGGCCAAGAAGAAGGCTGATGACCCCCGTTTCGTCGAGCGCTTCGAGCCCTTCGTGGCCGGGATCGAGCTGGGGAATGCCTACACCGAGCTGAACGACCCCCTGGAGCAGCGCGAGCGATTCGTGGAGCAGGCCCGCCGCCGCGCCGCCGGCGACGAGGAGGCGGAGCCGGGCGACGAGGACTTCCTTCGCGCCCTCGAACACGGGATGCCGCCCACCGGCGGCCTCGGCCTAGGCATCGACCGGATGGTGATGGTGCTGACCGGCCAGCGGTCCATCCGCCAGGTGATCCTGTTTCCCCAGCTCCGGAGCAAGGAGTAGCCGTGAAGGAGGAGTCGGGACTGTCCAGCGCCGCCCTCTGGGACGCCGCGGCTGTTCAGTGGGCCGCCCGCATTCGCGGTGGTGAGGCGAACCGCGAGGTCATCCTCGATGAGGCTCACCTAGCCCTGTTGGGACACGTGCGCGGCCTGACGGTGCTGGATCTCGGCTGCGGCGAGGGCCGATTCGCTCGCATGCTGTCCGAGCGAGGAGCTCGCGTGACCGGCGTGGATGTCGCCCCAACGATGGTGCGTCTGGCTCAGGAGATGGAGGACGCGTCTCCTCTGGGCGTTCGCTACCTGACGCGCGATGCGGCACGCTTGGATGGGCTGGCCGATGGGGCCTTCGAACTCGTGGTAGCCTACATGTCATTCATGGACATCGAGGACCACTGCGGTGCGATCCGCGAGGCAGGCCGTGTCCTTCGGCCCAACGGCCGGTTCGTCTTCTCCATCTTGCACCCGTGTTTCGACGAGCTACCACCCCTGGGATGGGAGCGGCGCGAACCTGGAGTGCGGACTAACAGCAACAAGCTCCACTTCAAGGTGGACAACTACTTCGGCCGCCGCCCGCGACTCGTCAGGTGGGGCGAGTGGTGGCCTGGCGTCGACTTCGCGACCGTCAACTTGCGCCGCCCGATCAGCGACTACGCATCCGCTCTGCGCGATGCCGGCTTCCTCATCCGTAACCTCTTGGAGCCGACGCCCCCGCCGGAGGTGATTGAACAGGACCCCGAGAGCTGGGGCGATAACCTGCGCATCGCCTACTTCCTCATCTTCGATTGCCTGAAGCCATGACGAGGCCTCCCTTCTGGGCCGTCATCTTCGACATGGACGGCGTCGTCGCCGACAGCGAGCCAACCTACCTGGAGGCCATCAACGTCATGCTGGAGCCGACGGGCCACCGCCTGTCGGAGCAGCAGTACGAGAGGATCATCGGGTCGAGCGTCCAGTTCACGTGGAACTACATCAAGAAGACCTTCGGCGTCGAGGGCGGCATGGACGACTTCTTCCGGCGCTACGACGAGAAGCTGGTGGAGCTGTTGCGCCGGCCACGGGAGACGCTGCCCGGGGTGCGGGAGCTCCTGGCGGAACTGCGCCGGCTCCGGATCCCGGCCGCCCTGGCCACGTCGTCGTGGCAGAGCTGGGCCGAGGCGCTCCTCGAAGCGACCGGCCTGCAGGACGCCTTCCAGACCGTCGTCTGGCGACAAATGGTCGAGAGGGCCAAGCCAGCGCCCGACCTCTTCCTGCGCGCAGCCGAGCTGGTGGAAGTCGAGCCGGCCCGCTGCATCGTGCTGGAAGACACCGCCCCTGGCCTCGAGGCGGCAAAGAACGCCGGCATGCTGGCCGTCCAGGTGCGCTCGGCCAGCACGGCCCTGCCTCCCCAGCCTCACGCGGACATGGTGCTGGACAGCCTGGAGCAGTTCCCAATGGAGTTGGTCGGCTAGCCGCAGCGTCCGCCTGTCCTCCCACGCTCCGCCTCGACGCCTTCGCCCCGGGGCTGATAGAATCCCTCGAAGAGGAACAGGGGACTACGAACCGGGAGACGGACAAGGTCTCTGGTTCCCGGTTCCCGATTCCTGGTTCCCTAGGGGGTTCGGGCCTGGACAAGCACCTCACCGTCACCGGCTTCGTCGTCGATGGCGACAAGACGCTGCTGCTCTGGCATCGACGGCTGGGGATGTGGGTACCGCCGGGGGGCCACGTCGAGCCCGACGAGGACCCGCAATCGGCCCTGCTGCGCGAGATCCGGGAGGAGACGGGCCTGGAGGCCCGCATCTTGTCTGGCCGCACGCCCCTCCCATTCGAGTACCCGGCGCAACTGCCACCGCCTCACACCATCCTGGTCGAGAACAGCTCGGAGCCCGGCCCGCCTCATCAGCACGTCGATCTCATCTACTTCTGCCGCTCGCTGGACGGCCAGGCGCTGCGACCGCCGGGGCCGGACGACGTGCTGGTGTGGATGAGCGAGGCGGAGCTTCGTCGCGGCGAGCCGGTCCCCTTGAGTAGATGCGGCGTGGACGTGCCCGTAACGGAGGACGTGCGGTTGCTCGCCCTGGAGGCAATACGGGTGGCCCGAAAGACAGCGTCCTAGCCCCACATGGCCCTTGAACTGGCCCGCAGGCTCGTCTTCACCCTTCGCCCCACACCCCCGTTCAACTTCGACGCCACCGTTCACAAGCCCTCCCACTTCCCCGCCGCCAGCGAGCAGTACGAGCCGGGCCGCTACTGGCAGTCGATGCTCCTCGACGGTCGGCCGGTGGGCCTGCGCCTTGAGGACGCCGGTGACGTCGACCGGCCGGTGCTGGAGGTAGCGGCGTATGCCTCTGAGGCTATCCCGCCGCACCTGGGGACGTGGCTGGCCTCCGAGCTCCGCTGGCGCTTCGATCTGGACGCCGACCTGCGACCGTTCCAGCGTCAGTGCGGCGCCGACCCCCTGCTGGCGCCGGCCCTCGAGCGCTGGCGGGGCATGCGCATCAACACCGGCGGCTCTCTGTACGAGATGCTGGTGATCTACGTGCTCCTCCAGAACGCCACCGTCCGTCGCACGGTCCAGATGATGCAGGCACTCTTCGAGCGCTTTGGCACCCTGCTGCGCTTCGATGGTCGCGAGCTCTACTCCTTCTGGCCGCCGGAGGCGCTCGCGGCCGTCCCTGAGGAGGATCTGCGCGCCCTGAAGCTAGGCTACCGCGCCCGCACGCTGAAACGCCTGTCGCAGACGCTCGCGGCGGGCGGGATCGACGAAAAGGACCTGCGCGGCCTCCCGAAAGACGCGGCGCGCACCGAACTGCTGAAGCTGTACGGGATCGGTCCCGCCTCCGTGTGGTATCTTCTCTTCGAAGTCCTTCATCACTATGATGCGCTGGACTACGTGTCGCCCTGGGAGCAGCGCATCTACTCGCGTCTCTTCTTCGGCGAGGAGCTCGTGCCTGGGGAGCGCATCATTGACGAGGCGAAGCGCCGTTGGGGCCGCTGGCGCATGCTGGCCGCTCACTACCTCTTCGAGGACCTGTTCTGGAGGAGGAAGAACGAGC
>DAOULP010000232.1:0-1729 GCA_034420175.1 Dehalococcoidia bacterium | reverse complement strand
GGGTGCGCGCACTCATGCAGAGGGAGCCTGGCCAGTGTTTCATCCTGGCGGAGCTTGCTGCCATGACCGACACGCGGTGGGAACGCCGGTTCTATGAACTGTACGCCGCCTCTGCCTTCCAGCGGGCGCAGCACCGCGCCTACGAAGTCGCCCAGAAGGCGGTGGCTGACCCCTCGTCAGCCGGGTTGGCAATTGACGTTGGTGGCGAAGAGTGGGCCAAGTTGCTGTGGCGCGACCTAGTGGCAACGCTTGCCGTTCCCGCGCTGTTGCCACAGGTGGTCTTGAACTTCGTGCGTACCGCGGATCTCCCCCGGGATCATCCAGACCTTCACTTCTTCGAGGGCAATGTGGCTAGGGTCGATTTCGCATTCGTCCACAAGGGGGAACGCCATGTCGTGGAGGTCGACGCCGCCAGCCACCATGCCACGGAGAAGACCTACACCAGCAACCTCCGCGTTGACCGCGCCCTACGACATCAGGGGTGGCAGGTGCATCGCTTCAGCAGCCTTGAAGTGAGGGAGGCCAGGGGCTTCGAGGAGTTTGCCTGGGAGCTGGGTTTCCCAAGCCGTCTGTACGCCTGGCTGAAAGATTCGTCCGACGTAGCCAGCGATGACGGCGTCCAGCCTGTCGACCCGTAGTCAGCCACGCCCGAACGTGCCCGGCCGAAAGAAGGAGGGGGCATCCCTGCCCCCTGGGCCATTCCAGGGCCCCGGGCTCTTCCGGGTTGCCGCGGCTTTCTGAGAAGCGGCGGCACCAGCCGGAGACCTCTCAGGGTCCGCACCCCCGGCTGACCCTATCTCCCTTCCATGAGATGGAATTACGGCCAGACACACTACCGGCGGTGACCGGCCCTCCGGGTCTGTGCCCTTCCGCTCGGCCTTGACGCACTCCCAAGGACAGGGAAGCTGTCTCCTGAGCCGTTCGTCCCGCCCAGCAGCGCCCGTGACCAGTCCTTCGCCGATCCTTTGCCGAAGTGCGCAGGCTCGTTCCCACGCCTGCGAAGCCCCAGCAGGTTTCTGACCTTCGTTGTGGCAGACTCGCGATGAGCCGCAGGTACCCGGTGATACGTCATGTCGCTCCAAGGAGCAGTTGCAGAATGCCGGTCAGTCATAGCTACCCCCCAACAGGCTCGTTGTCGGACTCGGCCGCCCGTCACCGCTTGACGGGCGTCCAACGCCGACTGGGGCGCGGTCGCTGATCGCGCGGGTGGGCCCGGAATCACCGACCGGGTGCCTTCTGGGCCGCCTCTCGCAGTGCTGCGTTCTCTGGGACCACACCGCGTTCACCACCTTGCGCGCCGATTGCACTCTGCGATTCATGCTAGGCACGCGGCGTGCGGTCGACGTCAACTTGGCGGTGCCAGACGTCAAGGGTTCATCAATGGGCCATCAAGGGTCTCTGGACGCGCTGCCAGCGGTTGGAGCGCGGCTGTCGTGGGACGGAAGTCGTCAAAGACCGTCGCTCGTGCTGGTGAAGGGGATCAGTGCGATTGTGGCGCAGCCACAGTCGTGGGTGGATCTGTGGCTGGGGAGGGACCTCAGCCAGGCTCGTACGTATGGAAGACGAGGCTATTGCCGGCGGTGAAGGTGAGAGGACTTGGTAGCCTGACGGTCAACGCGTTGACGTCAGCCGCCGGCCGTGGCTGCCCAGACAACATCCGAGCCGACCATGGGATGGAGCTCAGGGTGCTCGCAGAGGCGGCGGTCCGGCGCGGATCCGTCGCCACAGG
>DAOULP010000231.1:0-9158 GCA_034420175.1 Dehalococcoidia bacterium | reverse complement strand
GGCTTCGACTAGTGGTGTCTCCCTCCCTCCGCGGGTCGGGGCGCCCTCGTGGGTTTACTGTACCGCCGCTGGCCCCGAGGACGCCCCGGCCACAATAACTGACGGAGGTTCGATAAGCGGGCGGTAGCGTCAAGGGAAGCAGCAGAAGCGACACCGGCCGGCTGCTTCCAGTTAGGACCCGTCCCACCTTGCCGGCGGCAGGGCTGGCGCGGGGTCCGATAACCTAGTCTCCCTCCCTCCGCTGGTCGGGGCGACTTCGTGGGCCGAACCGCCGCTGGCTCCGAAGACGCCCCGACCGTTACTATTCCCGGTACCCTCACGCAGCCGCATCAGGCCCTCCTGCCTATCCCCAGGCAGAAGCCGAACAAACTGGCAGACAGTGGCTAGTAGCTCCGGTATCGGTTGGCGATCGGCAGTCGGCGGTCGCGGCCGAAGGCACGAGGGGTGATCTTGACGCCGGGGGGCGCCTGGCGCCGCTTGTACTCGTTGCGATCCACCATGGTCATCACCCGCCGCACCGTCACCTCGTCGAATCCCTGGCTTACGATCTCCTCGAGACCCCTGTCCTCCTCCACATATGCCAGGAGGATAGGGTCGAGCACGTCGTAGGGGGGCAGGCTGTCCACG
Source organism: Dehalococcoidia bacterium (assembly GCA_034420175.1). Classification (GTDB taxonomy): domain Bacteria; phylum Chloroflexota; class Dehalococcoidia; order DSTF01; family JALHUB01; genus DAOULP01. Next base: position 8,531 of record DAOULP010000231.1, on the reverse strand, counting down.
TCGAGCTGGCCGGGGCGGAGCTCGGCGGAGGGCGGCTTGTCAAGAACGCTCTGGGGAATGACGGGGTCAGCGCCAGACCGGTTGCGATACCGGGCCAGCTCGTAGACCAGTGTCTTCGGCACGTCCTTGAGGACGGCGAATCCTCCCGCCATGTCGCCGTAGAGGGTGGCGTAGCCGACGGCCATCTCGCTCTTGTTGCCGGTGGTGAGCACCAGCCAGCCGGACTTGTTGGATAGGGCCATCAGGATGTTCCCCCGGATGCGCGCCTGGAGGTTCTCCTCGGCCACACCCTCCTCTGTACCGGTGAAGGCCTCGGCCAGGACCAGCAGGGAGCCCTTGAAGGCTTCCTCGATTGGTATCGACAGCAGCCGCAGGCCCAGGTTGGCCGCGAGTGCGGCAGCATCGGCGCGGCTGCCCTCCGAGGAGTAGCGCGAGGGCATGGAGACGCCGACCACGTTGTCAGCGCCGAGGGCGTCGGCGGCCACCACCGCCACGAGGCTGGAGTCGACACCCCCCGATAGGCCCACCAGCACCTTCTCGAAGCCGTTCTTGTGCACGTAGTCCCTCGTGCCCATCACCAAGGCGGCATACACCTCGGCAACCGGGTCGAGCGGCGCGCATTTCGATGGCGGCAAAGCAGGCCTGTCGCTGGCCGCAGGCTCCGCGGACACCTCGATGACGGGCGCCAAGCCGGAGGCGGCCGCCGTTAGCTTGTCCTTGCGCCGTCGCGGGTCGTGCAGACGGGTCTGGCGAACATCCTCCAGATTGAGGTCGCAGACCAGTAGCTCTTCCTCAAACTGGCGGCATCGGGCCGCGAGTTCGCCGCTTGGCCTGAACACCATGCTGCCGCCGTCGAATACCAGTTCGTCCTGGCCGCCCACCGGGTTCAGGTAGCAGAGGAAGACGGCGTTGTCGCTGGCCCGGGTGGACAGCATCCGCTCGCGGTAGGCGCGCTTGCCCGCCTGGAAGGGGGAGGCCGTGATGGTGACTACTACCTCGGCGCCGCTGAGGGCCTCAGCGTGGGCGGGGTCGCCCGGGTACCAGATATCCTCGCTGATCGTGAGTCCGACGCCCACGCCCGCCGTTCGGAAGACCGGCGTCTCGCTTCCGGCCTGGAAGTATCGGTTCTCGTCAAAGACACCGTAGTTGGGAAGGTACTGCTTTCGGTAGACGCCGATCTGGCGGCCGTCGTGGAGAACGGCGGCGGCGTTGTAGATGTCGTCGTCCTGGTCCACGAAGCCTGCCACCAGGGTGAGGCCGGTGCTGGCAGCCGTCACCTTCTCCAGAGCCCGCAGGTTGTCGCTGATAAAGCGCTGTCGAAGCAGGAGGTCCTCCGGCGGGTAGCCCGTGATGGCCAGCTCCGGGAAGCACACCAGGTCCGCTCGCAGCTCGCGAGCGCGCTGAGTGTACTCGAGGATCTTGGCCACGTTGCCCTCGAGGTCGCCGACCGTGGGGTTGATCTGGGCCAGACCGATCCGCAGGACTCGCACCGGCTCCTCTCCTCCTCTGTGTCACCCTGGCGTCATTATCGTGTCCCGCCGAAGGGCCGGTCAAGGATGAAGGCCGTCGCCCTCGGCCTTCCCCCGTGCCGGACGGGGGAGTAGACTGGAGGTTGATGTCAACGCGCTATCTGGTCGTCCTGGTGGCTCTGGGTGGCCTCTGGGGGGCCAGCTTTCTTTTCATTAAGGTCGTCGTCGATGAGACGACGCCGCTACAGGTTGCCGGGGGCCGGGTGTTCTTCGGCGCGGTGGCCCTGGCGCCCCTCGTCTGGCTGCGCGGCCTCCGCCTCAGCGATCCACGCAGGGTCCTCTGGCGCCTGCTGGCGCTGGCGGCCTTCTCCAGCGCCATCCCCTTCTTCCTCATCTCCTGGGCCGAGCTGCACATCGAGACCGGTGTCGCCTCAGTTCTCAACTCCACCATGCCACTGTGGACGGCTGTCTTTGCCAGCGCCTTCCTGGCGGACGAGCACCTGACACCGGCAACGATCCTCGGCCTGCTGGTGGGCTTTGGGGGAGTAGCAGTCCTGAGCGGCGGTGACCTAACAAGTCTGCGAGGGGACGGTCTGCTCGGCCACCTGGCCGTCGTCGTGGCGGCCGCTTGCTACGGCGCCTCAGCCGTCTTCGCCCGTGCCCACCTCCAGGCCGAGGACCGGGTAACGATCTCGGCCGTGCAGTTGGCCCTGGCCACCCTCCTACTGGCGCCCGCCTCTCTGGTGGCGGACGGTCTTCCTGTGCTGAACCTCTCGGCAAAGGCCTGGCTGGCCTTGCTCGCGCTTGGCGCTGCGAACACCGGCGTCGCGACCGTGGTCTACTACTGGCTCATCCAGCGCGTGGGCAGCGTGCGCACTTCACTGGTTACCTATATCATCCCCACCGTCGGCCTGCTGCTGGGATTCGTCGTCCTCGATGAGAAGTTGGGGCTCAACGCCCTCCTCGGCGCCGCTCTGATTGTGATGGGCGTGGCGACGGTGGCCGGCGGCGCCCGTCTCTCCCTCCTGAGGCGGACGCTCCCCGAGATGGAGAAGTCGCCTCTCAAGATCTCCGGCGGCGGCGAGTAGCGGCCTTCGTTCTCGCGGCGCCGGGCACCTGCTAGACTGGATATGGGACGACCGTCGCGCCTGTCGGCCGAATGCATGTCGGCTGCTCCGGCGGGGGGGAGGAGCCATGCGTTCCGGCGCAATGACCACATGCCGGCCCCGCTGGGCCAAAGCCGCCGTCGCGCTCGCCATGGCGGTACTCCTGGTGGTGTCTGGGGCGGCCTGCCAGAGCTCGCCGGAGGACACTCGCGAGGACCCCTTCGTCACGCCTTCGGCGGCGGATGTCATCCCCGTCCTCGTCTCTCACGAGCTCGTGGTTGGCGAGAACCGGTTCGTTCTCGGTCTGCAGGACCGGGACGGCAACCTCATCCTGGACGCGGACGTCTACCTGCGTTTCTTCAGGCTAACGGACGGCGAGACCGCCCTCGTGTCGGAGACGGATGCTCCTGCTGTCACCATCGGCGAGAGCTCCGTCCACCAGGACGAGGACGCCACACCCGACGTTCACACCGGCGACGAGGTAGGGGTCTACGTGGCGCAGGTGGGATTTGATGAGCCGGGTGCGTGGGGCGTCGAGGTGACCGCCACTGCCGAGGGCGGGGTCAGGGGGCCGGCCCGCCTGAAGTTCGACGTCGTGGAGAGGGGGAGTTCGCCGGCCGTAGGGGATCCTGCCCCTCGCAGCGAGCAGACCACCCTCCGGGACGTGAACGACATCTCCGAGATCGATACGTCCGACCCTCCCCGACCCGAGATGCACGAGCTGACCATCGCCGAGGCGGTCGAGAGCGGCCGGCCGGCCGTGATCGCCTTCGCCACCCCGGCCTTCTGCCAGACCCGGGTCTGCGGACCGCTGATGGACGCCGTTGTCGATCCCCTCTACGAGCGCTACCGCGACCGGGTCGCCTTCGTGCACGTGGAGCCCTACGTTGTGGACAGGGCACGAGAGGGCGAGCTTATCACCGTCCCGGCGGTCGAGGAGTGGGGGCTCCAGACCGAGCCCTGGCTGTTCGTGGTCGATCAGGACGGCCGGATCGCGGGGAAGTTCGAGGCCGTTGTTGCCGTCGACGAGGTGGAGCCGCTCCTTCAGCAGTTGCTGGGGGAGTCCGCCGGTCGAGCGCCGGCGTCACGGCCGGGCCGGTTGACCGGCGGCTAGTCGAGCCAAGCGAAGCCAGCGCGAGGAGGTTGTGGTCCACGACCGAGGTATTCGGCAGCCGCTCAGGGGATGACCGGTGCCCGGCGGTCCGGGCGGCGCCTCTCAGCCTCGATGATGGCGGCCAGGTGCTCCGCCGCCTCTTCCAGGCGGCCCTCGGCGTTGACGACGACGTGGTGGAAGATCTCCCGTTGCTCCATCTCTCGTTGGGCAGCCTCCAGCCGGCGGCGTAGGAGGGCCTCATCCTCAGTTCGGCGCCGGCGCAGCCGCTCCTCCAACTCCTCAAGGGAGGGCGGCGCCAGGAAGATCAGGACGGCCTCTGGCAGCAGTCGGCGCAGGGTGGCGGCTCCCTGCACGTCCACCCTTAGAACCACGTCCTCGCCCTTTGCCAGGGCCTCCCTTACCGGCGCCCTGGGCACGCCGGAGCGGTGGCCGTAGACCTCGGCATGCTCCAGGAGGCCGTCGCTGGCCAGCAGCCGGTCGAACTCCTCGTCCTTCAGGAAGTGGTAGTCGGTGCCGTCGCGTTCCCCAGGTCGCCTCGGTCGCGTCGTGACGGTGGGCACGCGGCGAAAGGTCATCCCCTTCTCTGCCAGGCGCGCAAGCACCGAGTCCTTGCCGACTCCGGAGGGCCCGGAGAGGACCAGGAGGAGGGGATGACGTGAGGGAGGAGATGCGTCGGCGGCCCTATGCAAGCTCGTCCTCGCCGGGCGGCCCGCTGCGGGCGGCGATCACCCGGCTTGCGATGGTCTCAGGCGTGATGGCGACGAGCACGATGCTGCCGTTGTCCATGAAGACTACAGCCTTCGTGCGCCTTCCGCTCGTCATGTCGATTGTCAGGTTCCTGGTCCGGCCCTCTTGGACGAGCCGCTTCACGGGGGCGGAACCTGGCGACGCGATGCTGACGACGTGGTTGACGGCGAGGTAGTTGCCGAATCCGGCGTGGATCAACTCGGTGCTCATGTTCTCCCTCCTTGCTGAGTGCCCTGACCCGGCTCGCTCCCGGCAAGCAGGGCCACGTCAGTCCAGAAGCCCGGATAGGAGACCCGGGCGGCCTCCGCTTCTTCGATGATGGTCTGGCCCCGGGCCAGCAGCCCCGCCACTCCTAGCGCCATAGCCAGACGGTGATCGCCGTGGCTCCGGCAGCGGGCTCCTCTCAGGGACCGCACGCCATTGATCGCCAGGCCGTCGGGAAGCTCCTCGACGCGAGCCCCCAAGCGCCCAAGCTCCCGGCAGGTGGCGGCGATGCGGTCCGACTCCTTGACGCGCAGCTCGGCGGCGTCCTGGATGACTGTGCGGCCCGGCGTGAGGGCCGCCGCGACCGCCAGCACCGGTATCTCGTCGATGAGGCGGGGCACCAGGTCGCCGATCACCTCTGTCGGCGCCAGATAGCTGGATCGCACTGTGATGTCGGCGACGGGCTCGCCTCCCTGCTGGCGCTCCTCCATCACCTCCAGGTCCGCTCCCATCGCGCGCAGCACGTCGATGATGCCGGAGCGCGTGGGGTTGACGCCGACGCCCGGCAGGTGAAGCTCGGCGTCCGGGTGGACGACAGCAGCTACCATCCAGAAGGCGGCGGCGCTGATGTCGCCGGGCACCCGTAGGTCCAGAGGCGACAGCTCTTTTGCCAGCGGCTCGATCCGCACCATGCCTTCCTCTCGAGAGAGGTGGGCGCCCATGGCGCTCAGCATTCGCTCCGTGTGGTCGCGGGTCGGGGCCGGCTCCTCGACAGCCGTTTCGCCACGGGCGAAGAGGCCCGCCAGCAGCAGGGCCGACTTGACCTGAGCGCTGGCCACGGGCATCCGGTAGTGAGTGCCCAGGAGCTCGCTGCCCCGGATAGCGAGTGGGGGGTACTCGCCGTCGTGGCGCCCCCACACCTCGGCGCCCATCTTGCGAAGGGGGCGGACGACGCGGTCCATGGGCCGCGAGCGCAGCGAGGTGTCGCCGGTGACAATCGAGAGGAACGGGTGAGCCGCCAGCACGCCTGTGAGGAGACGCATGGTGGTGCCCGAGTTGCGGGCATCCAGGATGTCTTCGCTCTCACGCAGCCGCTCGCGCCCCGGTCCGTGAATGGTCAGCGTCGAGCCGCGATCCTCGCTCTCCTCCAGCGACCAGTCCACGCCCAGGGCCCGCAGGCAATCGAGCGTGGCGCCTGTGTCGTCGCCGACGAGGAAGTTCTCCACCCTGGCTGGCCCGGAGGCGAGGGCGTTGAGGATGGCCGCTCGGTGCGAAATGGACTTGTCGCCGGGCACTACAACGGTGCCACGCAGCCGGGATGGGGACCGAACTCGCTGCTCCATTGCCTCGTTACGGCTGGCGCCGCTCCCGCTTCTTGGGCCCACGATCCTTGCCCCGCTCGTCCAGGGAGCGGGTAACCTCCTTGGCGCGCCGTACCCACTGCTCGCCGATCAGGAAGGAAGCCATGCGTTCGCCGGAGCTGAGGATGTCGTCGTCGCCCAGGCGCGGCGGCAGGCGGCGTTCCGGCGGATTGGCGATGAAGGTGTCGCGGTCCAACTGAGCTCTCGCGAAGGCCTTGAAGAGCTCCTCGTCCTTGTCCTGGATGATCTCCCGGTAGTGCGAGAGCTCGTCGATCATCCTGTCAACCCAATGGAGGATGCGCTCGCGGTTGGTCATGCAGATGTCGTGGCTCATACCGGGGTCGCCCGACGCCAGGCGCGTCAGGTCGCGGAAGCCGCTGGCGGCCAGCTCTGCCATGTCGGGCCAGGCCTGGCTGTTGTGGGCCAGGGAGAAGAGGGCGACCGACACGACCAGGGGCAGGTGGCTCACCGCCGCCAGGTAGCTGTCGTGCTCCTCGGCGTCGACGAAGACAGGCCGCGCCCCGACCATGCCCACCAGGTTGAGGACCACGTTGATCGCCCGCTCCGAGGCGTTGACTTGCGGCACCACGCAGTAGGCGGCACCGGCGAAGAGCTTCGCGTCGGCGGCCTCGATGCCAGACTGCTCCTTCCCCGCCAGAGGATGGCCTCCGACGAAATCGACGTGGCCGGGGAGGATATCTCTCGCCCAGTTCAGCACGTCGGCCTTGGTACTGCCGGTATCCGTCAGGACGCAACCTTCGGGTAGGATGGGCGCTATCTCTTCCATCACCTCACGGATGGCTAGGATAGGGGTGGCGATGACGATGAGAGCGGCGTCCCTGGCGGCGTCGTGAATATCTCGGGTCGCCCGGTCGACAGCACCTCGCCGCTGCGCCTTGGGGCTAACGCCCCACTCTCTGTCGTAGCCCACGACCTCCACGTTCTGAAGGTGGCCGCCCTTGATGGCCAGCCCCAGTGAGCCGCCGATGAGTCCCAGGCCGATGATTGCGATCTTCTGCACCTCAAACCTCCTCAGGCGGCTTCGTCGGCCTTCTCCAGCAGTGCCAGGGCGGAGTCGTTGCCCGCCGGCGATCCGTGTAGCCGGATCAGACGCACCGTCTCCGCGGTCGAGCCCGCCGCCTCGGCGAGCGCAGCACCGCGCTCGGCATGGTTCGACATGCGGTCCAGGGCCCCGCGCCAACCCGTCTCGTTGGCACGGGCGAGGCGCTGCAGCAGGCTCCGCGACGCGGCCCTTAGCAGCACGAACGCCACCCGTTGCCAGAGCATGATGCGACCTTTTCCCGCGTCGTGGAGGAGCGCCGCCGCCAGCAGCGAAGGGTCCCGCTGCCCGCCCGACTCGAGGGCGTGGAAGACGTCCAGAGCGTGCCGCTGGTCGCGTGGCTCCATCGATCGGAAGAGTTCCCGCTCGGCCGCTGTCAGGTGGGCTTCCGCCTCGGCGCGCTCGTCCTCGCCGACGCACGCCCGCAAGGCGCCGAAGAACTGGCGAGAGCGGTAGGCGGCCCTAGCCCAGAACATTGCCCTCCCCCGTCAGCAGTCGAGTCAGTCCGTTCACGGCCGGCGCCATTACCTCGTAGAGAACGCTAATTGACCCCGAGGTGAGAAAGGGCAGAGCCACCAGGACAAGCAGGATGCCGGGCCCGTAGGGCTCCAACCGCCGGAAGAACCTGGCAGTCCTCCTGGGCAGAATGCCCACGGCCACCCGGAAGCCGTCGAGGGGCGCGAGGGGGATCAGGTTGAACACGGCCAGGATGACGTTGAAGATGATCACGGCGCTGAGGAACAGCCCCAGGTAGTCGTCGGCCTGCCAGTGAGAGACGCTGACCGGCACCAGAAAGGGCGTATGCCAGGGCAGGATGCCCATCTTAATGGGGGTGGCAACGACGCCGGCGATGAGCACATTCGAGAGGGGGCCAGCGGCCGCAACCATGCCCATGCCCGCCTTCTCACCGTTGCGCAGCCGGCGTCCGTTCACCGGGACCGGCTTCCCCCAGCCGAAGCCGCCTATGAAGAGTAGCAACGTGCCGAAAGGGTCGAGATGGACCCTGGGATTCAGCGACAGGCGGCCCAGCCGCCGCGCCGTCGGGTCGCCCAAGCTGCTGGCGGCCAGGGCGTGGCTGAACTCGTGAAAGGCGATGCCCACCAGCAGCGCCGTCACCACCGACCCGAAGAAGACGATGAACAGCCAGGGGCTCACTTCCAAGAGGTCCAAGTAGTAGAAGAGCACCCAACCCTCCGCCAGCTTCGCCAGCAGTTGATTATAGCACAGCGCCCAGAGGCGGCCCGACGCCCTCAGAGGGCCTCTGGGCGGACCTCAGAGGCCGACAGGGCGGACACGCGGTCCCGCTCTGTCCACGGTGGCTACCTCTGTAGGGGCGCAATACCGTGCCCTGTGGCTGCGATGTTGGGGCAACATCGCCTTGACACCGTGGCGGCCGCCTTGCTACACTCAGCCGACGCGCTCGACCTGGCGGGGGGTGGTGCCGTCTCCTGGGTTGAACTCAGAGGCGCA
>DAOULP010000230.1:0-10026 GCA_034420175.1 Dehalococcoidia bacterium | reverse complement strand
AGACCGTGGGCCTCGCCACCTGGTACGGCGGCATCGATGGCTTCGGGACGGAAGACACCATGGCGAACGGTGCCCAGTTCAACCCCGACGACCCGACAATCACAGCCGCGAACTGGTGGCCGCTGGGGACCTGGCTCAGAGTGTGCCTGGACAGCCGGTGCATCGAGGTTCAGGTGCGTGATCGGGGTGCCTTCACTCACGCCCTGGACCTGTCGCGCGCCGCCTTCAGCCAGCTCGCGCCGCTCAGCACCGGCGTCGTCTTCGTGAGCATCTGGGCCCTTCACTAGTCGCGGCGCCTCCCAGCCGACATTGGCCAGCCAGTCCACCGGTCTTGACGAGACCGTTCAGTCGAGTTCAGTATCTGGCTGCAGATCACTGCGGGAGGGATGCAGACGACGTAGGTAGCCATGGCGCAGCCGGCCGCCGGAGTGGCGCTGTAGGCGGGCAATGCGAGGTGTGAGATGCGATACTTGTGGGTCCTGACCTTGGTTGGGTTGCTGGCTCTCCCGGCGGCTGCCTGCGGCGGCGACACCGAGCCCGCCATCGATAGCACCGCGGGTGGGACGGCGGCGACCGCTGGGCCCGGGCCGTCGGACGGAGGGGCCGCCGGCGGTGGAGAGCCGAGCTGTGAAGTGTTTCCCGCCGACAGCCCCTGGAACACCGACGTCTCAGAGCTCCCTGTGCATCCGATGTCCGACGCGTACGTCGACGCCATCGGACGGGATGACAACCTTCACCCCGATTTCGGGACCGTGTGGGAAGGCGAGCCTAATGGCATTCCATACGTGATCGTCTCTGGCGAGCAGCCGAAGGTGCCGATATCGTTCGAGTATGACGACGAGAGCGACCCTGGGCCCTATCCCATCCCTGCGGACGCCCCAATCGAAGGGGGAGCGGACAGTGAAGGTGATCGGCACATCATCGTCGTTGACGATGAAGGCTGCGTCCTCTATGAGGTGTTTGACGCGCATCCCGTGAATGGCGGGGAGTCGTGGGAAGCGGTTTCGGGGGCTGTCTTCGACCTCAGCAGCAACGACCTCCGTCCTGAATTCTGGACGTCCGCCGATGCCGCCGGGTTGCCGGTCTTCCCCGGTCTCGTCCGCTACGAGGAGGTGGTGGAGGAAGGTGTCATCGACCATGCCTTGCGCGTCACGGTGGAGGAGACCCAGCGGGCGTTCCTCCATCCGGCCACCCACTACGCATCGGACGACACCGACCCCAGCCTGCCGCCCATGGGCCTGCGACTGCGCATGAAGGCCGACTACGATTGCTCGGGCTTCAGCCGGGAGGTCCAGGTTATCTGTGCCGCGCTGAAGGAATACGGCATATTCGTGGCCGACAACGGCGGCAACTGGTTCATTTCCGGTGCTCCAGATGAGCGCTGGAACGACGATGCCCTGGCCGATCTCAAGGAGATCACGGGAGACGCCCTCGAGGTCGTGGACACCGGGGAGGGGATCGTCACCGACTAGGGCCGCTCCCGTCCCGGTCGTAGACCACGCGACCACCCAGGATCGTAAGATCCACCTTTGTCCCCAGAATGTCCATTGGGTCGACCAGGGCAAAGATGTCGCTCGACACAACCGTCACGTCGCCCAGCTTCCCGGGAGTGAGAGAGCCCAGTAGTGTCTCCTGGCCCGTCGCGTAGGCCGCTCCCGACGTGTAGGCTTTGACTGCCTCCTCCAGCGGCACGCGCTGCTCCGGGTACCAGCCGCCCGACGGCTCCCCGTCGGCCCGGCGGCGGGTCACGGCGGCATGGATCCCGGCCATGACGTCCATCGTCTCCACGGGGGTATCGGAGCCGAACGCCAGGCGCGCGCCGGCGCCCAGCAGGCTTCGGTAGGCGTAGGCCCCGGCGCTGCGCGCTCCCCAGAGCTGGTCGGCCTTGTGCATGTCGGACGTGGCGTGGATGGGCTGGACCGAGGCCGTGATCCCCAGGGCTGCGAACCGACTGATGTCGCTGGGATGGAGGAGCTGGCAGTGCTCCATGCGCACACGGAGTGCCGGGTCGCGCCCTTCGATCCTTTCGAGGACGCCCAGCACGCCCCGATTGGCGCGGTCGCCGATGGCGTGCACGGCGGGGGCAAGGCCGGCGTCGATCGCCTTCCGGACCAGAGCTTCCAGTTCCTCGGCTGGGATTACGGCCACGCCGCGGTTGTCCGGCTGCCCCTCCAGCGGCTCGAGCATGAGGGCCGTCTGTGAGCCCAGGGCTCCGTCGGACAGGAACTTGGCGCCCCCGATGCTCAAAAGCTCGTCGCCGTCGTTTGTGCGTAGGCCCTCAGCGATGAAGTCGTCCAGGCGCTCCCGCTCGACGTAGACACGTACGCGCAGGCCAAGCTCCCCCTGTTCCCGCAACTGTCGAAGCGCGGCCAGGGTGTGGCGTCCTATTCCCATGTCGTGTGTGGAGGTCACCCCCATGGTTTGGGCGTGGCGGACGGCTTCCCGCAGGGCATCGAGCCGCTCATCGTCACTGAGAGAAGGGAGTGCGCTCAGGACAAGCTCGCTGGCTGTCTCGTACAGGACGCCGGTTGGCTCACTGGTCTCAGGGTCGCGCTCGATTCTGCCGCCCGCAGGGTCCGGCGTGTCCACGCCGATACCCGCCAGGGCCAGCGCCCGCGAGTTTAGCCACGTGGAGTGGCCGCAGGCATGTACCAGAACCACCGGGTTCTCGGCGGAGACCCTGTCCAGGGAGTGCCGGTTGGGAGGTGAGGGCTCGGGCCATTCGCTCTGGTCCCAGCCATAGCCGCGCACCCACTGGCCGGGAGGCGCGGCGCCGACCCGGTTCTTGACGCGAGTCACCGCCTCTTCCAGGTTGTGGCTGCCCCGCAGGTCGGCGACCTGGCGGCTGATCCCCAGGTTGAGCAGATGGACATGGGCGTCGCAGAGGCCGGGAAGGGCGAGGCGCCCACCGAGGTCGATGGACGGCGTGCTGGCGCTCGCCGCCCCCTCCACGTCGGCGTTGGACCCCACGGAGGCGATTCGGCCCTGGCGGATGACCAGCGCCTCTGCCCAGGGTTGCGATGCGTCGCAGGTGTAGATGCGTCCGTGGTGCAGCACCAGGTCGTCGTTCACGTCAGTCCTCCGTCGTTGATACCGCCGAGTGCCGATACACCATCTCGTTGCCGGCGGGCCCTACGCGGGCGTGACCAGCTTCTCGACCAGGTCGATCAGGTCGAACACCTGGAAGAGGATGATCACCTCGACGGCCAGCATGGCCAGCATGACGAGGACGGCGACGACGATGCCACCCACGAGCAGCCGCAGCGTTCCCGCAGGCAGCGCCACCATGGTCCCTGTGGATTGTCCCTCAGCCGTCATGCGGCACTCCTTTTCGCTCGCCTGCTTGCCTTTGGTACAGCATTCCCACCACGCCAGAGCGTAGCGTGCCCTTCTACCCGCTCGATCTTCGCGGTCAGCTCTCGGGGCAGCGAGACCGTGGGCACGAAGCCGAGACGACGGAAGTACTCTGGGATGTCCGTCGTGACGTAGACTCGCCCCTGGGGGAAGCGGCGGATGAGCTCCCTCACGACCATCTCTCCCAGCCCCCGGCCGCAGCGGTCCTCCACGACCGCCACGCAGCCCAGCTCAAAGGTGCGGAGGTACGGCCTGACCCGCCCAAAGGCCACCGTGCGGCTGCTCTCCTCCACCACGATGAACTGCTCCGCATGCAGTTCCTCACTGTCCAGGCGTAGGCGTGTCACAGTATCCCGGATGAAGGGCAGATCGGCCGCCGTCGCGCTGCGAACTACGTAGTCGGGCGCTGTCCTCACGTCCGGCACTCTCCCAACCGAGGTCGATGGCCTTCCTTGCGCCTCCGTCACGTGGCGCGAGGGTCTCCATCATATGGGTCGGAAGGCGACCGTTCAAGACTGGTGCCGAGGCGTGACGGGTCCTGCTCATGACGAACGATGGCGAACCGGCGCCCCTCGATCCGTCATCGGCAGCATTGACACAGACAGCATACGGGAGCATGATCCGGGCGTCCGACGTGAGACGTGCTGGACCTTCCAAGGAGGGAACCGATGAGTCTGAGCCGACTGGCATCATTGCTTCTTCTGATTGCGCTTCTGCCCTTGGCCCTGATGGCTGTCGCTTGCGGCGATGATGAGGAGGACGGGGATGTGACCCCCGCCGCCGCCTCACCAACTGGGGCGGATGTCCCCGAGCTAGAAGATGGCGTGCTCCAAGTAGGAGCCGATGTCGCCTACGCGCCCATGGAGTACTTCGAGGAAGGCACGGAGAACGCCACGGGCCTCGATGTCGACCTGGCCACCGCTTTGGCTGAAGAGCTCGGCGTTGATGTCGAGATTCTCAACACCGGCTGGGACGGAATCATACCAGCCCTCCAAGCGGAGCGCTTTGACGTCATCATGTCCTCGATGACGATAACTGATGAGCGGGAGCAAGAGATCGACTTCATTCCCTACTTCGTCGCGGGCACGGGCATCCTGCTGCCGACTGGAAACCCGCAGGGCATCCAGAGCCTGGCGGACATGTGCGGCAAGAGCGCCGCTGTGCAGGTGGGCACCATTCAGGTGGATCAGCTTGAGGCTCAGAGCGAGGAGTGCGACGAGCCGATAGAGATCTCCACGTTTGACCTGAACCCGATGGCGGTGGAGCAGTTGAAGCTCGGTCGTGTTGACGCCGTGCTGGCCGATTTCCCCGTCGCCGGCTATGATGCCCGCCTCTCGGAGGGCGAGCTGGAGCTGGCGGCCGAGCAGTTTGAGTCTGCCCCGTACGGCATCGGATTGCGTAAGGACGCCACCGAGCTGAACGCTGCCATCGACAACGCCCTTCAGGCCATCATGGACAGCGGCAAGTACGACGAGGTCCTGGCCGACTGGGGCCTTGAGGACGGCTCGGTCAAGTAGAGACCTCTCGACGAAACAGTCTGAGCCCCCGGCCCGCCCCGAGCGGCCGGGGGCTTGTCCATCCCGCTAGCATCAACGGAGGCAGGACCCATGGACGTGTTCCTGGCGATACAGTTCGATGGCGGCGCCGTCACGGAGTTCTTCTTTAACAGCGTCATCCTCCGGGGAGTGCGGAACACTCTCCAAGTCACTGTCCTGGCCATGCTCATCGGGACCCTGCTGGGTATCGTCCTTGGCGTCATGCGCGTGTCCAACAACCGGCTGCTGTCGGGGGTCTCGGCGTTCTACGTGTGGTTCATGCGGGGCACGCCTGTCCTGATTCAGCTTCTGGTGGTGCACAATGGCCTGCCGCAGATGGTGGGCAGCCGTGAGTTCACGGACTTCCTGACGCCTTTCCGCAGCGCCCTCATCACCTTCAGCCTCAACGAAGCATCCTACATGGCTGAGATCGTGCGGGCTGGCATCCAGGCCATCGAGCCGGGACAGATGGACGCCTCCAAGTCGCTGGGCATGACCAACCTCCAGGCCATGCGCCGGGTCATCTTGCCCCAGGCGCTGCGCGTCGTCATCCCGCCCACCGGCAACGAGTTCATCGCCATGCTCAAGAACACCTCTATCGCCTACATCATCGGCTTCGTTGAGCTGACAAGCGCCTCGCGTCTGATATACGCTGTGAACTTCAAGATCATGGAGCTGCTCGTCGTCGCCTCCATCTGGTACCTGATACTGACCAGCGCCTTCAGCCTGGTACAGGCTGAGCTGGAGGCCCGCCTGGCTATCGTCGAGCGGGAGCGGGCCGTTCCCCTTACCACTCGTGTCCTGCGTGCCCTTGGTGGCGGCCGTGAGCGCTGAAGCGGGTGCCGCGCTTCTGGTATCCTATGGTCGTGTCCAGCGACGAAGGGGGTTCAGGTAAGGTGGGCGACGGGTCCGGTCTGATGCTCGAAGTGCGAGAGGTGCACAAACGCTTCGGGGCGCTGAAGGTGCTCTGCGGGGTCGATCTGGAGGTGGCCAAAGGGGAGGTGCTGGTTCTCATCGGGCCCAGCGGCTCCGGCAAGAGCACCCTCCTGCGCTGCATCAACCATCTGGAGAAGATAGACGCCGGCCACATCTACATCGACGGGCAACTCCTGGGCTACAGGGAGATCAACGGCCGGCTCATCGAGGAGCCCGAGTCCCGAGTGGCCCGGGTGCGCGCCAGCATTGGTCTGGTCTTCCAGCGGTTCAACCTCTTCCCCCACCTGACGGCCCTTGGCAACGTCATCGAGGCGCCAATCCACGTGCGGCATCTCTCTCGCCAGCGCGCGGTCCAAGAGGGCACCCGCGTGCTGGAGAAAGTGGGCCTGGGTGACAAGTTGGGCGTCTACCCGTCGCAGCTCTCCGGCGGGCAGCAGCAGCGCGTGGCCATCGCCCGCGCCCTGGCCATGGAACCGAAGCTGATGCTCTTCGATGAGCCCACCTCTGCTTTGGACCCAGAGCTGGTTGGCGAGGTACTGGAGGTCATGCGGGAGCTGGCCACTGAAGGCATGACCATGGTCGTGGTGAGCCACGAGATGGGCTTCGCTCGCGAGGTGGCCGACCGCATGGCGCTGATGGACGGCGGCCAGGTCGTGGAGGATGGGCCGCCACGGCAGTTCTTCGAGGCGCCGCAGCATGAGCGAACGCGCAGCTTCTTGAGCAAGATCCTGTAGTTCATCGCCCGCTTCTCGGTTGTCGACACTCCTTCCCGTCCGACATCTGCCGTCGTGCTCACCGCTCCTCATCCTGTCGGTCAGCTCGTCATGCCCCGCAGGCCCACGAGGGCCCGCGCGTGCTCCATCTCGCCCATGTGACGCAGCCCGTGCTGATAGACGAAGCACTCCAGCACCTCGAGCTTTCGGATCGGGTTCCCCGGCCCCACCACAATGCCGCAGAAGACGTTCTGCATGTTGGGCGGTAGTGAGGGCATCACGACCTGCGACAGCATCTCCTCGGTGATCGTGTCGAGCGCACGGCTGGTCCTCTCGATGACCTGCGACTGATATGCTACCCACGCCGAGAAGTCCGCGAAGCGCAGCTTCTCCATCTCTTCCACGGTCTCCTCGCGGCCCAGACGGTCGACCGCCACGCCGACCCGTCTCGCCCAGCCGCCGCTTTCCCAGAGCGGGGGCTCGCCCAGAAATGCGCGACTGACTGATAGGTCCTGCATTCGCATGAAGTGGCTGAGGCTGAAGGCGAGCGGTAGGACGCCTGGGCGTTCGTGGTGGTTAACGTGCTCCAGCGTCATATCGGAGACGGCCCGCTCCCACAGCGTGTTGACCGCCCGGACGCGGTTCCTGAGCGAAGTAACGAACATCTCGGACATCAGGCTTGTCCTCCACTTCGTGCTGCTTGGCCCCGCTGTGGGTCGGGGCACGCGGGCGCTGTCCGACCTCGCGGCTCGGATCATTCTTGCACGGCAGGACAATGTGGGCCACTGCGCGCCGCACCCGCATCGCTGCGGGGGTGCAGCCGCGCGCAATGTCTGCCCAAGTACGATTCAAGAGGTGTTCTCGGTTGGACGGTCCGCCGGCCTGAGCCGGATTGGGTGGTGTTGGTGGCGCGTGGACGGGGGGTCTGACGAGCGACGCGCGGAGAGCCTGGAGAACCCTGCGGTGTCCCTGATCGGGGAGAAGCGGGCGTGGGCCGTCCGCTGCCCGTTTGCCGGCCAGGCAGGCCGAGTGGCCCCTGGCCTACCTGGAGGAGCAGCGGAGCCGGGGGTCGGCTACGTCCCCTCGAGGATCGTCACCTCCACTGCCTCGTCGTCGTCCTCGCCGCGCAGTCGACGCGTCAGCGAGCCCGCGACCTTGGCCTGCAGGATGCCCAGGTCGGTGTCAGGGTCCGTTCGGGCGCGGAGGACAGCCCAGGAGGAACCCTCTTCCCGAACACGAACGTCGCGCAGATCGCGCAGCGCGTCGAGGGCGTCGACCACCTCTGCGGCATCCAGGTCGCCCTTGGCGCGCTCAACCCGCAGCGCTATCGACCGGGGACCGTTCGACTGCTGGCGGGGTTGAGCGACGTCGTGGCCGCCCTGGACTGGAAGGAGACTGGCCTGGAGGCGGGAGACGAGGGTTGACAGCTCCTCCATGGCTGGCCCGATGGAGGCCAGGGCTTCCAGCCCACGGGTGGCCGCGGCCCGTATGTCCTCCAGTTCGCTTGCCGCTGCGGCAACGCGCGCCGTCAGGGATGCAGAGTCTCCATCCTCGCGGTGCCTGGTCTTGGTGCTCTGTTCTTCGTTGGCGGCGGTCTTGCTCATGGCCTCTATCCTCTCCTCAACCTCCTTGGGCCGGGCCGCGCCTTCCGCGACGCTGGCAGGCTCGGTGGGTGCAGTGGTCTCTTCCTGGGGGCGAGCTGCCGTCTCCTGGCGCGCCGGTTGCGGAGGACCGGACCTGACCTGCTCCAAGAGCCGTCCCTTCTCCTCTCTCTTCTTCTCGGCCTCCTTCGGCCCGCCGTCCCGGTCCGACGGAGCCGGCGGCTCGGATGGTGCTGTCGTCCTGTCCTGAAGGCGAGCCGTTGACTCGCGGCGCGCCGGCTGGGCGGTGCCCGACTCTACCGGCT
The DNA here is from genome assembly GCA_034420175.1 of Dehalococcoidia bacterium. Taxonomy (GTDB): domain Bacteria; phylum Chloroflexota; class Dehalococcoidia; order DSTF01; family JALHUB01; genus DAOULP01. The sequence continues at coordinate 1,582 of DAOULP010000230.1, read as the reverse complement.
CCGGAAGGGGCCTGCTCTCCTGCCTCGGCTCCTCGACATGCACCGGTCGGGCCTCGCGGTCCGGGGCAGCGGGGGACTCGATGGGTGCTGCGACTTGGAGATGAGCCGTTGTCTGGCGGCGCACGGGTTGGGGAGGGCCTGACTTCGTCGCCTCCAGCAACTGTGCGGCCTCCTGTAGTTCCTTGACAGCGCGCTCACGGTGCGTACCGCGGCGTCTCAGCACCCTGTCGCAGACCGCTTGGCCGTCCTCGGACCAGAGGAGGTCCAGCAAGCGCCGGTCATGCTGGTGCCTGCTCCCGTCGCGCAAGCCGTGGAGGCCCCGGAGCACTCCTCCTCGGCCCGCGGTCAGCTCCTCGAAGTCTTCCGCCACGGCAAGGATGCGGGCCTCGATGGAGGGACCGTTGTGCTGGGCGGAGGCCTGGCTGGCGTCGAGGGAGGTTTGCAGGCCCTCAACCACGCTGGCGGAGATCTGGAGCCATCGCCACTCCTGCAGCTCCTTCTCCAGGCTTCTGGTTCCCCTCGGTCTCTTGCCAGACTCGGGAGCTGAGTTCGTGGCGGCCACCATCAGGGACGATAGAAGAGCCGAGCCGCGGATGGCAGCCTGGCTCGGGGGAGAGAGGTCGAGAAGGGCGGCCGTCTCGACGCCCAGGGCGGCTACCCGCTGATAGCGGGCGCAGGCAGCGGGCTCATGCTTCTCGAAGGCCTGCCAGAAGTCCTGCAGCCACCGGGCGCCGCGCTTCGGCTTCAGGCGCCACCGCTTCAAGAGAACGGCCAGCGCCGTTATGGGATCATCAATGAGTTCAGGTGCGGGTGCTGTCGCAGGCACTGCCTGTCTTCCCCTTCGGACCCGGCGAGGGCCCGGTTGCCCGGCGGGCGCCCCCCAGCCTCGGGCGGAGCCACGGCTGAAGCCCGGGCGCGTCGACTTCCCCGGCACTCCCGCAACGTGGTGCGCTCTCCAAAGTACTATCGGCCGCTACGCCGAGATCAGGAGTGGGGATCAGAAAGGAACATGAGGCGCGGCGGCGGCAGCGGCGGCAGGGCTGGTGTGAGTATGTCCCACGTCCGACTATCTACATGGAGGTCGCATGCCTAGGAGAGCAGCACGCGCCGTCGCCCCGCCGAAGCCGATCGACCTGGCCGAGGAACGGGCCAAGCGGGCTGAGGATGCGAAGGTTGGTGAAGCGATACAGCGCTCACTGGCGCGCCTGGTGGCCTCCGTTGCCGCCCGGTGGCGCGGTCACGAGCCGGAGGTCGCTATCCTTGCGACCACCACTGCTGTCCTGGCCCTCGCCGCGGCCTTCGCTGGCGCCGACCTGCTTTTCACGCTCATGTTGACGCTGGCGGCGGCGATCACCATCTGGTCCCCCTGGCGAGAGCCCAACTAGCGCCCGCTTTTTCCCGTCGCCGTGCATCCTTAGGCGGAGTCTGAGAACCGCTCGTCCTGAGCGTGTCGAGGGGCGGGCGGCTGCCTTCTCAACAGGGCCTTTGTCGTTGCCTCTCCCGTTACGACCTGATCATCGTGAGGAGCATCTTGAATCGGCTCACGGCCTTGAGCGCATGAGGCTCGTTGGCCGGCATTATG
>DAOULP010000229.1:0-56612 GCA_034420175.1 Dehalococcoidia bacterium | reverse complement strand
GCGAGCCCGTGGGTGTCTACTATGCTGACCTCCTCGTGGAGGATGCCGTCATCTGCGAGGTGAAGGCGGTCGACCGGCTGGCGCCGGCTCACGAGGCTCAGCTTCTCAACTACCTCAAGGCGACCGGCGTGAAGGTTGGCCTGATCCTGAACTTCGGGGCGCGGAGGGTCGAAGTCAAGCGCATGGTCTTTTGACTCATATCTGTGTCTAATCTGTGTTTGTCTGTGGCCGAACCCGAATCTGTGACTGAATCCTCTCCTGTCGTCCAGTGCCCGCGATGCGGGGCCCGTCACGCCCTGTTCCGGCATCCCGTGGGCAACAGCGTCGTCTGCCCGGACTGCCGCGCCGTCTTCGAGGTGGAGACTCACCGCTTCTGCCCCCTCTGCGGGGCCGGCCTCGAGCGGCGCATCAGTGGTGATCGGGAGCGGCCGGCCTGCCCCCGCTGCGACTACGTCCTCTACGGCAACCCGCTGCCAGGAGTGGCCGTTGTCGTCGTGCAGGACGGGCGGGTGCTGCTGGGGCGGCGTTGCACCGCCCCGTTCGAGGGGCAGTGGTGCATCCCGTGCGGCTACGTGGAGGCCGATGAGGACCTGCACGATGCGGCCCGCCGCGAGTTCCGGGAGGAGACCGGTCTGCAAGTCGAGCTGGGTTCGCTGTACGCTGTTCACTCCAACTTCCAGGTCGCAGCCCGGCCCGTGATCGGCATCTGGTTCCTGGCAAGGGTGATCGGCGGCGAGCTCCGCGCCGGCGATGATCTGGAGGAGCTGCGCTTCTTCCCGATCGACTATCCCCCGGCCGACCTCGCCTTCGACGGCGACCGGCTAGTGATCGAGAAGCTGCGGAGGGAGGAACGTTTGTGAAGCCTGTCTTCGGGTGCTTCGACAAGCTCAGCATGCCATATGGTCTGCCCTCTGTCCCCAGCGGCGCATTCGGCACCCTGAGCCTGTCGAAGGGCGCCGGGCGCTCTCCTACCTTCTTGGCGAGACGCTTCGCTTCGCTCAGGGTGGCAGAGCAAGAAGGCCTGTCATGAAGCCTCTGCGCGGCATCGCCTTCGACTGCTACGGCACGCTGGTGGACTTCAGCGACGACGGCTTCCAGCGTGCCTACGATGAGGTTTGCCGGCTCCAGGGCCTCTCCTGCGACGGCGCCGCCCTGTGGGACAAGTGGATGGAGATCTGGCGCCGTCGCGCCAGCCAGCCGGGGGGCGGCGAGCGCCCGCCCAGAGGGTCGGTGGTCACGGTGGCGAGCAGGCCGCTCAAGGGCCCCGTGCCCGAATTCCGCCTTTACAGAGAGGAGTGGCCGGCGCACTTCGCCCAGTGCTTCGACGAGCTGGGACTACGCGGCGACCCGGAGGCGGCCTACGAACACGTGCGCCGTCGCCTGGCTGAGGCAGCGGCCTTCCCCGAGGCCCGGGCCGTCGTCGAAGGGCTGCGCGTTGGCTTCCGGCTGGCCCTCCTCTCCAACGCGGACGACGACTTCCTGCTGCCCTGCCTCGAGCGCAACGGGCTCGCCTTCGAGGTTGTCGTGTCCTCCGAGTCGGCCCGCGCCTACAAGCCCCACGAGGCCATCTTCCACGGCCTGGCCGCCGACATGGGCCTGGAGCCGGGGGAGATCATGTACGTGGGCGACAGCCACTTCGCCGACGTGCTGGGGGCGAAGCACGCCGGCCTGCGAGTGGCGTGGCTCAACAGCAAGGGCCGCGATCTGCCCGAGGGCGTGCCCCGGCCGGACCTTGAGGTGCGCTCCCTGGGCGAGCTGCCCAGGCTTCTCCAAGGAGAGTGAGGGAGCCATGGAAACGCTGCCAGAGCCGCAGGATTGGGGACAGGATCTGTTCAGGCTGTTGGTGACCCCCTCAACGAGGGATGAAGGTGAGGAGAATCAAGTTGAGGAGGATGTGGCGCGTTACTCCGACCTGTCCTACGCGCTAGGCAGCATCAGCGGCGGCGATCTGTGCTGGCAGGCCGTGGCTTCGATCGGCGCCCGCGCGTTTTGGCTGGCGACGTCGCCCAAGACGGACGCGGAGAAACTGGTCGTCCCTGCCCTGGAGCCGATGGAGGCGACGTATCGGTCCCTCACGCGGGAGGCGGGGCGGCGGCGTCTCACAGACGACGAAGCGCGGATCCTCTTCTTCGTGCGGTTCGGACTGGGGTCCCTCCTGCTGTTGATGGGTGACTTGGAGCGCGCGAAGGTGTTCTTCCATGAGATGGCAGCCACGAGGCTCTCCCGAACTCGCAAGGGGGCGAGGGCAGGTGAGGGAATCGTGGCCTACATGCCTGGCATGGATGCGGCTCGCGCGTTTGTTTCCCTCCTGGTGTCTCCTAGGTACCTTGCGCCTGAGGAGTGCGAGGAATGGTTGCGTTTCATGGCCCAGGCCGCAGACACGCCTGAGCGCCTCTTCGCAGACATGGCTCTCACGCGCGCCAGCTCCTTCTTGGACCGGTGGGCGGCCAGGTGTGAGCGCACCGAGCGGCGGGAGGGCGCTGACGAGATGGACGCCTTCCTTGAGTGGACAGCCCTGCTGTACAGCGCGGCCGAGGTAGTGTCAGTGTGCCAGTACGCGGACACCTTAGGTGCCGCGCCTGGCGACTGCGAGACGAATTCGGCGCAGTTCTTTGCTTACAAGTTCGGCCAACTGGCTGCCCGGTTCGCCGCCAGCAACGCCGGCCTGTGGCATGATTTCTTCGACGAGGTCGAGGAGGAACCAGGGACGTTCGATTTCCTTGTGGAAGCTCTCTTGTCTCCGCTCGAGGGGCGCCCCGACTGGCACAAACTGAGGGATCGCTACGAATCCGGGTGGCGGCGCACACCCTGCTACGCAGGAATGCCGGCGGAGGAGATAGGCCCCCACATGGACTTGTACTGGGCCATGCGCATCGGGTTCGCCGACAAGATGCTGGAGAGCGCGCAAGCTCTGGTCCCAGCCGGCGCGCCTGGGCCTTCTCCGGATCCGGCCCGCGACATCCAGACGATCAAGGATGTAGTGACCACGGTGGCCATACGCCAAGTGAAACAGCAGCGGGATCTTGACGAGCAGAGGCCACCAACTGAACAAGAGCTTCGCCTGTTCTTGGAGGGGCGTCTTGCTGAGGTTTGGGACAACCTGCCCTCAGATGTGACGGACGCCTTGATCAGCGCCGAGTATGGCCACCGAGACGGCTGGCGGAGCGCCATTCCGACGCTTGCTGTACTGAAGGGTTTTCACGAGGCTGTGGCGGCATGTCTTGCGTGGTACTTCGCGAGGCCCTTCGCGACATACCTGGCCGGGGCAGGTGTATCGCGCACGGCGGTGGAATGGGGGGTGTGGAACGGTCAACCGCAGCGACGCCAGTTCCACGCTGAAGATCCCAGGTGTCTGTCGCTGGGGCAATGGGCTGGCGCGTTCCGGGCCATCGAGAAGAACCCGCGGGTAGCCGCATTCCTGAGACACAACTGGCCGGGTCTAGGGACAGAAGCTCTGCGGGAACTCGCGGCTCTACTGCGCAAGGTTCAGGACTATCGAAACCGAGCGGAACATCCTCGCTCCTCGCCTAGATCGCATCACACAGAAAAAGCGGAGCTTGACGAGATGCGGAAGCTCGTGCTGGGTCTGGGTGACTCACCCTCGGTCATCGTCCAGATCTACGGTCTCCTGGCGCAGAGTAAGCAGTCATGACCAAGTCGAACTCCGGAGAAGCTCTTCCTCGTCACCGATCCCGAGAGGCTTTCGCCGAGGCCCAGCGGTACCTGCCGGGCGGAGTCAACAGCCCCGTGCGTGCCTTCAAGGCCGTCGGTGGCGAGCCCGTCGCGATCGACTCCGGCCGTGGCTCGCGGCTGGTCGACGTGGACGGCAACGAGTACGTCGACTACGTCTGCTCCTGGGGCCCCCTCATCCTCGGCCACGCTCACCCCCTGGTGGTCAAGGCCGTGCAGCGGGCCGCCGAGCGCGGCACCAGCTACGGCGCCTCCACCGAGGCGGAGACGGAGCTGGCGCGCCTCATCCGCGAAGCCATGTCGTCGCTGGAGCTGGTCCGCTTCGTCAGCTCGGGCACCGAGGCCACCATGTCGGCGCTGCGCCTCGCCCGCGCGTTCACCGGCCGCGACAAGATCGTCAAGTTCGAGGGCTGCTACCACGGCCACGCCGACGGCCTCCTCGTGCAGGCGGGCTCCGGCGTCGCCACCCTCAGCCTGCCCGACAGCCCCGGCGTGCCCGCCGCCTACGCCGAGCACACACTGCTGGCCCCCTACAACAGCACTGAGGCTGTCCAGGCGCTCTTCGAGCGCTGGGGCGAGCAGATCGCCGCCGTCATCGTCGAGCCTGTGGCGGGGAACATGGGCGTGGTGCCGCCCGCGCCCGGCTTCCTGGAGCACCTTCGCCAGGTCACGAGCCAGGCCGGCAGCCTTCTCATCTTCGACGAGGTGATCACCGGCTTTCGGGTCGGCCTCGGCGGGGCGCAGGCCCTCTTCGGCGTGCAGCCCGACCTGACCTGCCTGGGCAAGATCATCGGCGGCGGGCTGCCCGTTGGGGCCTACGGCGGCCGGCGCGAGGTCATGGAGATGGTGGCGCCGCTGGGCCCCGTCTACCAGGCGGGGACGCTCTCCGGCAACCCCCTGAGCGTGGCCGCCGGCATCGCCACGCTCCGTACCCTCGCTGGCCCTGGTCACTACGAGGTGCTGGACGAGTTGGGGTCAACTCTCGCCGACGGGCTCGAGGCCGCCGGTCGCCGCGCCGAGGTCGATCTGCGCGTCAACCGCGTCGGCTCCATGATGACCGCCTTCTTTACCGCCGAACCGGTCACGGACTACGACAGCGCCAAGCGCTCAGACACGGCGCGCTACGCCCGCTTCCATCAGGAGATGCTGGAGCGCGGCGTCTACCTGCCACCCTCCCAGTTCGAGGCGCTGTTCGTCTCCCTCAGCCACACCCGGGCCGATCTGGAGAGCACCATCGCTGCCGCCGAGCAGGCCCTCCGGGCGCTGCCCTAACGGACGCGTTCGCGCCCACGACGCTGCGCCCGAATCCCGCCCACCTAGCATGGCGCAGGCGCCACGGGCCTATTGCCGAGCGCCGGGGCCTGCGCTATACTTCGGTCAAACTGCCTAAGTGGGTGATCGCTATGAAGGTGTCTTGTCTGCAGGAGAACCTGAACAAGGGTCTTGCCATCGTTGGGAGGGCCGTTGCGACACGCACCACTCTCCCCATCACCTCCCACGTGCTCATGGGAACCGAGGGCGGCCGTCTCAAGCTCTCTGCGACGAATCTGGACATCGCGCTGAGCTGCTGGATCGGCGCCCAGGTCGAGGAGGAAGGGGCCATCACCATCCCTGCTCGTCTGCTCATCGACTTCGTCAGCTCCCTCCCGACCGAACGCATCGACATGACGCTGCCCGCCCGCTCACGACAGCTCAAGCTGGAGTGCGCCCGCAACGAGGCCACCATCGGCGGCATGGACCCCGACGACTTCCCGCCGATTCCGCAGGTGGAAGGCGGCGCCAGCCTGAAGCTGGACCCTCAGACGTTGCACCGCGCCATCCGGCAGGTCGTCTTTGCCGCCGCCACCGACGACTCGCGGCCCGTTCTCGCCGGCGTCGACATCGTTCTCGAGGAGAAGCAGCTCACGCTCGCCGCCGCCGACGGCTTCCGGCTGGCGGTGCACCACCTGCCTCTGAAGGAGAAGGTGACGGAGCGCACCGAGATCATCATCCCGGCCCGCGCCCTGGGCGAGATCGACCGTCTCCTGGGGGAGGAAGAAGACCCCGTGGAGATGACTCTCAACAGCACCAAGACGCAGGTGCTCTTCCGCCTCAAGAGCGTGGAGCTGGTGGCCCAGCTCATCCAGGGGACCTTCCCCAACTACAGCCAGCTCATACCCCAGAGCTACTCCACCCGCGCCGTGGTCGACGTCAACGAGTTCCTGCGCGAGACGCGCATCGCCTCCATCTTTGCCCGCGACGGCAGCGGCATCGTGCGGGTGCAGTTCGGTCCCGGCGAGGGGTCGGCCCCCGGCCGCATGACGATAACCGCCCGCGCCGAGGAGGTGGGCGACAACCGGGGCGAGCTCGATGCCGCCGTGGAGGGCGAAGCGGCCAAGATCGCCTTTAACGGCAAGTACCTCCAGGACGTCCTCGCGGTCCTCGACGGCGGCCAGGTGGCCCTGGAGACCACCAGCCCCTCCAGCCCCGGCGTCATCCGCCCCCTGGACGTCCAGAACTACGTCCACGTCGTCATGCCCATGTTTGTGCAATGGTGATAAACTCTGGCGCTTCGACGGGCAGCTCGCCGGTTACTGTCGCGGAATTCTTGGTCGCGACGACCGCTAGCTGAAGGGCTTCCAAGGCCATAGTCCGCTCCTCCTCATTGGCGCGGTCGAGCCACCGGGCCACGGCAGCGCATACGCGTTCCAACGCCTCCACACTGACGTACTCGTCATAGTCCACTGGCGGCCGGCTCAGACAGTTCAGCCGTTCCTCCAGGGTCTCCACCTGGCGGCGGATGCTTGCGCCTTCCTCGCGAATGATGTCTTCGCCGAGTTCTCCGTACGTGTACAGCCGAACGAGGCGCTTCTCCCGTTCCTTGAGAGATGCGATCTCATGCTCCAGGCTTGACGCCTCTTCGCCGTTCGTGCGGCGATTCGTCGCTCGCCGCAGCTCCCGAAGCACGATATCGGGCTCAGTGAGTACGCGCTTGACTTCGCGCCACACAGCGGTTTCCAGCGCATCCGCCCGCACGTACCGCGCCGAGCATTCGTGGCCTGTGTTTCGGTCGTAGGCGTGTCGGCAGCGGTAGTAGCGGTATGGCCGCCCCTTGACGGTCAAGGTCTGGCCTACCATGGCTGAGCCGCACACGCCACATCTGGCCCGAGTACTGAGCGCGTAGAATCGCCCGGCTGGCCGGCGCCTGATGCGCTCAGGGTCGAGGATGATCCCCTGAACGCGCTCCCACAACGCGTCATCTACAATGCGAGGGGTAGCGCCCTCAATCTCGATCCACTCCTCTACCGGCCGCTCCACCACAAGGCTTCGGCGCCTACCGTTTGCGCCCTTCCGGGACTTCACTCTCTTCGTCCGCCGAAAGATCGTTCGCCCCGTGTAGTTCTCGTTGGTCAGGACCGACCGAACCGTCAGCGGGTACCATCGGCCGCCAGAGAACGAGGGGACGCTCGCCTCGTTGAGTTCGTTCGAGACGGCCGAGAAGCTCCGGTTCTCGGCGTATCGCTGAAAAACGCGCCTCACGACGGCCGCCTGGTAGGCCTCTATCTCCCGTTTGCCTGTCTCGCGGTTGTAGCGGTACCCGTAGATGCCCTTGCCAGTGGCCTGTGGCAGCCGGCCGGACCGCGCCCGCTCGATCTTGCCGCGTGTGGTGCGCTCGACGATCTTCTCCCGCTCGACTTCTGCAATGAAGGCGCGGGCGGCCAGGATGAAGCGGCCGATGGCCGTATCTTCGAAGCGCTCCGTCACGAACTCCAGACGGGCGCCGGCCTGCTCAACCTCGTCGAACAGGACGCCGATGTGGTTCTGGTTCCGGGAAAGCCGGTCCACTGCATAGGCTACGACGACATCCACCGCGTCATTGTGGAGCAGTTGTCGCACACGCTCGATGCCGTCGCGGTCAAGTGTGAATCCGCTCGCTGTGTCACGGACGCATTCGACGACCCGCCACTTGTTCGCTTGGGTATGCTCAAGGCACGCCCGCTCCTGAGTGTCGAGGGAGGTTCCGTCCCGCTCCTGAGCGTCTGTCGAGACTCGTGAGTAGATCACTGCTCTCATTGCGTGCTCCGTTCGCGCCTCCCCGAAGAAGGCTGCTCCCCCAGCGACTGAAGATAGCGGTCCAACTCAACCCGGCTTATTCGGTAACCTCCCCGGCCCCCGAAATTGTGGCCGACCAGTTCGCGCCTCCGCAAGAGGCGGCGGACCGTTTCCGGGTGGAGCCGCAACAGGGCCGCTACTTCGGCGACGGTTAGCCAATCGCTGCTCATTTCGATTCAAATTCTAAGACCTCTTGTCACAGTTTGTCAATACTTAATGCTACCGAGCACCCCCGGCTGGAGTCCCGGCACACTTTCGACAGACCAGCATCCCCGATGGCGCTGGGCCGGCGCAGCAGTGGCACACCGACACTTCAGCGTCGCGTTCCTCGGCCGCCTTCCACCAGCGCGCCACGTCTTCAGCCGTCACGCCGTGCAGCTCACAGCCGTCGGGCAGCAGGACAGGACCGGCCGCGCAACGGCGGCAAGTAGGGGAACACCGGCCCTGGAGGGCAAGCAGGACCTCGGCCTTATGCTGGCGGAGTAGCTCTACCATGTGCGCGGCGTCCCTGGGGCCTTTGACCAGCAGCCGGTCGCCCTCGGCCTCGACTTGCAACCCAGCAGCCCGTGCCGCCTCCAGCATCGCTAGAGCGTCCATTGGCCCTCCTCGCCATTAAGGTTGCCACCACTCATAGCAGGGGGCCTCTCCCCAGATTCGGCGGGGATTAAGGCTGCCAGATTCTCTATGAGGGTAGTTGGCAATGTTAATCCGGGCAGGCGCCAGTACCACGTACCCCCGCCTCGCCTTCCAGCCTCCCCCTCGCGCTCCGTCTTGACCCCGAGCGCAGCCTTGGCTCGATTCAGGGTGCGCTCAGATATGCAGGCCGCCCTGGCCTCAGCGAGAGCTTCTTTGGCCGCAACCGGCCCGTCGGCAAGCAACTCACGCAGGAAGGATTCGGCATCCTCGCGGGTGATACGCTCCTCATCGGGGGTGTCGGGGGCCAGTAACGCGGCAGGAGTAATGTCGGTTTCCGTGCCCCATATGAACCGCCCATCTACAATAGAGAACGTCAGTGATGGGGCCTTCGGGGCCAGGTTGCATTTTAAGGTTGCCAACACCCCCTCCGAGGAGTTGGCAGGGTTAATCCCCGCCAGCAAGACGACGCGGGCGGCAGCGGCGTACGCGATGCCGCCCTGGCCCCTGTAGATGGGCCGGTCGCGCTGCGATTGCGTCAGGTGACGGATGCCCACCACTGAGACGTGACGCCGCTCTGCAAGGGCAGCTAAGGGGCCCAGGACTGCCCGGAGCGGTGCATCTCTGTGGGTGTCCACCTCAGTGCCCAAGTAGGCGTTGAGCGGGTCAAGGATCACGAGCCCGTAATCGCTCCGCGCCAGCTCGTCCTCGATGATCGTCAGGTCGTCCACGAGCGACGGCGCCCGCTCGCGGCCCTTTTCGTCGCGGACGGCAGTCAGGGCCGTCACCCGTGACAGGTTGGCTCCCATATCCTCAAGCCGGGGCTCTACGGTATCGCCCAGCCCGTCTTCGGCCGTCATGACCAGTACGTCCTTCGGTGGGTGATGTTCGGTGTCGCCCGGCAAGGGTAAGCCCAGCGTCATCGCCGTGGCCATGGCGAGCGTGAGCCATGACTTGCCGATGCCAGGATCGCCATCGAGCATGACGAACTTGCCCACCGGTAGGCGGCCCGACCAGCGCCAAGTTACAGCCTCGCGCTTGACATCCGAGAGCTTGACCGTGACCGCCGTCAAGGGTTCGCCGTTGGACGGCCTTGCTTCGCGGCGTGCATCGTCTGCACCCTCCGTGGGCGCGGGGGCGGCCGACCTCGTTATGTGCGACCCATGATCACAGGTGCCGCAGGTCCAGGCCTGTTGTCGCGAGCTCCAGTGAATCTCAAGCCCCTCAGCGTGACAGAGCTCGCAAACTCGCGGGTTCATCGCCGGTTCAGGCATCGAGTCCCTCGTCTGGTGCAGCCACGGGCGACTTGTCGGAATCGGCGACCACCTCGCGGAGTATCCGCCGCCAGAGCTCGTCCCACGCCGATGTCCGCCCGCCTTCCCGCCACTCCACACGAATCGAAATGGCTTGCCGCTTGATGCCTCGTGGCCTGTCGCAGCCTTCCACGGAGATAGGCTAGATCGGGCGCGCAGCACGTTGGTCGGGCCAAAGGGGGAAGTGAGGGGGTTTTGCGGTTAGGGATGCCACTGCCCAATACGAATTGCCCGCTTGAAGCTCAAGACTGGGTTGACGATAGACCGTACAACGCTCAGAGTCCTTTCCATTCTCAGTCCCTACCCTCGGGCGCTTCCCCTGAACAGGCGTCCTAACCTACAATAGCCGTAGAAGACGGGTCCCAGAAGCTATCGCCACGTGGGGCAACAAATGTGAATCTGCACACACGCTTCTGCCGTATTCTTGACAACATGGGTTTGGTCTGCTATTGTTCGCCAAAGGGCAGTCGCACGCTGGCACTACCCGGGGACAGGGGATGGCGCCGAGCGAGTGCGAGAAGCAGCGCAGCCGAAGCCACCACAACGGTGGCGGTGTGCTGACCGTCACCCGTAGTCCCCGTCGCATTTGCCTCCCAACCTCTCGGCCTCTCGACTGGGTAACGCACACCGATCCTGTAGCATGCGGGGCGGGAGGCCCACGTTCCGAGTTGAACGGGAGAGCGGAGAAGAGAGAACCCGATATGTCCAATGAGGATCTGACCAGTTCCCTAGCTGCCGTCGGCGAGCGACTGGCGGCATGGCTACAGCAGAACCAGAGCGATCGAGCCGAGACTCTAACAGAGGCGCGCCGAGTGTCGCTTCGTCTCCGCGCCCATTCCTTGGATTCACTGCCAGAGCCTTGTCGTGTTTCTGCCTATCTGTTCAGGAAGCTGATGAACGACTACTGGCGCCACTTTGCCGGAGATGTCACGTTGGACCTCCCGATCGAACCTGACAACCAACTGACTCCCACGGCGGGCAGGTTCCTGACGGCCGTGGCAGGGGTAGTCGCCGGGGGTATCGCCCAACCGCCTGACTGTGATAAGGTTGTCCGAGCGTGCACCGAAGCGCTCGGGTACTACCTGGAACTCTTGCGCAGGGCAGAAGCCATTCTTGCCAAGGAAGGGGTGCCGCGACCATGAACCCAAACTTAGGCGCGATCCTCCTGTCCGACAGGCTGTTCCAAGCCTTGTTCCGCGAGGTACATGGGGACCTCCTCCATACCCCTGAGGCCGTGCGAAGCTGCGTTCATGGACTGCACGGTGGCGCTGTGGAAAAGGCCTATGTCGACTTCGACCTCCTTGTCGAGGACCCGACTCAGGCGTCGGAAGTGGCTGGTCTGTTTGCTCGGTTCATCGTAGGTCTGAGAGAGTACGAGGACCCCACCCTCCTGGCCTTCCTGAAGAAGAACGACGAGGAGAGCCGAAACACTGTAGGGGCTCTTCTACTTGCTGCGAAGATCGCATCGAGCGACGGCGTGCAACTTCCCTATAAGGTGGTACGGCTGGACAGCGAGATCCAACACCAACGGATGAAGTTCGAGCGAGGCGTGGGCCCGCTTGAGCGAGCGTTGTCAGGCGAAAGAGTGGTCCTAATCAGCGATCATTCGTCCAGGGGCACGGAAGTCATCGACGCACTTGACACGCTCGCCGAATACGACGCGAAGGTCATCGCCGTTGCGGTGCTAACTCGAATCAAACACCTGTTTGAGGAAAGCAAGGCTCAACAGGTATTCGCCGAGAGGGGGGTCGAGTTCGTCTACTTCTTCGATGTCTTGCCGCCCCCTGACGACCAGCCCGACGCGCTTCCAAGGGTCGTGCCGAATCCATCGATACCGAACGCCGCTGAGCTGGCGATTGCGCGTTAGAACCCTTTTCGTCTTCCCCCAGGCCGTGCCGCGACGGGTCGGCTAACTCTGAGCTGACGGCAGGAAAGCTGCAGGTCGTTCTCGAGATGGCCGAAGCAGACAGGGTCTCCTTCAATACCACGGTTGATTGGCGGGTTGCACTCGACTCTAAGACCCGCGAAGCACGGCACGCGGTCAGCGTCACTCTTCACAACCTCCAGTCAGTTCAGCAGAGGGCGGCAAAGCAGAAGATCGTCTTGAAGCTCCCTCGTGAGCGCAACTGCGGACCGTTCAAGACGACCGGAGATGGGCAAGAGTTCCCGCTCGACTACGGGTTTGATCCCGATCTTCACCGTTACGCAATACGTCTGTCTGACCTGGCAAGGGCAGGGTTGGAGGGCGACCCGGTATGCATCAGGGTTGAGTTCCCAGAGCGCGGAGCACTGGAGACGGGGATATCGGAGAAGCAGTACGATTTCGGGTTTGGTTCGTCATTCAAATCCAGGGGTACGCGCCTGGAAGTCATTCTCCCTGAGGTCCGGCCCTGGCCGCTGCGTTGGCTGGTCCAGATGTCGGCGCTTCTCGATGGGAAGGATTGTAACCTGTACGATGGCGTCGTCCATCACCGCTCCCAGACGGGCATGACAGGTTGGGAGGATCCGCCGGATATGAGGTCAGGGAAGTTCTGCTGTAATACAAAGGAAGTGCTGCCCGGATCACGAGTGGTGTTCAAGAGGATTAGCATCAACCCGCTCCACATGGTCGGAGCGCTGATCGGTCGAATCGGTGCTCTGTTCAAATTGCTGGGCGGAGGCCCGTGAGGAGGACCCCAATGACCGACCTATTCAGCCGTGATCACGGACTCATCCCGGCCTGCGACATGCTAGACCTGGAAGAGCTGAGCGAGGTGGTCGAGGCCACGTGTCACTTGTCGTTCATCGCAGGATACAAGATAGGCATGTCTCTGAGCCTGGCGAATGGGCTCGGCAGAGTGGTAGAGACCATCCGGAGACACACGAGCCTGCCCGTCATTTACGACCACCAGAAGTTTGGGACCGACGTCCCAGACATCTGCTCCGGTTCAGTGATTCGCCTCTTTGCGTCCGTAGGGATAGGCGCCGTGATAATATTCCCGGAGGCCGGAATACGGACCCTAGAGGCATCCGTGAACGCCCTTAGGGACGCGGGGCTCGTGCCTTTCGTTGGTGGCGAGATGACGCATCCTGGCTACCTGCAGTCGGAAGGCGGCTATATTGAGGACGGCGCTCCGTCAAGAATGTACCGAGATGCGGCAGGCCTCTCCGTAGAGTACTTCATTGTACCGGGGACTCGCTTCGAGAGCATGGAGCGGTACCGAGCCGAGCTATCTGCGCTTGTCGAACGGCCAAGATTCCTCTTCCCAGGGATTGGCCGTGGGCAAGGGGGCGACATCGTCGCTGCATTCGAAGCGGTCAATCCCTACCCTTCATACGCCATCGTCGGCCGGGGGATCACAGCGGAAGAGAACAAAGAGGAGGCCGCTCGCCGCCTATGGACTAGTGCGGCTAAGACACTGGGCGGCGAGGCCGGCCGATAGCGGGGGGCTCATAGAGCAGATAGCCACATTCTGCTGATAGACCAAGGCCTTCGTCCGTCATGCTGCCATGACACCGTACTCAGCCTCCTGCGCGAGTCTCACACGAAATTCACCACGCTCAGGACGGATCAGCCTGTCTTTCCATGAGCAGTACACCCACACCATCGGACCTAAGCCGTTAACAGGCTGGGTCCCGTAGGCTATAATCGGGCCGCGTATGCTTCGGACGGGGAGGTGTGCTTTGCCCGACGACATCCGCTACGGCCCCGACAATCCTCATCCGCTCTCCACCCTGCGGACCGAGCTCGTCTGGGAAGGCAAGTACGACGAGTACGGGAACCGCCGCGAGGTGGACGTGGCTTTCTGCGCCATGCCCCTCCAGAAGATCGAGACCGTGGACGAGCCCCGGCAGCGGGCCGAGGGCCAGCGCCAGCTCTTCGAGCCGGAGAAGGCCCACCGCGACGACTTCCGCAACATGCTCATCTGGGGCGACAACAAGCTGGTGATGGCGTCGCTTCTGAAGGACTTCAAGGGGAAGATAGACCTGATCTACATCGACCCCCCGTTCGATGTCGGGGCAGATTTCACGATGGAGATACCGCTGGGCGACGAGAAGGAAGAGGTTGAAAAAGACCAGTCGACGCTCGAGATGGTGGCGTACCGCGACATGTGGGGTAGGGGCTCTGACTCCTACCTCCAGATGATGTCAGAGCGGTTGATGCTGATGAAGGAGCTCTTGAGCGAGTCTGGGAGCATCTTCATTCATCTGGACTACAGGGTTGGCCACCACGTGAAGATCCTGCTGGACGAGCTGTTTGGGCTAGGCAACTTCCACAACGAAATCGCTCGCGAGAAGTCTAATCCGAAGAACTACACAAGGACTGGCTTCGGCAACGTCCACGACACAATCTTTTTCTACTCGAAAGGCCCATCGTTCAAGTGGACGAAGCCCTACCTGCAGCGCGACGAAGCCAAGATAGTCCAGGACTTCCCCGAGGTGGACAAGGATGGTCGCCGATACAAGACTGCTCCACTACACGCCCCGGGAGTACGCTACGGAGAAAGCGGCCAGCCCTGGAGGGGCCTCACGCCGCCAGAGGGGAACCACTGGCGATATGTTCACAGAACCTTGGATGAACTCGATGCAGACGAAAGGATCCACTGGTCCACCACGGGGAACCCTCGCGAGATAATCTACGCTGACGAAAGTAGTGGGATGTTCGTGCAGGACATATGGCTCGGATACAAGGACACGAAGGGCGACTTCCCGAGTGCGAAGAACCCTGGTCTCTGTGAACTCATGGTGAATGCCTGCACGGAAGAAGGGGACCTGGTGGCCGACTTCTTCTGCGGCTCGGGGACCATGGGTGTTGTAGCAGAGAACCTGGGGCGCCGCTGGATAATGTGCGACCTTGGCCGCTTCGCAATACACACGTCGCGAAAGCGGCTGATAGGTCTACAACGGCAGCTTCACGCCGAAGGGAAGCCCTACCGATCCTTCGATGTCTACAACCTCGGCCGATACGAGCGGCAGTGGTGGCAAAAAGCGCACCTGAACGGCGCAGACGGCGAGCACCGCCGCGTTGTGCTGGAGTTCTACCGGGCGGAACCGCTGAAGGATTCGCCGTCGCCGCTCCTACATGGCCGCAAGAGTCAAACATGGGTCCACGTCGACAACATTGACAGCATTCTTACGCGCGACGAGGTGACAAACGTGGCGCTGGCGGCGAAGGAGGCGGGCGCCCGTGACGTGGCCTGCCTCTCTTGGGAGTTCGAGATGGACTTGCGCCTCACCTGCAACCGGCTGGAGCAGGAGCTGGGTGTCAAGATCAAGCTCATCCAGATACCGCGCGAGATCATGGAGAAGAACCGCACCTTGCCGCCACCCTTTCTGGAGGTCGCGACGCTGGAGGCCGAGCCCGTGATCCGCGAGGTCAGTGGGAAGCGAGTGGCCGATATCAAGTTGAAGGCCTTCCTCCCCTCGTTGGCAGAAGTGCCGACCAGGGAACTGGAGGCACTGAGAGAGCGGGCCGTCAACAGCGGGTTCGACTTTATCGACTTCTGGGCCGTGGATTTCGACTACGCGCACGGACGGCCCTTCAACCATGACTGGCAGGCCTATCGGACGCGGAAGAACCGCTCACTCCCCTCAGTCTCGGACGTCGGCTATGAGTACGGCTCAAAGGGTCCGCACACGGCGTGCGTGAAGGTCGTCGACGTGTTTGGCTGCGACACGTCCATCACCGTTGAGGTGCCGATTTGACCGACGGCAGCGTCATCGTCAACCCGGAAGCGCTCGAACCGTTGTTCGCGCCGTGGGAGGAACCCACGCGCCATCGCGTCCGCGCGAAGCGCCCGGAGGAGCCAGCGGAGGTCGTCCAGGGCCGGCGGCCGAGCAGCATTGTCATCGCGCAGAACCTGCGGCGCGATGTGGGCGAGTGGCGCCAGGCGGAGTACGCGGGCGCCTCCGACACCACGCGCGAGCTGCTCATGCATTGGTTCGAGCGCGACCACCTGACGACAGCGCTGGACGGCGAGGAAGTCCCATTCCGATACTACTTCTGTCAGCGCGAGGCCATCGAGACTCTCATCTACCTGATGGAGGTGCGGCGGCTCACCTCGCTCTCGAAGGTGACCGCCGAGTACGGCCACGCCGACCCCAACCGGGCTCAGATCGCGGCGCTCGGGATCACGCCGGACGAGGACCTCTGGGCCAAGTACGCGTTCAAGGTCGCGACCGGCGCCGGCAAGACGAAAATCATGAGTCTGGCCATCGTCTGGAGCTACTTCCACGCGCTTCGCGAGTCTGAGTCCCCGATGGCCCGGCACTTCGTTGTCATTGCGCCGAACCTCACGGT
This sequence comes from Dehalococcoidia bacterium, assembly GCA_034420175.1. Taxonomy (GTDB): domain Bacteria; phylum Chloroflexota; class Dehalococcoidia; order DSTF01; family JALHUB01; genus DAOULP01. Next base: position 40,604 of record DAOULP010000229.1, on the reverse strand, counting down.
CTACGAACGGCTCAAAGAAGACTTCGGCGACGGCCGCATCTTCGACGCTGACCCATTGATTCCGGATGCCTGGCGCGGCGACTGGAACCTCTCCGTAGTACTGCAAGATGAGGCGAGCGGTGCCGTGACCGGCGGCGTGCTCTACCTGACGAACATTCACCGCCTCTACGACGTGAGCAAGCGGCGCACGAAAGAGCCCGAGACCTATCCCTGGATGGGGCCGGTGGTGTCGAAGGCGAAGGCCCTGGACACAGGCGAAGCGCTCCGCGAGCGCGTCACCTCCCACCGCCGTGTCCTGGTGCTGAACGATGAAGCGCACCACGTATGGGACCCAGACTCGGCCTGGAATGAGGCGATCACCTACTTGCATGAGACCATGCAGAGACGGGCCGGGCAGGGGCTCGTTGCCCAGCTCGACTTCTCGGCCACGCCTAAGGACAGCAAGGGCAACATTTTCAAGCACGTGATATGTGACGCCCCTCTCGGCGAGGCCGTCGATGCGGGCATCGTCAAGACGCCAATCATCGGCCGGGGCCAGAAGTTGGTCGAGCGCGTAGACCCGAACGCCGCCTACAGGTACGAGAACCACGTCACGCTGGGCTACATTCGCTGGCAGGCGTCCGTGAGGGAGTGGGAGCGCAGCGGCAAGAAGCCCCTCATGTTCGTCATGACCGAGGACACGGAGGCCGCCGACCAGATTGCGCGGCGCCTGAACACGGACCCGATCTATGCCGACCTCAACGGCAAGACCATCAACCTCCACACGAACCTCAAAGGAAGGCTCAAGACGCGCGGTCGGGGTGCCAGCGCGTATGTCGAGTTCGTCGAGAGCGAGAAGGAGATCAGTGACGAGGACCTGAAGGAGCTGCGTAGGCTCTCGCGCGAACTCGACCAGAACACCAGCCCGTTCCGGTGCATCGTCTCGGTGCTGATGCTCCGAGAGGGTTGGGACGTACGCAATGTCACGACCATCGTGCCACTGCGTCCCTACAGCTCGAAGGCCAACATCCTGCCAGAGCAGACGCTGGGGCGCGGACTCCGCAGGATGATCTCTCAAGGCGACGTGGCGGAGGTCGTGACCGTGGTGGAGCACCCGGCCTTCACGAGCCTCTATAAGGACCAGCTCAGCCAGGAAGGCCTTGACATCGCCGTCGTTGACGCCGACAAGGTACCGCGGACGACAGTAAGCATCTTCCCTGACGCCGAGAACAAGGACTTGAAAGCGCTCGACCTACCGATCCCTCGATTGACGCCGGCCTACCGCATCGTGTCTAGACTGGACGGCCTGACGTTCGAAGACGTGCGGCGCCAGTTTGAGACCTTTCAGCCGCTTCCGCTGGGAGAGCCGACCGACAAAGAGATCAAGTACGAGGGCCGCCATCTCTTCACGAACGAGATCGTGGAGGAGATGAACGCCAAGCTGCCCCTGCTGGAGAATAGCTGGGGCGCCATCTCCTTCTATCGCGAGGAGCTGGAGCGAATAACCAAGATCAAGGGCACACACCCCGTGCTTGCACCCCTCATCCAGCGCTTCCTCCAAGAGCTTCTCTTCGGCAGGCGCGTCGAACTCAATGACGGCCGACTCACCGCGAGACTGGCGGACAGCGACGTGCGGGAGTACATCCGAGCCACGTTCGTGCCCTTGATTCGTGCTAAGACGACGCTGACCGAGCAGCGCATCCCGAGCGCCGAGCCGCAGTCGGTCACGGTCTGGCGACCGTTCCAGGTCACACACTCGGAGCGCCGCCCGGTTGCAGAAGCGTACAGGACTCCTTTCAACCTCGTGCCCTGCAATCGCGAGCTGGAGGTCGCGTTCACGACATTCGCCGACAATGCGCCTGACGCGGCAGCCTTCTGCAAGAACGCCGGCCCTCAGTCCTTGCGGATCGACTATCTCGCGTCGGGCGGGCGCCTCGCCTTTTACACCCCCGACTTCATCGTGCGGTTAGCGAACGGCAGTTATCTGCTCGTGGAAACCAAAGGGCGCGAGGACAAAGACGTGCCAAACAAGGCTCGCGCGGCGGTGGCATGGTGCAAGGCCGCATCGAAGGCGGCCAAGACCGAGTGGCGCTATTTGTACGTGCCACAGGGCATCTTCTCTCAGCTCGCCGGGAGCCAGTTGGAAGAGCTGGCGCGTGCCTGCGCCCCCACGCTCGTAAGCCTACTGAAAGAGTCACCCGGCCCACAGATGGCCCTGCCTCTGTTTGCCGAAGAGGAAGCTCCGCCGCTGGCGGCCGACGAGTTCATCCCCGCTGCAACTCTCGAAGGCCTGCCGCCGCGCTATCGAAAGTCCATTGAGCAGGCAGTGACCTTGTATCGCTTCCTGGAGAAGAAGGAATCGGCGACCTTCGGTCCCGTGTTCCAGCCTCTGCTGGGCCCACTCGACGACGCGGCGACGGCCCTCATCATCGAGCGACTAGCCCGGCACGTCCCAACCGATCCACAGCAGCAGAAGATCTTCTTCGAGCCGCTCTACGACGGCATCGACAGGAGCGATGTGCAGTACCACCAGCGCCACGCGGCCAACCTCCGGCGAACGCTGATCCACAAGAATGGCCTCATGCCGCTCGGACTCCTGGAGTTCTGCCTCAAGTATTGTTGCCAGTCGCACAGCGTCGACGGCATCTTCGATGCAGTCCGCCAGAGTTTTGCGGACCTCGTTGACTCCCTGCTCGACAAAGTGGTGGCCATCTATGAGTTCCGCAACAAGCACGTCGCCCACGTTAACGTCGAGTTGACCGATAGACATCTGGCCGAAGCCGGTCTGAAGTTGTGGATCGACGGCCTCGTTGCCCTGTACGCTCCGTTGGCCTCCTCCGGGGCTTCGGCCGGGTAGCACAGAGACCTTCTCGACTGTGGAGTGACAAGGCTTGGGACACAATAGGCTCGGCCGACTACCCAGGACCCGCCGGTGGCGAGAGGTCGTCGAGCTTCTTGACCACGTTTCCCCTGATCAAGCGGCGTCGGTCGCCGCCAAGACTGCTGAGGCTGCAGACAATCGCCTTCGCCAGCTAGCCGCCGACCAAGCGCTCACCTACTGCTTCTGGCTCCTAACCCGCGTCACTTGGGCTGCAAGGGGGACATCGTTTCATCAAGAGCTCGGCCAACTCGGCATTAGCGCACCGGCCGATGCACCCGCGATAACCCTCATTTCCCGGATCGGCGAGCAGGTCCGGGCAGAGATAGCAGGCCTCCCGGACTCTGGTCATTTTGGCGAGATTAGTGGACTGGCTCTGCGTCAAGCCCTCTCGGAGACAGTCGCCCGAGAGGGACCAAGCCTCTTCGGAAGCACCACCGAAGACGCGCAGAGGGCCTTCCGCACATACTCGACTCAGGCTCACTTCGGGGAACTCGCCCGACGGTTCTTCGCCAGCTTCATGTCGCGTACGTTGGCGTCCCTTGTCGATCGAGAACTCTCCAACCACGTTGGAATCGGTCCCCTATCGACTATCGGCGACAGTCTGGAATTCGTGCGGGCCCTGAACACCCATGCCTGGCAAGCGGCCGGAATCGTCGAGGCCTACGCAGGCGGCTGGTATTCGAAGTACAACTGGGAATCAAAGGGCCAGATAAGTCAGGAGGAGGCCCAACACTTCGTAGCCTACGCGCTGCGCAAGCTCCGGTCTGAACTGAAGCGAGGCGCAACTGCGGCATGAAGAGGGTACTCGTCCAATGCGACGGTGCCGTAGCGCCGCCCTCGGTGCAGTCTCAGGCCTGGGACGCGAGGCCGGTTCTGAGCCACCGGGGTGCAGGGGCAAACGTCAACCTAAGAATCCAGAGTCCCTCCGATGCCCTATTGGCGTCCTTTGACGCCCGCGCGACAGATCTTGTTCGCATTGCCTCATACGTGTACGCGGCGGATCAGAGTGTGTCCCGAGGCGGGGAGGCAGACATCTACGGCAAAGCCTGGCATCGAGACATGCACCTCTTCATCCCTGTGGCGGACACGTCTTTTTGGGCTAGGCCGGAAGTGGTCGCCGCGCTGAGCGAGGTTCTTGGGTTCCTATCTGGAGAAACGTGGTCATTCTCCTTCTCCCCAGCGGGCTCGGAGGATACACAGCTCACCCTTGACATCGATCCGTCTGTCCCTTTGGGCAAGCCCGACTCGGTATTCTTGTTCTCCGGAGGAATGGATAGCCTCTGTGCCGTGGTGGAGGCATTCTCTGAGGGAGCGAGGCCCCTTCTCATTGCCCACTCCCCCGCGTTCAACGTCCGCTCCCGCCAGCATGACCTCGTGCAGACTATGCGCCATCAATTCTCCCAGACATGGCACTTCCCTCTTATAGGGGTTGCGATACATCGTACCGGATCCGACCCTAAGGAATACACGCAGAGAACCCGCTCTTTCCTCTACGCGACCATGGGCTCCGTCTTCGCGCAGCGGCTGGGACTAACCAGCGTGGCCCTCGCCGACAACGGAATAGTGAGTCTGAATCTACCCATCAACGACCAGCTCTTGGGGACTACCGCCAGCCGGACCACACACCCTAGATTCATCTGGCTCTTCAATAGCTTCATTCAGATGGCGCTACCCAATGCTCCCTGCGTACACAACCCGCTCTGGGGCAGAACGCGTGCAGAAGTAGTCGGCAGCCTCGTTCGCTCCAGCCTCGGCTTCCTAGTAGATCAAACCCACTCCTGTTCCCGAGTCAGAGGTCGAACAAGGGCTTACCGGCACTGTGGGGCGTGCCTCCAATGCATAGATCGCCGTTTTGCGGTGCTCGCTGCCGGGCTGGAGGACACCGACCCAACAGAGGCATACGAGATCGATGTCTTCCGACAACACATCCCAGAAGGTGATGCCCGAACCATGGCGCTGTCCTACGTTCGCTTCGCGGCAGAGTTAAGCGAGCTTTCACCTGAGGGGATGTTCACGCGTTTCCCTCAGTTATACGACTGCCTTGTCCTGGACGAACCGAACCAGGTGCAGAAGGCCCAGGGGATAACAGCGATGCTCGGCCGCCATGCCACGACGGTCGTCCAGGTCATGGCAAACCAGATCGCGGCCGCCAAGGAGGAGCTCGTCCTACAAAAACTCCCACCGAACTGCTTGATAAGGCTCGTCGCCGCTCCAGGCTCACTCCCCAGCACTGCCGCGCCTCCAACTGGGTTTCAAGCATCGGAGGACTACACCTCGGTGATGTGGAGAGGGCAACACTTCACATTTACCGAGGTCCAGGCGACGGCTGTCGAGTTTCTCCACAACGCGTGGAAGCGCAATCTCCCCGATGTCCGCCATTCGCAGATAGTCGCCCACCTCCAATCACGTGGCTTCTACACGAAGAGGCTGAGGGACGCCTTCGCAGGCTCGGAAGCCTGGGGCACCCTCATAGTGTCCAAGCGCAAAGGCATCTATCGCCTCGACCTCTGACTGCCCATCAGCGCCGCCACCAAGCTTCTGTCGTGCCCGCCCTCCGCGTGCAGCCGCTCATGGTCCGCCACCAGAGCCGTCCTCAGGCCGTCCAGCGCCGCCAAGCTGGAATGGACATCCACGTCCAGCAACTGGGCCGACCAGTGGCCGGCGTGGTCAACCTGAATAACGATCAGGCCGTGCGGCTGGAACCCCTGCGTCGGATCGCCGCCGCTCATGCCTGCCCCCGCTTTCCCAGGAGTTCGCCGCGAGGTGGCTCCCCCTCGTAGGCCCGCTTGAGGCCCTGGGCGGCCTCGCGAACCTCCTTCAGCACCTCGGGCTCGGGCGCGTCTGCCGGCACGACCACCGACGAGTACACGTAGGTCTGCTTGTCGTCGTAGAGGCGGAAATTGACAAGAAGCTGGCCCCCATCAGCGGGGAGAAGGCTCGTTATCTCCCAGTCCATGATGTTCCCCCTAAGTCGCTACTATGGCTTGAACGACGACCGTCCAATCAAGGTAGACCTCGACGCGCCCCAGGGTCGTCGTGGTGATCTTGACTTGGTGCGTGCCCTGAACGACCACGCCGTCTGAGTCAAGCAAGTACTGCGTGATGTCGACCGTCGAGGCCGCGCTCCAGGGGCCGCCAAGCTCGCTCGTCCGGTCAACGCCGTCGATCCAGAGGCGCAGGCCCGCCGCCGTCGACCCTTCGTAGATCCCGTATACCTGGCTGTGCGTGTGGTTGCTGACTGTGTGGCTGTGGGCCGAGCCGCCGCCGCTAGTGACGCCGCTGACGGTGTGCGTGTGGTCATAGACCGTATGGGTATGGTTGCCGATGTTGCCGCTCGTGCCCCCGCCGTCGCTTTCCCAGGTGTGGATGGTGATAGAGTTGCTGAAGCCGGAGTAGTGCCCCACACCGATGTCGGCCGCGACGTTGTACTGGTCACGCACAACCCAGACCCGCTGGACCGGAGTGTCGTATTGCCCTGTTGGGCCGATGGTGCCGATATAGTGGCGGTGCCCAGGGACGGTGTGGGTATGGCTCCCCGATTGCCCGCTGGTCTGGCCGCCGCCCGATTGCGCCGTCTGGCCGCTGATGTAGTGAGTATGGGACGTGTCCTGGCTGCTGGTCTGCCCTCCTCCGGAAGCCGCTCCCTTCGCCGTCGAGCGGATGGGACGCGGCTTTAGCCGGAGTCTGCAGCGCAAGAGCTGTGTGACGTTGTCATCGATGACCGCGTCGAAAGTCATCTCCTCGCCGCCGGCCGGGCCCAGGGAGTCGAGCACGGGCCCCATCGTGTAATTGGATACCGACTGCTGGACGTGCGTCCGGAAGGCCCGCGACGTGTTCTCCAGCTTGCCGACGATGACCTCGTCCTCGGTCTGGAGGCGCTGCTGGATGTCGGACACGACCAGCTCTGACTCCTCGGTCCCGTCCTCGGAGAACCGACGCCTTCGGGACAGGACGTAAAGCTCAGTGTCGATGTCCAGGTAGACAAACCTCTCTCCCCAATGCTCGGCCACGCCACGCCATCGGAGCCGTACCTTGTCGCCAGGCTTGACGGACGGCTCAAGAGCCAAGCACTTGATCCGGTATGCGGTCTGCTTGTTCTTCCAGAACCGAAGTTGGGCGGCGGCAAGGTCGTAGAGGGCGTCGGCAGCCCGTTGGAGGGCTGTTTTTGTATTCGAGAGCGGCGCCACGTCCTTCGCGACGAAAGCGCGTGTCCGCCGGCCGTAGGTCGCGACGGAGGCGGAGTCCTCGAGGCAATATATGACCCCACCGTCTGGCCCCGTCAGAGTCTTGATCTGGTAGGGTGACTGCCGGGTGGCGTGTTCGAGAGTCAGTTGCGCCGTGCCGTCGCCGCCCCCGAGAGGAATGATCCGGTTCCAGACCTCCTCGCTCGTCTCCTCGACGCTGAGAGATGAAGCAGTCGCCAAGGCCGGATCGTCGATGATGACACTGTCGTAAGGGGCCGGGCCGGAGATGATGACGCCCGCCGAAGCGCCGAAGTCGCCGAAGGCCAGGTTCTTCACCAACGACCCCCCGCTCTCGCTGACCTCCTCCCGGAAGTGCAGGCCGTCCTGCTCCAGCAGCAGCCCGATGGCCTTCAGGATGGACTCCCCGTCGAAGCGGGCCGTTAGGTAGGGGTCGGGGGACGAGGAGCTGCCGGCCTGTCTCGTGCCGGCAGCTTCGCTCAGGTAGTGATCGGACTGGCCGAGACCTTCCTTGTAGTCTATGCCGGTTCCCGCGTGCGTGCCGAGCCCGTCGACGACAACGTCGGTGTCGCCGGGGGCCGACGCCACGGTGACGGACGGCGTGGCGGTGTTGCCGTTCGCCCCTGCGAAGCCGGCCGGAGCCGCCTGGAGCACGTCCCTCCAGGACATGGCGCCGGCCAGTAGATTGCACGGACCGGACACGTTGAGCACTATGTCCCAGGCGCCGCCGGTGTCCGGGTTCAGCTTGTACCAGAACTCGGTCTTGACCTGGGTCGGGCGAACGGCCTCTCCGAGCTTCGTGAGAGCCAGGCCGTGGTGCGTGAGGCTGGTGACGGACTGGGCGCCGCCGCTGGTCGTGACGGCGACGATCAGGATGCGGTTGCTGCCGGCGCACTCATGCGTCCAGGTAAACCCCGACGACGGCGAGGCCTCCTTGCTGGTGGCGTTGTCCAGCCTCGGTCGCGCAGAGCCCGACGGCTGGAGGCGGAACGCTCCGATGGCCCACTCTCGGCTCGACGGCAGTGTCCAGCCCATCGTCGAGTTCGGTGGGTCGGGCGTTGGAGTCCAGCCGGTCCCGGAGAGCAGGTCGACGAGGATATCGTCGAGGTTCTCGTGATCGTACTTGCGCCGAAGCAGCGTGTTCTCGTAAAGCAGGTCAATTAGGAGTGTCGGGCCAGAAAGTTCGAGCTCGCCGTCCGCGGTCTTGCGGACGTTCTCAATGTAGCCCGCGAAGACGAGGCCCTCCCCCTCGCGGTAGTGGCGCCAGACACGCCCGACTTGGGCCTCAGAGGTCCGGGGATCGGTGAGCGGGAGAGCCACCTTCCACTGGCCCGCAGCGTTGAGTTCGTGGCTGACTTCGGCTCTTAGAATGCTCATGGGGTGATATGCGCTCTTCGTGTCCCATCCTGGAAGACCTCGGCCCGGTGACGGCGCGCGAGAGCACGGGCGACAACAAGCAGAGGTGTTCCTTCGGTGTACGGCATTGACAGGTAGGGCCTCCCATACGCTGCGCCAGCATCATCCGACTGAACCTGGTCATACTCATAGCCGGTCGGCGTGGTCTCCGGCTGCTGAATCCCCAGGCAGCGGAACATCCCGCCACGGTTGGCCCTCGCGTCGGCGATGAAAGCGACCAGATCGGGGCCGCCGGCTGCCCGATACATTGTGGCGTTTTGGAGAGGCGCATGAACCATGTCGTAGTAGACCGTGTAATCGTAGTCGCCTTCGCCGCCGCCCCCGCCTGTCCAGGGGTTCACGCCATCGTAGGTATTCCAGTCTGCCCCCGTGCCAGAGATCCTCGTGCCCTCGACGCAATTCGTTCTGGTCAGCCGCATGGCTCGAGTCGTGCGCGTGCCATAGGCGTTGACGGATCTTGCCCAGATACAGGCTTCATCACTGATAGTCGCGCCGGACGGAAGGGCGCTGATGTCCGCCTGCCAGAGACCGCGCTGGCGAGAGTTGGCGGCCGGCTGGTTTCCCGCCCAGAACGTCGTCGTACTGGTGCCGTAGTTGGAGGTCGGCAAGTACTCAAACAGGTAGGTCATGAAGCTAATGAGCACAGTCAGGCACTCCCCAGGTGCAGGAAGCTCGGCAAGGGCCTTGGAGGCCGGGACATAGGTCGTTATGAGACCCAGGACGGAGACCCGATAGTAGGTGGAAGTGCCCATGTTGTGAGTGACGCTGCTGACGGGCTCCAGAGCGGCGAGGTCGCTCTGAGACCAATCGTTGCCCGCCGGGTTCTTGCCCCAAGGTGCCCACGTCCAGCCTGGCGAGGTCGTCGCCGCCAGGGTGCTCGTGGTGCGCCGATAGGTGGCATCGCGAATGCCGATCCATCCGGCGCAGGTCTGACCTTTGGAGAGTCCCCCACTTATCCAGTGTCGAAGGAACGTCCAGACGCCTGCTATGGCGTCGTCGGGGCCCGCCCCGGTCGCCGCGAGGGTTGACGCCTCATTCCGAGTGACGGATGAACCGGCGCCTTGGGACTGCTGATAGTCGGCGTCATTGGCGGGGAGCGCCTCGTCCCAGTCAGAGTAAGCCCCGGCGTAGTCGGCGTCATAGGAACTGTTCCCGTCCAGGGCGGGCATTTCGTGGTAGAAGATGCCCCACGGGGCGCCGGCGTCATCCCATCCCACGGCCCAGTTGGAGACAAACCAGGTACAGGCTGAGCCGACCGCAGATAGCTGGCCGAAGTGAAGTGTCCCTGCGTAGTCGTAGTAACAAAAGCGGCGGACGTTGAGAATGGTCGTGGTTGACGGCGTCCCGCCTAGATTCGAGTGTGCCTGCACGACCCACTGGTCGGTTAGTAGGTCCATGATGCCGTTCGTGCGGATGCGCCATACGTCGATCTGGTAATCGGCGTCAGCGTTTGGCACGGCGCCCCACTTGTCCCAAAGGCACCCGGCCAACCAGATTTCTAGCTTGCCGTCCGTGTCTTGGAAGATGCGCCATTCTCCTGTGGTGCCCTCGGCTGCGCTTCCGGCGACTATACACTTTGAGCCTGGATTCGTGCCGTTCCAGCGGGCCTTGAACGACCAGCGCAGGCCCCACCGTTTGCCAGCGACGGCCGCCGGTGGTGCCGTCCAGCCAATCACCGCTGAACCCGCTTTCAGTGAAGGAGAAAAGCGGCAGCCATTAGGATGATTGAAGTCGAGGGCGACGCGACGGCCGCCGAACGGGCTAGGTGGAGTCGCAACAAACGTGGCCCCTGCGTCCTTGATGGTACAGAACGCCCCGTCCGTTGCCCAGAAGGGCGTCCAACCACAATACCAGTAGGCCTCGCCAGGACTCGCCACATCAGCGCTCCGGAATCGCCGCCAGTTGCGCGGCAAGGCTGGCAAGCAGGGCGGGGGTCACTTCCATCCGGTGCTTCGCCTTTGTTACCATTCCCTTCTCATCGGAGGCGAGCCGCGTCTCTTCGATGCCCTCGAGGTCCTTGGTCAGCAGGGAATGGACGTTGCCCCCGGTTAAGGTGTCAGTGGCCACATAGTCCGGTTCATAGCTCTGAACGAAGCGGACGGGCGGCTCATGGCGCGCCAACCGTCGGGCCGCACCCTGCTCGTGCAGGTACAGGAGTAGGGAGAGCGCCCCGGCCCGGCGGATGTCTTCCGGCTGGCCGGGGTCATCAATCCAGAGCATGACATAGGCCACCTCGCCAGCCGGCCACAACCAGATAGCAGTGACAATCTGATCCTTGTACTCGGCCACGCCGGGCAGCCAATTGTCGGCGATGCGCTGGGCCGCCGCCGCATCGAGAGAAGGGAGCCCCTCAGGATGGTCAGCCTGCCAGTCGGCCCGGTTCGTGATGAGCGCCCTCGCCTGAGCACAAAGGGTCGCCATCTCCGCCCCATCTCTTCGGTCGAGCAGCCGGCAAGCGAGAGGCTTCACCTCATAGCTCCCGCAACTTCAAGGCCACCTCTTCAAACCAGGACGGGCCCACCTGGGTCTCAGGGTCGGTGTGGGCGGCGTCCAAGGGCTCCACGTAGGCCAGCCCCTCTTCCTGGAGCCACGGCGCGGGGTTCGCCCCACGCTTCGCGTTCTCGGTCGGCTGCCAGCCCTTGACGCGGGTGTTGCCCCAGAACGCCGGCCGCTGTCGCCCCACGTCATAGGCGTGGAGCATGATAGAGTAGTTGGCCCCGTCGATGAGTCGCTGCGGGCAGGAAGTATCCCACTCCCAGAGCATGATGTAGGTCACGCGCTCGTGGGGGGCGCCGTAGAAGATGATGCAGGCAACCTCTTGACCCTCCCACTCAGCGACCACCGGCAAGTAGTCGTCGGCGGTCAGTCGGCGAACGAGGGCAGGTGAAACGGCGGGCACCTCGTACTCCACAGCGTGGACCCGGCCAACTTCGAGCCAGTGTCCGAACGAGGGGGTGTCACGTGCCGTCAACAGGCGGCAGGGCAGCCGTTCCAATGTCGTGCCGTCCTCAGTCTCAACCTATCCTTGCTTTGACGTTGCCGCTGGCGTCCGTGATAACGGCCGCCTGCTCTCGGCGGTCGGTTGGGTCCTTTGCCGGCTCCGGCGGCGGGTCGGACCGCTTGGGGCCCTGCTTCGGCTTCTCAGTCTTCGTAGGCATGGAGCCACCAACAGTGCAGGGCAAGGTTGGGCGTCCCGCCGTCTGTGTAGCGCATCGAGTTGTCGCCGGGCTGAAGCTCCATGATCACGGCCTGTGTGGCGCCCAGGCTGAGGTTCGCACTGTCGTCGAACCATTGCGCACCACCATCTGTCGTCCAGCGGGCTCGACCGAGGCCCGGTGAGCAGTTGACGCTAAGTCGCTGGTCGGATGACAGCGAGTCGCGTGTGCTCGACCACTCTTGCCCTGTCGTCAGGTTCTCGATCTTCGGGTTCGTCATGCCGTACGTGCCTGGGGTCGCCATGCTGCGCAGCAAGAAGATCAAACGCCGGGACTCAAGGGTGCCCGCGTTCTTGATGGTGAACGTGTAGGGCGTCGTCGTGATGCTGAATTGGGCGCAGACCAGGTAAGGGCTGACAGGCTGGCCTATCTCTACCTCATTCACAAGCGTATAGGGTGTGTAGCCATTCGTCGTGAGCCAGGACGAGGTGAGGGCTTCGTAGAACTTCGGGTCAGGCAGGCGGAAATCGAGCGACACCGGCTTGTACAGGACGTGGTCGGCGGACAGGTGCAGGTCGGGGCGGGACGCGAGGCGCGCCCACGTGAAGCGGGCGCCGGCCTCATCAGTGACGGAGCGGCGCCAGAGCTTGCGGAGCCCTTTGCTCCGGGCTGCACCACGGGCCGCCTGAAGCAAAGTAGAGATGGCGGTGTCAAGGGCCGTCGTCGTGGCCGCCGTCAGAGTCAGGTCAATGCGAGCGCGGCCCACGTCCAGCGGAGAGCGGGCGTCACCGTGGAGGTCAAACGCGCCGTCAGCCCCGATGGGCGTTGCCAGGGCGGTCCGGTAAGGGACGTCCATACGCTCCGAGTCGAGCTGGAATGTGTAGGCGTTGGAGTCGTCTTGGTCGGTGAGGCGATAGAACGCTCTCATACGATGGCGCCTCGCAGGCGAAGGGCACGGTGCAGGCCGTCCTGCACGGCTTCGCTGATGGCGTAGGGGTCAGCGCCGCCGCCAGCGTTGATTGTGATGTTGAAGTTGGTCTCGCCGGCGCCGGCCCGCACCCTTTCAGCGACGTGCGCCGGCAGGACCATCTCGCCCTGGTGGAGGTAGGCGAGCATGTTGCGGGGCACGTAGGGCGTGCCAGCCTGCAGGAAGGGAACGCCCGGAACATCGAAGCCCGGCGTGAGATCGGGCAGCGGGATGCTCTTCAGACCGTTGATGAACCCCTGTATCGCTGCCTTCCCTGCATCGAAGAGCACCGAGGGCAGCGACAGGAGGGCATCGCCGATCTTGCCTGGCCACTGGGCGAAAGCGTTGACGATTCCCGCCGTCAACAGCGCGACACCGCCCAGCAGGCTATCCGCCATCTCACGGGCAATACCCAATACGCGCTCCTTCACTTCCGTCCAGTGGGTGACGATGAAGAAGAGGCCGGCCCCAGGCGGAAAGAGCACGGCCAGCGCCACTTGAACGATGGTCTGCCAGTGCTGGGCAAGGAAGTCCTTCAGGCCGGAGATCAGGAGTTTCACCCAGTTCGTTATCTCGTCGAAGTGGGTGATGATGAAGAACAGCCCGGCGCCTGGCGGGAAGAGGATCGCCAGCGCAGTTTGGACAATGATCTCCCAGTGGTCCTTGAGCCAGTCGGTCGTGCCGCCTATCAGCTCCTGGATGTCCCCGAAGACGCCCTTGATGAATTCCCAGGCCTTGCCCAAACCGTCCTTGATCTGGTCGCGGAACAGGTAGATCGCCACGCCGGCCGCTGCCAAGAGCACAATGATGCCCAGAGGCGGGGTCATGAGCGCCGCGCTGAGGGAGCCGAGCATGGGCAGCAGCCCGCTGACAGCCGGGCCGAGGGCCATGAACGCAGGAGCCATAGGCGCGAGGGCGTCCAGCACGCCCTTGCCGCCGAACGCGACCATCTGCATCGGCTCCGGCAGGGCCATGAAACCCTCAGTGAGCTTCGCCATGACAGGCACGGATCGGGCCTGCATTTCCTCAGCAAGTTCAGCCTGCTTTGCCTTGAGTTCGGCCGCCTGCCTCGCCGCCGTGCCGGCGCCGTTGGCCCAAGCTGCCTGGGCATCGGTCGATTTCTCGAATATGAGCTCCTGAGTGGCTACCGCCTTCGCCTGGGCGAGTGCCTGCCCTGTGAGGTCGGCCTGGCCCTTCTCCAAGAGGCGCTGCTGCACGTCCGCTTCTGAGATGCTGATGCCCAATGCCTTCAACTGGTCACGCTCGCCCAGCATGGCCTTCGCCAGGATCTCGCTCACGGCGGCCGCGTCGTATTTGCCCCCCGACCACTCAGCCAGGGCGCCAGAGAGGCCCATCACGTCCGTGGTCATGCCCGTGGCCTGTTCCCGCGTGAAGCCCATCGGAATGAGGAGGTCCTGGAAGGCCGCCGCTGCGTTCGTCAATTGGTTCTTCGTGAGGCCCATCGCAGCGGCGTTCTCGGAGGCCCATTGCTTCACGACGCCGATCTGGTCACCGAAGACGGTGCTGGCCTTCTTGGCCTGCAATTCGAGCTGCGCTCCGGCCTGAGCGGCATCTGTGAAGCCGGAGATCATGTTGCCCAGCGCCTGAGGCGCCTGGGCGAGACCGATGCCCACTGCGACCTGCATCGCGCCGCCCCAGTGCTGAGCACTCTTCGCCGCCTGGTCGAAGGCGCCCTGAGCCTGCTTGGCAACGCGCGAAAACTCGTCCTTGGCGCGGATGAAGATGCTGAGCTCAGCGATGCCAGCCATCAGCCCTTAGCTCTGGTGTCCCCGACGTGGCTTAGACTTCGCCTTTCCTTCCGCCTCCAGGCTTCGCCGGGCGTCCTCTCGCGCCTCAGCCACGAGCAGCATGTCGTCGCGGTAGAACTCCGGTTGGGCCAGGTAGACGTTGTAGTCCGTGATGCCCATTGCCTGCATGTCGGCTATGTAGGACAGCTCTCGGGGCCAGGCCCCGCCGGAATCCCCTCGGCCGGCGCGTCGGAAGCTGGCAAGGAGCCGGCGGTAGAGCCCCCTTTTTGCTCCTCGCTCCGCCCTGGGTTCAGACGGTCGATTTCTGCCAGGATGCGATCCGCTATGTAGTCCGGCATTCGCTCGATGTTCTGCGGTGTGACCTGTTTCGGGTCGCTCCATCGGACGATCATCCGCTTGAGGATGGTTAGTCCCCAAAGCCCGGCGTCGAATGTTGCCTCAGCATCCTCAGGTTTCTCGCCCACGCGCGCTTTGGCGCGGATTACCATCGCCTGACTGTTGGCGGCGCGCCGGTCGCCGGTCGTCAAATGGCGTCGAACCTCAACCCATTTGCCATCGCCAAGGTCGATTCGATAGGTCTCGTCTTCCGGGATGAACTGTCCTGTGACTTCCCCCATGGTTCCTCCTACGGCAACGTGGCCAGGTTGTTCACGACAGTAGCCTTGAAGTGGGCGGCGCCCGTCGCGTCGTAG
Organism: Dehalococcoidia bacterium; assembly: GCA_034420175.1. Classification (GTDB taxonomy): domain Bacteria; phylum Chloroflexota; class Dehalococcoidia; order DSTF01; family JALHUB01; genus DAOULP01. The sequence goes on along the minus strand of DAOULP010000229.1, from coordinate 25,543 downwards.
ACCGGCACCAGATGCATCGACACGATGTGTAGGCCGTCCCGCGCGTCCACGCTGGCGATGTCCCCCGACTCGTGCTCGACGGCCATGTCCAACGTCACCTGGCGGCTGGACGAGCCCGTTGCCTTAAGGCGCACGAAGCGGGTCGCTTTGGCCTGGGCCTTCGTGCGCTCTGTCGCCATCCGGGTGTCGCAGAGAAGCGTCAGGTCCAGCGTTGCCCCATGCTCGCGCCCCGGAGGACCCGCCATCGTGTACCGGTTGAAGTACAGGTTCCCGTCGGCTCCGAAGTGGGGCGAGAGGCCCGTGGCGAAGGTGAGGCTGAAGTCCAAGAGCTGCGCCCCGGTTACCTCCGTCCCGCCCAGACCAGCCCAGGTGTCGTCGATGTAGAGCTGCGTCTTGGCGAATAGAATCTCCTCTACGCTGGGCACAGCGATGGCCGGCGTGAGGGTGGTGGAGGTGACCTGGCGGCCAACGATATCGGCGTCGAATTCCCAGGCCGCGTCCTCACCCTCGGCGCCCCGGACGGTTAGGCTCCGGGCGAAGCAGTACTCCACCTCGATGTCGTCGTTGCCCGGAGTGCCTTCGACATCAGTAAGGCGCCGCTCAATGGTGAAGGTCGCCGGTTCGGGGTCGCTCGTCTCATTGGGGTCGAAGGTGTACGTGTACGGCCCCGCACCCGTGGGCGTGACGTTGCCCTTCACGCCCATGTAGAGGTAGTAGAGTATCTGCTCGAAGCTGAGCACGCCCGTCGCCTTGATCTGGGCGAACTTGCGGGTGATGGCCGTGGGGCCTCGGCGCACCAGTGTCCCGCCCGCGTGGGCCGAACGCCGGATCGTCGTGCCGGGGTCAATGCTGAGGTTCACGCCGATCAAGCGGTTGGTCGCCGCTACCGCCGTCCCGCGCGTCGTCTCCTTGCCGATCTGGAAGATGGTCCCGGCTTCGATGGCCGGTCCTGCGAGGGCCATCAGTCCTCACCCCCTTCTGGCTTGTCCCGCCTGTCGGGGACGCGCCTGTAAATGGACGAGGCCTTCAAGGTTTCCTCTAGGCCCCGTTCCTTCGCCTCTTCGTCCGAGATGTCGCGGGCGGGGACGCCCGGAAGGTAGGCGCCCTCCCCGATGTACTTCCAGCCCATAGGCCACCTCCTTCTAGGCGAACGCGACCGCGTCGCGCATGAGAACTCGAAGCGGGACCTCGAAGCCGATGTAGTTCGCGCCTGCGTACTGAAGACCGACGACGCGACCGCCACCCTCCAATTGGGCAACAGAGCATGTGCCATTGAGGCGGATGTCGGCGTTGAACGCCGTCTTCGTCGCCTCCATGAAGGCGCGGGCGACAGCCGAGGCGTCCGCCGCCTTCTCATCGCGGCCGAAGAACTGCATGGTAACCCGATAGAGGATGCGCTGACTCTGCGGACCGTAGGTCACTTCGGGCGCCGCAACGGCGTTCACGAAGCAGGGCAGATCCTGGAGCGCGCCTGGCGGATCCTTGTGGGCGACGGCGACGCTCAGCGACACGGGCGCTGCAATCGAAATCGCCGCCTGTATGGCGACGATCCGGTCAAGCGCGTCGTCCAGGTTGTAGGTCATCGCCTCTGGAACCTCGCCTCTATCGCCTTCGCCGCGTCGCCCACGAGCTCGACGAGCTTGCGCTCCGTATCCACTGCCGCCCTCTCGAACATCTTCACGCCCTTCGTGCCACGCTCGGTGATCTGCTGGGCCAGCTTCCAGCCGCGCTTGCCGCGCGCCAGGTAGCCGTGGGCCCAGGCCCAGCGCTCTATCGCGTCCACGGAGGGGCGCTTGCCCGGAGGCCGACCCTCTTCGACCGTGCCCGCGATGCCCGCGATTCGTCTGTTGGGCCGCACGTAGGCCTCAAGGGGGATCGGTGTCCCCTTCAGCGCGAGCGTGATGCCCTGGCCGAGCGTCCCCTTGTCCGCTGGGTGCGGCTTGGCGTACTCGGCCGTCTTCTTCTGGGCGAACTCGCCCGCTTCCCTGATGAGGTCCCCCACGGGCTCCGTCGCCCGGTCCAGCTTGCGCCGGAGTTCGACCAGTCCCTGGACCTCCACGGTGTCAGGCAAAGAGGGCCCTCCGTCTGTACTCTCTGAGAATGTCGCGCAGCAGAAACGATGCCTGTGGGGATTGGCGCACGAGCATGTCGACGCTCTCCAGTGTGGCGGTGAATCCCGCCTTGTGGAGGTCACGGAGCTGCCTTGTGATCCCAATGACCCCTTCCTTGATGCCGCCCGGCACTGCTGGCCACCCCCAGACTCCCGTTACCTTGATGGCCTTTGGCCTGGCTGGAAAGCGGCTGATGGTCGTCTGCCAGGGGGCAAGTTCGATGCACGTGTAGGGCTGCCCGATCTCCGAGGCGTGGTAAGGCTTCAGCAACAAGGAAGCCGGGGCCACGGTGGTTTCCCAGGAGCCGCTGGCATCGATATCGACCTCAAGCGCCGTGAGCATCACCAGGTCGTCGATGTAGACGTGGACGCCGCCGTTCCCGTCGAAGTAGCGGACCGAGTCGGGATCGGATTGGTTGAACACGCGGCCAGCCTCATGCTCGACGTAACGCGAGACACCCTCGAGCTGGGCGTCAATCTCCGTGTCCTCACCTGTTGCCGCCTTGTCTACGCGGGCCCGGTATTCCTCGGCTGTCGCGTAAGGGCTGTCCCAGGCCATGGACTACTCCTCGGTCGCCTTGTCCCCCTCTGGTGCCTCCACGGCTTTCTTGTCGGACTTGGCAGCCGCCTTCGTCTTGGCCTTCGGCACCAGTCCATACCGCTCGGCGTCTGACTCCGAGATGGTCTGCCCCGGCGCCGCGAGCAGGAACGCGGCCTCAGGGTCGCCGTCCTCGACAACGCGGTCGCGATCCCCAGTGAGCCATAACCTACGGTCGACTGTGATGCTGCCCATGCTCTTTGCCTCCTCAGCCTGTCGACGCAGGCTTGAAATCGTCAGGCCCATGGCCCTAGACCCAGGCCACGACCTTGTAGGTGACGCCGTTCGTAACTGTCACCTTGACGTTTGTGGCGTCGTGCGCGCCTTCGGCGATGTCGACGGTCACGGCGCCGTGGCCCGTCAAGGTCACCAGCACGGCCCTGGGTGTCACGCCGAGGCCGTGGGCTATGTTCTGCTGGGCGCCGGTGCCCGTCTGCTCGGTCGAGATGAACTGTGCCCTTCCGACCGCGCCGTCTATCACCACACCACCCGTGATTACCGCCATTGCCAACCTCCTTGAAAGCAGGAGGGGCGGCGATTCGGCCGCCCCTCTCACCCCGTCTTAGTCAGGCCTAGATGCCCGTCACGCTGCAGAACGCAGCCGGCCGGTACACCGGGAAGGCTGCCCGCATGTCGGCCCGGACCGCCTGTACGCCCTGAATGAAGTACGAGGCGTGCGAGTTGCTGATCTGAACCTCGATGCCCCGGCGGATAAAGAGCTGGCAGAAGGCCCGGAAGTCACCCGCCAGCCCCGTGTTCTCGGTGATGATGTCCGACTGCGCCACTGGCAGGCCCCAGATGCGCTCCGGGCCTGCTTCGCTCGGGCTTCCCCAGATGTAGACGCCGTCCGCGGTTCGCAGAAGGCGGATGTCCTGCCAGTCATTCGGGTGAAGGACCACGCCGCTCGGCAAGGCGCGTCCGGTCACCCGAATCTTGGTCATCGCCTTGTAGATGGCGTCCGGCACCGGGTCCGTGCCCTTAGCTTGGGTCTGGATGCCCGACGTATTCAGGATGCCCGCCAGGTTCGGCGCTACGCCGTTCCCCACGAGTACCTGCCCGTCCAGCCGCTGTCGCAGGAAGAAGGACAGCCGCATGTTGATGAAATCCCGAATCTGGGCCACGTCCTCGAGCTGCTCGTCAGTGACGGGCAGGAACGTGGCGATCTTCCGCACTGTGCTTGACCGCTCGGTGAAAGCCAGCGCCGATTCGCCGTAGCTCTGAAGCGAGCCCTCTGCGGACTCGGCCGTCTCAGCCGCGCCGCTCGTCGCCGTCGTCTCCTCCATGTACACGACTGCGGCCTGCGTCGTCGTGCCCGGTGGGATCAGGTCAAGTACTTGGATGGGCCGCAAGGCCTCTTCGATGATGCGGCCGATGCGGATCGTCTCGGGCGCGAAGCCGGCGCCCGTCGACATGACAGTCTTGAGGCCGATGCTGGCCTCCTCCGCGCCGATGTCGAGCTCGGCAACCGGGCCCACACCCATGCCACGCTGCCAGCCTTTGTAGGCTTGCGATTCGACGAAGAGGTCGCCGATGCTCCTCACGGGCTTTTGGCCGCCCCCATCGCCGCCACCGCCGTTCGGGTGCAGGAGCTTGCCCGCCGGCGTGTCCAGGGCGTCGCCGATCTTCTTGGTGTTCTCGCGGGCGTCCTCGATGGCCTGGAGCTCCTCGACCTCCTTGCCGAGAGCCGTTAGCTCGTCGTTGAGCGCCTTCACCGACTCGGCCCGCTGCTTCGACTCGCCCTGGAGGGACTTGACCTTCATCAGGTCCAGGTCGTCGCCGGCCTCCTCAAAGATGTCGTGGAGGGCCTTCTGCTTTACAGCCAGCTCCTCCCGCTTCTCGACTAGTGCTTTCACGGTTCCTCCTATGCCGCAGCCAGCTCGGCCACGATCTTCTGGTAACGCACGTACTCTCGGAGGACGGCGCTGGCCTTGTCGGGATCGGTCTCGTCTAACAGCTTCTCGATGTCAGCCAGCGACTCGCGCATGGCGGACATGAGGCGCCCCAGGCGCTCCCGGTTCGCGGTGCTGAGCGTCCGCCCCTCCTTCGCCCGCAGGTCCGCAAGCGACCTCGTCCGGGCGACGAAAGCCGTCACGTCGGCAAGCGACTCGACGGCGATGTCCGCTTCGGCCTCGAAGGTGAGGCCTTTGCTCGCCTTCGCTACATCGGGATGGTCCGCAGCCCACTTCTTCGCCCCAGCCATCGTCCAGCCGTCTTCCTTGGGGAACCGCAACGACTGGACGGTCGTGGTCGTCTCGCCCTCCAGTCGGCCGATGACCGCGTTGACGCGAGGCTCGTCCTTCTTGATGGTGATGCGCCGGAAGGAGTCAGCCTGGAAATCGTCGGGGTCGCGGACTCGATAGCGAATCTCGTTCTCCGTCTCTTCCCAGAGCTTCACCTCTTCCAGGCCCTCGGGCACGTCCAGTCCCAGGAACTCCATGCGGCTCACCGCCTTGCCTGGCTCGATGATTCCATAGGGGTTTGCGGGTATCGGTGTCAGCGTGAGCTCGACCCACGGCCAGCGGACGATCTTGCCGTCAGGAGCCACTCTGATGAGGTGCTTCATTGTGCCGCTGGAGTAGCCGAGGGCTTCCTCTTCCAGCAGCGCCATCACCGCGTCGTGATAGCGGTGAGCCTTGTCGAGCTGGGATTCCGCCCAAACGCCCTGCTCGGCGTCCAGCCGTATGGAGACCTGGCGCCCGATCACGCTGGTCTTGATGGCGGTGTCGATCCCGTGGTGGTAGAGGAGCGGCCGGCCATCGGGGAACCAGTCCAGCGCGAGATCGGTATTCCTGTCGAAGTACTCCCCGTCCAGGTCCTTGCCGTTGACTGGCCCGCCGAACGGAATGGCCCAGCCGCCGATGAGCCCAGAATCACGGTCAACGAACTTCACGGCGTTCTCAGTGCCCATAGGACGCTCCCTCCTACGCCGGCACGACACTGCAGTCGCAGCCATCGTGAGCCGGTGGATGCCCAAGATCGACGGTTATCGTCAGCGACCCGTCGGCCCCGTCGGGCTCAAGGGCTTCACCCGCGTTGACGAAGTTCTCGGTGATCTCGATGGTGGTCCCATTGAGTGCTTGGCAGTAGCTGCAGGCATTGCCGGATGCCGCCCAGACCAGGCGTTTGATGCCAGCCAAGCGGTAGGTTTCTTTGGCCACAGCATTTCCCGCCTGCCTCGTCTCCCAAAGGGCCGTCTTGCTGGGCCGCTTTTCCTCCCACTCGTCGAAGCGAGCCGTCAGAGCTGCCATCGGGTCTTCGCCGGCGCGAATGGCATCACCGACGATGCTGAGAAGCTGGCCTCGGGAGGAACCGATCCAACGAGAAGCGAACGCGGCCGCATAGGCTGAAATGAAGGCCTCTACCGCCGGCGTCAAGCCAGGCTCGGCGCCGACCTCTGCGGCGGCTAGGGCCTGGATCGCCTCGCCGTATGCGAGTAGGGCAGGCATCGCCTGCTCTTCGACGAGCGCCGCATAATCGTCGCCGTAGAAGGCGCTGACGGCCGAGTCGAAGTCAGCGTGGACCTTCGTCCCGAAAGCGGTCTCGGCGACGGCCATGATGGCTTGGCGCTCTCGCCTGACGAGAGCTGAGGCGACCTTTTCGAACAAGGGCTCGTGCGCCCTGGCCAGCCGGCGCCGACTATCGGTGCTGCGCCTGAGGGCCTTCGCGCCGGCCGACTTTGTGGCCTTCGTCGCACCTTTGGCGGGAATCTCGACGATGGTCATGGGACGCAAGTACACATCATGCTCTGGGCCCACAGGCCAGCCGACCGCCCGCCGGGCATCGCTCACCATCCCCCAACCGCCATTGACGGCCCGCGTGGCCCGCTCGAACACCTCGTTCATGTCGGGTTGGAGGGCCCGAACCCGCGTCAGGTCGAAGTCCACATCGCGGCCCGGCGCCGTGTCGAAGTCCGGTAGAAGCTGGATCTCCAGGTCGGCGGCCATGAGCCTCTGCGCCGGAATGATGGTCTGGTCCCAGGCCGCCGTCCTGGCCTCCTTGTAGTTGGTGAAGGTGCTCCTATCGAGGCCGGCACCGAGGCCGACGACCATGGCCGGCACGCCGATGACGGCCGAGACGCGCTCTTCGGGGATGCGTCGCAGCTCGCGGAGGAGCATCTGCTCCGGCGAGAAGGCGAGAACGCTGACCTTGGTAGGGCCGGTCATCACCATGGGCTCGCCCCGCTTGTCACCGCCGAACTTCTCCATGAACTTCTGCTTGGTCTCCTCGGCCTGCTCCGGCGTGACCCTCGCCTCGACGGTCTCCGGCGACAGAACGACGCCGGGCACACCGAGGTTCCGCATGAGCGCGGCCGTGAAGTTGGCAGCCTCCTCATCGGTGAAGAGCTCGCGCATCAAGGAGCGCAACGGTGACAGCCCTTTCCTCGTGTTCTCGGGGTCGAGCCCATAGCGAAAGTGGACGACATCGCGCGGATCGACCTTGACGGCCTCACGGCCAGGATCGGGCCGGTAATCGTAGTGCGAGATGAAAGTAGTGCCGTCATCCGGCCACTTCGGCTCCATCGTCCAGGACGGCGCCCACCAAAGCTGCGCGACGCCGTTGCCCAGGCGGGCCCGAACCTTGAGCCAGTAGCCGTTTCCAGTCGCCTCCCAGTCCATGATGGTAGCCATCCACATGAGGACGCCGGAGTAGTGCGGATTCGGGCGCTCGAGCTTCTGGGGCATCGGGTGGCCCGGCACGGTCTCTCTGGTCCCGTCCGCGTTCTCCTGAACGACGATTACTGGCGCCTCCGGGAAGGTCTTGGCTATCCAGTTGATGCAGGCAACGACGATATTCGAGTTCCTGCCGTCTCCAACTTCGCCGGCATAGTCGAACCTGGTCCGGGGCAGGAAGAACGGCCACCAGGAACCCTGTCCGCTCCAGCGCATAGAGAAGGCCTTGAGCGCACGGCCCAAGGCCTCGAAGGGGACTCTGGCGACTCTCCTCCACTTCACACCGCTACCCAGAGAGTGCCTCTCTCTTCATGCCGCATGGCCCGATCCAGCGCCATGACCAGAGCCACGATCCCGTCGATCTTGCCTTGGGACGCCGCCTTGTCCGGCTTCAGGTTGCCGGCCGGATCCTGCTTTACGGCCATGTTGTCGGCCGTCCACCTAAGCACCGGGTTGCCCCCGTGCCGGACCTTCCGCGCCAGCAGGCGTCGCTCGAACTCCTTCATCGGTGCCGCCATCGAGAGGAAGCCCTGGCCCATGCCGGCCACCTTCAGCCCCTCTTCGGCGAGCTCCGAAGCGAGTTGGTGCGCCTGAAAGAGACGGTCGACGTTCAGGTCCACGAGCTGGAAGGTCTGGGCGTCCCTGAGAATCTGCGCCTTGACGAACGCGTAGTCTGTGGCCTCACCCGGCGTCGTTTGTAGCCAGCCCTGGCGCTTCCAAACACGGTAGGAGTCGCGGTAGCGGTTTGCCGTGTCGTGTAGCCGCGCCTCCGGGCACCAGAAGCGGGCCAGGACATCGACCGTTTCCGCATCGTCCTCTCGCGGGAAGACGAGCAGCCAGGCCGTGAGGTCGGACACGGAGCCCAAGTCGAGGCCACCGTAGCAGGTCCGGCCGCGCAACTTCTCTTCGTCGACGAGGTGGCCGGCGTTCTCGTCCCAGAGGCCGAGGTCGATCCACCGGTTGACTTGCTGCGTCCAGATGTCCAGGTAGAGGCGCTTGAAGGTGTTCTGGCGGGCCGGCATGGCCATCGCCTTCCGTGCCTCTGACTTGAGGAAGTCGAGGCTCAGGAAATCGCCCAACGCCGGGTTGCACTTCTTCCAAGTCTTGGGGCTTTGCCAATTGTCCTCCTCCGACGCGGCGTAGATAACTGCATAGAAGGTCGGGTCATCGACCGTCCCGTCGAGGACTTGGCGGGCGTACTCGTGGAGCTCCCAGCAGATCGATTGCCGGTCGGTCCCTGCTGTCGTGATGGCCACGATGAGCGGTTGCTCGCGCTTGCCTTGGCTGGTGGTCAACGCGTCCCACAGGTCCCGCGTCCGCTGAACGTGCAGCTCGTCCACGACGATGCCATGAGCATTGAACCCATGACTGCCGGCGGCGTCAGATGGAATCGCCCAGTAGAAGCTCCCCGTCTTGGACACGACAATGCGCTTCGATGAGTCGATAATCTTGGCCCGCCGCTCGAGCGCGGGGTTCTGGCGCACCATATCGGCGGCGACGTTGAACACGATTGAGGCCTGATCCCGGTCATAGGCCGCGCCGTAGATCTCTGCCCCAGGCTCACGGTCGGCAAAGAGAAGGTAGTTGGCGATGGCCGCACACAGCTCCGACTTGCCGTTCCCCCTTGGGACCTCGATGTAGACCGTTCGATACTGGCGCGTGCCGTCCGGGTTCTTCCGGCCGAACACCTCACGGATGATGCGCTTCTGCCAGCGTCGCAGGTTGAATGGCGTGCCAGCCCACTTCCCTTTCGTGTGCTTGAGCTGGTTAATGAAAGCGACCGCCCTGTCGGCGGCCGCCTCGTCGAAATAGCCCTGCAGTTTCATGCGCTAGTCGAGCAGGCCCTCCATGTCATCTGAGGGTATCCCTGGCAACACCGAGATGCGCGTTCGGCTGGCCGGCGTCAGGCCGAGCTCAGCCGCAAACGCCTTCATCACCAATAGGCTTCTGTGAGCTATGGCCACGTGGGGTAGTTGCTGGACGTATCCACTTGGCGTCTTGAAGACTGACCCGAACTTGCTCAGAGTCTCCTCGGCCTCCCTCCAGCGCGCCCAGGCCTGGCAGTATCCGGCCACGGCCGCGCGGTCTACTATCGTCAGGACACCCAACCGCGCCAGTTCAGGGACGACCCTCCGCCACTCCTTCTTGGCCTCCTTGTTCAGCCACTGCGGGCATGGCGGACGCACAGGTCGCGGCTTTGGCTCATGCTTGTTCAACGGGCGCTTTGAGGGATTGCCCTCAATGACCCGCAGACGGGTCGGCTTTGGTGCCGGTCCTCGCTGTCCCATCACTACTTCACGGTCGCCCGACACATCTCCAGGAGCCGTTCCGCTGGCTTGTCACCCAGGACCTTGCGGATGATGTCGGCCTCCTCACCGGCAAAGATCAGCGAGAGTCGATAGATGTTTGAGTCCCGGCGGGCTGCGATGCGCTCCTCCTCATTGCGGGCCGACTGGACCCGGCGCTCCTGTTCTCGCATGCGGCTCACCGCCGCTGGCGTCATCCCTACCGTGCGCTGCCCGGTATCCACTCCGCCCTCCACGCCGCCCGGTTCCCAGGCGTCAGCATATTCCTCGCCAGCCAGAGCCTGAGGCGTCGGCACATCCTCTATGAGCCGCTGTAGCTCTACGTCGTCTATCATGAGGCTGTCCTGGGCCCAGTCCAGGGCGCCGAGCTCTCGCAGGTCGCGCAGCACGGCCGCGCTCAACTCAACGTCTTCGCTGCCTCGAGCCCGGTTGTGACGCAGCGTTGCTATGCGCATCTGCTCCGGCGTGTATTTCACGTAGACCACGGGGACCTCAGTGAATCCGAGCGCGTCGGCGGCCCGCCATCGATGCTCACCGTCAACGATGGTGCCGTCCTCCATGGCGATGACGGGCTGCGTGAACCCGTCCTCGCGCATCGATCGCTGCAGCAGTTCGAACTCGTGCTCATTCTGGCGGTTGGGGTTGTACGTATTGGGGTGGAGCTGGCTCAGTGGCACGTAGGTTATCGACAGGCGCTCAAGTGCCTTCCCCTTCTTCTCTATCGCTCGTTTGCCTTTGTCTCGCATGACCGCCTCCATTAGAAGGTAGGCTTCCCTCCCCACGTCCCGCTTCCCGGCCTGAAGAACTCAGGCTCCATGTAGGGCAGCTTCGGGCATTTGAGAGAGAACGGATCACCGGTGTACAGAGCCGTGGTGAGGGTTCGCCACGACCCAAGGTTGCCCTGGCAGGGGATACAAGGGTTCACATCGGGAAGCGGCGTCGTTGAATGTCGAGCGTGGGCGTGCAGGATGGCTGTACTTTGCGCCAGGGCCCTCTCCCGTATCCAGGCCGCCGGCGCTTCGTTCACGCATTCACGGTTGAAGCAGTCCTGCCAACTCTCACCGACCCGTCGCGTGGGTTCCACGGCCCGCCTGCCGTACCGGGCCACGAGCCGCACACCATCAAGACGGTGACAGACCCTATCGAACCACTGGGGCCACGCTCGAGCCGCGACCTGGAGGCTATCGGCACCGGCCAGATTCAGTGTGGGAGGCGCTATGCGCAAGCGATGCCTGGCTACTCCCATCTTGTGCATGACGTCATAGGCCCGGTTGTAATCCCAGCCGTTGTCATTGATGGCCTTCCAGATGTCGCCGTCGGTCCAGTCGTAGATGGGCCTAACGTCACGCACTCCGTAACGGTTCGGCTGCGTGATGTAGCCCTTGCTGGAGAAGAGGCCGTACAGGCGACCACGGCTCTCAGCCACCCTTAGCCCGATCACCGCCATCAGGTGCTTGCCGGCCGGGGGTGGAAAGCGCTCAGGGATGGTCATCCGGTCGATGCTGAGTTCCTTGATGAAGGTAGTCGATGCCGGCGGCTGCCGTACCCAATCCGTTGGGTCCACCAGGGGGTCAAACGTCCAGAAGTAGGGCTCACGCCGGTTGTAGATGTTGACGACGGGCTGGTTGGCGACCAGCCAGTGCATTTCAACCTCTGGCCGTTCGGCAACCCGCTCCGCGTACTCAAACGTGCCGGGGAACATGATCTCCTCGTCGCGCATGACTACTTCCACAGGCAGCCGCCCCGTGGCACTTGCGGCCATCATGGCCAACTCCAGGCAGACGCCACTGTCCTTCCCCCCACTGAAGCTCACCACGATTCGATGCCCCTCGTCGTAGATCGCTGTCAGGCGGGCCAGGGCCTGATCGAAGACGTTGCCGCCGGTCCGAACTCTTCTAGCCACGCCTTGCTGTCACCAGTAGGTAGGTCCCGGCATCGGGCGCCAACTGGCCGAGAGTACGCGCCTCCAACGCGAACAACCAGCCCGGCAACAGCCTCGCCAGACCCGCCGGCAGAGTGTCAAGCACGATGTTGAAGCCCCGAATCGTCACGTCAACAAACCACCGAGAGCAAAGAGCACGGAGCTCCCTGGCCGTAAGCATCAGCCGCGGAGCCTCGATCCCCCGTTCCTGAAGCAAGTACATTCCGGGCCGCCTGGGGTGATGGGGCCCATACGCCAGTATGGCCACCTGCCCGCCGGGCCGCAGAGCCCGCCAGATCCCCGCCATGACACACTCTGGGCTCAGGCTGTAGTTCAGCGAGAAGAGACTCAGCACTGTGTCCGCCCGATGTGCGCCGTTCAGCCGTTCCATGTCGAGGAGGTTGAAGCAGTGTTCAGGGAACTTGGCCTTAGCCACCGCCAGCATACGGCCCGAGATGTCAATCCCCTCGTACTCGTCTGGAGCTAGCTGGAATAATTCCAATGCTTGTCCGGTTCCGCAGCCCAAGTCTAACACGCGCCCCCGAGGCTGCAAGAGCCGCTGAAGCGCGCGGTTCTCAACGCTCTCATGGGCACCGCGATAGTGGGCATCGTACTCGTCGGCCACCCGATCATAGGGCGCTTGAATGTTGACCCCCCCTACTGAAACCTGCGGCGGTTTGAGCGAAGCTGCGCGCCGCCTTCGCCGGCCCCGAGTTGTAGCGATTTCTCGACCCCTGTCCCCATCGGCCGTCCGGCTCCCGCTTCATGTCCTGCGTCGCAGTCTTGCGGCTATGGCAGCTCTTGCATCTCGCCACGAGGTTCGACCACTCTGTCCTGCCGCCCTGGCTGCGCGGGACGCGATGGTCCACCTCTGTTGTCCGCTGGCCACAATCGCAGATGGGGTGTGCCGCCAAGAACGCCCGTCGTATTCGCTCCCAGTTCGGGCCATAGTCTCCCTGAGCGGCGCGGCGGCGTGAGGAATCGATTCTCTGGTGATAAGGGCAGAAGCGAGAGCGCGTGATGGCCGGACAGCCGGGCGCGGCGCAGGCTGTAGGTATCGCTCTCCGCATAACAAGAAAGGCCCCAAAGGGCCTGAAATGAAGAAGCGCCCACTTGCTTGGGCGCATCTGGTCAGGCTACATTATACCATCCTGTCAAGAGCCATTGCCGCCGCCAGCGCCGCGTTCGGTGGTGGATCAGTTTGAAGGAGAAGACAACTGAAGAGCATCCAGACTATAGCGATATGGGCTGGAACGCCTCCCGGCCAGCCAGATCCCACCAGTCACTTTTGGTACGAGTCACCAGACGGCGGATATCGCTGTGTTTGTGATGGCGCGAGATGGCCTGTTGCTACGCCGCCTAGTGGGGATGATTCAAGGATTTACGTACCCTGTCGAGAGTGCAGGAGCCTCTATGTAGAGGACATCGTATCTGGTGAGCCACGGCTAGACGCATCTTCGGTGGACACCCCCACGCAAACTGTGGTACCCTCCCCGGAAGACGGGGTGTACCCCATGGGAAAGGGAGGGTCCACCATGGAAATCAAAGCGGTTGCCATCGCGACATTTGCGCGCTTCTACGGAGCTACTGGGCCACAGAAGGTCAAGATGGTGCGCGATGCCCGGCTGTTTCAAAGCGATCCTCGCGGCTACAGCGCCAGGGACTACTACGGCGACTTCCGCAGGGCCTTGAGGCAGACGCATTGGCAGACAGACAACATTGCCACTTTCGAAGCTAAGCTTGACTCTCTGGTGGCCACGCAAACCATCCCAGGCAAGTCAGAACACTATAGAGAGCTTGGCGAAGCTTACATCAAATTCTGGAAGAAACATGACGCGCACTTTTTCAGGGTCCCTGATGCTTCTATCACGGTTGCAGAGCTGGATATCCGCGTCGTTACCGAAGTGGGCATGAGATACGGGCAAGATCGTTTGGCCCTCAAGCTCCTTCTGACAGCACAGAAGCCCACCCGCCAGTTTAGGCAAGCTATCCAGCACTTAACTGATGAGGCGCGTCGGGGTACGCGATCTGCCAATCTGCAGCCAGGCATCTGGGATGTACGACGGGAGGACGTTCTCCCGCGAGTGTCGATCCCGAAGGACTTCCAACTGGCGCTCGAAGGACAGGCGACGGCGTTCCGCCAGATATGGGACAGTCTAGACGCCGAAGAAGAGTAGCCCTGCGCCCCTGACTCATGCCCTTGGCGAGGTAGGCGGCAACCGCTTTTCCCCAATCGTCCTCACGATCCGTCAGCCCCACGCTCCCATTCTTCCCAGGAGAGAAAGCGGCCGTGTGCTGGATGGCATATCCAGAAGTAGGCACGATCCAAGGCATGCCGGACGCCAGATGAGGAGAGGCGTCCCGGAAGCGCTTTGGCGATGGCCTCGAGGGTCTCGCCCTGAAGCCGCATCTCGACGATCAGCTGCAGCTTGGCACCCTCCGTATGGCGTTGCCCGAGCTCCGCAATCGCCCGTTTCAGATCGAAGTAACGGGACTGGAGCTGGCTAAGCTCACCACCATGGCTGGCACGTGCCAGAGTGATCAGACACCGGGGCGGCTCGCCCCTGCCGTCGGCTCCGCCAGCGCGGCCGAGGCCTTCGACGCGAACCGCCCAATACGGCGCCTGGTGGGCGACCCACCGGATGCGGTCCCAGGGCGCCTCGGCCATCGCCTTGCTCATGCCAGCGCCACCGTGGCCGTGAACGGCACCCGAGACACCCGTCGTTTATTACTCTCACAAGGCGATGCCCATGTTCGTTCAATGGTGAGGTTCGTCAACCACTAGCGTTCAGCCCTCCCCCAAGTGTCAGCCGACCGCGAGCTGTACCACATGACGCCTGAGGAGGCTCCATGCTCCTAGATTGGCCGGAACAGAAGAGCCAATTCGCGGATGCATTGCAGAAGACGATGAGGTCGCTCTCTCACCGTGGGTTGGTGGCCCAGGTACCGGCGTTAACCCTATACGAGGGGAAACGGGCGGTGTTAATCAACCCAGGTGGCCAGACCCAGGAACTCCTCCTGAAGACTGCAGAGGCCACAGCGACCGTCGACAGGCAGGCTTTGGCTACTGGACAGCCAGAGTTGCTTGTCCGCGCTGTACATGAGCTCGCGGGAGGCATCGGAGACCAGATGGAGAAGGACCTCATCGAGTTGATGCGGAGCACGAACGCACGTCACGGGGGTATGTTCGGTGGCGAGGATGAGGAGGCGATGTTCCAGGATCTGATGCGAGGCTTGCGAGAAATGGACATGAGCTTCGACGAAGATGGTCGACCGTCGGTCTTCTTCGTGGTTCATCCGGAAAACGCGATGAAGCTGCAGGCTCTGAACACGCCCGAGAGACAGACGCTGTTCAACGAACTCATCGAGGAAAAGCGAAGTGAGTGGCTTCGTAGAGAGAGTTATCGAAGACTGGTTGACTAACTGCGACGAGCGTTCCTACCAGGCCTCGTTTGTCAGCCTGTTGATTAGGTCGGGACACAGGGTCAAGTACGTCTCCAAACACACCGCTCTCGAATTCGGAAAGGATATCGTGTCCGTTTCGCCCGATCGTGAGCTCACGGCCTATCAGCTCAAAGCAGGCAACATCAACCTCTCACTGTGGCGGACAATCAAAGGCGAAGTGTATGAACTAGCAGATGAGCCCATCAGGACCCCGGCGGGCCGGAGGCTGCGGGCGAAGCGATGCTACCTCGTGACAACGGGGACGGTGGAGGACACGGTCCGCGAACAACTCCGAGGTCACAACGATGAGAATCGCGAAAAGGGAATCCCGGAGATTGAGACCATTGAGCGCGACGAGCTAGTCGGCGCGTTCTTGGAGGTCTTCTCTGAGTTCTTCCCTGTGGGGTTGGGCTCCTTCAATGACTTGGTGCGAGTCTATCTTTCCAACGGCTGCGGACCGCTGGACAAGGGGCTGTTTGCATCAGTTCTAAGCGCTCTTGCCCCGACGGGACAACCCAAGAAGAGGGGAGTAGCGCGGGCCCTGTCGAACCTGGTGGTCGTCGCGGAGTTCTGCTCAACGCCGTTCCGCCTCGCTGAGAACCACATCAGTGTGATGGATGTCTGGACATTCGTCGCCTGCCAAGTAACATCGCTCGCGCGCCGTTTCCAGTTGGGGGGCCGGCAATGGCTGGGATGGCTTGAGCTGTGCCAAGACGCAATAGAGGCTCAGGGCGGCGAATTGCTGCGTGAAGTCAATCAACGCCCAGACTATGTGGAAGGGGACCCGCTGGTCGACGTGATTGCCCTGCCCTTCAGAAGAACGGTCGCTCTAGGTTACGCAGCAGCGGTCATCAACTCCCGCCGGGTGCAAGCTGTTGAGACCGGCGGTGAATCGAGACAGCTCCTGGCCACACTGACAAAGCACATTCCGCTGGGCATCTGGGGTGAGGGGTCGTGGAACTACTACATGAACGTGGTGTTGGCGATATGTGGTTCGCCGGAGGGAGACTTGGCGGCGGTTCCTGTGCTTGTCTCCTGGCTTGAGAAGGCATTGTCGCGAGAAGGACTGGACCCTCCGTACGTTACGCTGGAGACTACGCTGTCATCGATGACGTCGGCGGACCGAGGTGGTGAACAAAGGGAGTGGGTTAAGGCGTCGTATTCTGTTGGCTGCGCCATGGACCTCCTTTGTCGCAGAATGTGGCGCCAAACGTTGGCGCCTCTGTGGAAGAGGATCAGCAGGATCGAGCTGGCGGAATTGGTTCCGGAAAGGGTGGAAGACCACCTTGATTGGGCGATCGAGGGAGGCACGTTGGAGGTTCGCATTCTCCCAATCAGAGGGAGTTGGAAGAAGCTAAGAAGCGAATCCTTCGATCAATGCTCAACGTTATTCTCAGATGATGACGCCTGGCTTCTTCCCTACATGCTCTGCAGTTATCCGCACAGGGTCAGCCGGAAACTCAGCGGCGAGCTCGACTTCCGAACAGCCAGTGAGACGGCAAGACGCGAGTGGGACCGGTAGCGACCAGCAGCTACGGCATCCCCAGTGTAGCCTGCGAGGCGGCGCGGCTGCATCACAGCGCGACCGCCGGACCGTGGGCTGGCATGTGGTGCTGACCCTGCCTTGCATCCTCCACGCCCCGCGGCTACACTAGGCGCGGTCGCTCGCACACCCGTTCTGTTTCACGGAAGCACACGTCCCATGCCCATCGCAGAGCAGATGCCTCTGTTGGAGCGCCCAGCGTTCGCCCCGTCGCTGCCGCGCGACTACGAGCCTGTCCGGCCGGCTCACTTCGAGGTGGACCGTATTCGCCTCGCCGGGGGCAGCGTCGCCACGCCGGAACGACGGCGGTTCGTCGAGCGCATCTGCCGCCTGTACGCTGACGCACGGGTCGAGGAGTGTCTCGACACCCCCCACAGCCGCATGGAACCTGGCGACCGGGACGCGCTAGCTTCGCACCGGGCAGGCAAGCGCACGCTCGTCTTCGGCGAGCTCAAGACCGCCGTCCGCTTCAGCGAGGAGCAGGGGAACGCCTGCCCGAACTACTGGCACTTCTCCCCGTACGGGTTCTGTCCCTACGGCTGCAAGTACTGCTACCTGGCCGGAACGCCGGGCGTCAGGTTCTCTCCCTCGGTCAAGATCTACGTCAACCTCCCTGAGATGCTGGCTGAGATCGACCGCATCGCCAGGCGCCAGGCTACGCCGACCGCGTTCTACCTTGGCAAGCTGCAGGACTCGCTGGCCCTTGACCCCCTGACCGCCTACTCCACGGTTCTGGTCCCGTTCTTTGCCCGGCACCCCTGGGCTCGCCTGACGCTCCTCACGAAGGGCGCTCATGTCGACCGCCTCCTCGATCTGGAGCACCGGGGCCACTCCATCCTCTCGTGGAGCGTCAATCCGCCGGAGGTGTCGGAGGTGTTCGAGGAGAACGTCCCCAGCATCGATGAGCGGCTTGAGGCGATGCGCCTGGTCACCGAACGAGGCTACCCGGTGCGGGCCATCATGATGCCGGTCATCCCCATCGACGGCTGGCGAGACGCCTACGCGGCGTTCACCGAGCGCCTGCTCCGGACCGTCGCCATCCAGCGGCTGACCCTCGGCGGCATCTGCATCTATCGGGGTGCGCGCTACCTGATGGAGAGGAAGATGGGGATGGGGAACGCCGTCTCGGAGCGCATCGACGCCGGTTCCGCAATGGCCGGAGACGGGAGGGCGCGCTACTCCCGTGACCTACGGCACGAGGCCTACTCTCTGATCATCGAAACTGCGCGTCGCCTTCGCCCCGACCTGGAGATTGCCCTCTGCCTCGAGGAGCGAGCGCTCTGGGAGAGCACGGGCCTCGTGGGGAGCATGGGCCGGTGCAACTGCCGGCTGTAGAGAGCGCCAGGCTGCCTCCCATTCCAAGCCTGAGGCTCGCCTATTCGGGCACTAACGTCAGCGCCTCGACGTGGCGAGGCCGCATCAGGCCGAAGTGGCGGTGGTCCAGCGTCGCCAGCTTCGGCTCGTTGAGGCGTTCCACGACGGCGAGCACGGCAGCATCCACGAACCCGATGTCGGCGTCGGCGTACCGGTCGCATAGGTCTCGGATACGCCCGTAGTCCTGCGGCTTCACGTCCTCCACGACATAGGCGCCAGCCAGCACGTCATCGAGCAGGGCCAGGAAGACCCCGGCATGGAGCCGAGAATGAATGAGGTAGTCCACTTCGGCCAGCACGGGCACGGGGATGACCAGCCGCTCCTGCGCCGGTTCGATGAGTTGTCGACAGGCCGCATGGTTGGCATCCCTGCGGTCCAGCGACGCGTACAGCGGGACGGTGTCGAGGATCAGCGCCACGAGCGTGGGGGCTGGCGCTCGCTGGCCTCGCGGCTCGCCGTGTCGCGATAGCGGGAGGCCCCGATGCCGAGGCTGCGCGGCCGCGGACGGTCTACGGAGACCTTCTCTTCAAGCGCCTGACGGATGAGGGCGGCCATGGAGGTGCCGCGCTCTGCTGCCATGACACGCAGCCGCTTCAGCAACTGTTCGGGGAGAGAGATCGTGGTGCGCATGGCGACATCATGATGGCACAAGAGACATCACTTCTCAAGCCGTTCAATGAGGGTGAAGACTGGCCCCGAGACGTGGGATGAGCGAGTCAGGGCGGTCGCCGTAGGAGAAGGCGACGGCTCGGGCCTCGACGGCGGGGGCATCCACCGCAGCCACCTAACCAGAGCTCCTCGCTGACGCCTCGACCAAGACGCGGGCCATAGCCGCCGGACGGGAAGCCATCAATCGAGCGCAGAGAACCGCTGCGCGTTCCCCATGTGGGGCCACATGTAGGCCTGCACGTTGCTGAGGATCTGCTTCACGTGATTGCGGTCGTGGTGCACCCACTCGTGGAGGAGATCGACCACGCGCAGCTCACCCACCTGCGGGTGGTCGGCGGACAACCGGAGCTGATCCGGGCTCAACCCTCGTGCGAGGCGGACGCTTTCCTCCCGCATCGCCTCGAACTCCCGCAAGAGTTCCAGTCCGTCCTTATCGCAGTCGCGGCGCTGGCGTGCGACCTCCGGCTGGTCCCAGGTCTCGAGCCGCCTTCCCGGCTGGGCGACGATCCGCTGAATGCGGCCCGCGAAGCCGCGCTGCTCCGCCTCGATGAAGTGGCCGAGCACCGCGTTGATGCACCATTCGCCCGGCGCCGGGTGCCAGCGCATGATGTCGTTGCCGAGCGGCTCCAGTTCCGCTCGAAGAGTCAGAACCGTCGCCGGCAGAAGCACCGTCAACTGCTCGAAGCTCGGGCCCGCCTGTGGATCCTGCACGTTGCCTCCTTGTGACCAGTAGTGGAAGGGATACGTTCAGCGCCCGGTCGGCGCTCTCGGATCATGTTAGCCCATCGGCTCGTTGGGGAGAACGGCGGCGCGTCCAGCCTACCGGGCGGCTTTCACCCCCAGCTCGTAGCGCTCGAGGAGTCGAGGCGGCGCGAACCGACGCAGCACCCGGCTGCTGTCATGTGTCCTGCCCTCGGGCCAACTCCTACTCACTGGCCCGCCACACGATGATGACGTCGCGTGTCTCACGTTTGACCTTGACACCCAACTCGGCGGGCGGTGGGCCTGGCGGCAGGCATCGGGCGCTGCAACTGCCGGCTGTAGAGAGCGCGAACCAGCGTCAGCGTTGGAAGCCCCTCATCCGGTCGGCGGCCCGGTCGGCGCTGGTGAGGGATTTCCCTTCTAGCCACCACCCTTGCCGCCGGGTAGCATTGATGTCGGGTCGGCAGCGCTTGGCGGGCGTCGCACCCTGCCTTCTGCCTTGCCGAATGTCGATGATTCACCAGGGTCCATATTCTGACCGCCGCGGAGGTCGACATGCCGCTCCAGCCAAGTCGTCTGATCGCTCTTCTTGCCACTGCTGCCGTATTGGCCGTCGTGGGCGCGGCCTGCGGCTCGGGGGAGGAGACCCCCGATCCTACGGCGACCGTGCCCAGGCCCACCGCAACTGCTGAGCCAACCGCGACCGCGGAACCGACCGCTGAGCCCACTCGGGTGCCCAACACCAGAGACCTGGCGCAGGCCACCGTGCAGATCTGGGCTCTGGTTTCGGTGGGAGGCGACCTTGAGCCCGTATGGACCGGTTCGGGCAGCGTCATCTCCGCCGACGGCCTGATCCTGACCAACGCCCACGTGGTGGACGACCGCTACGACGAGTACGACGAACTTGGGGTGGCCGTGTTGGACCGCACTGATGAGCCGCCGGACATGGCCTACCTGGCTGAGGTCGCCGCCGTCGACTACGTTCTCGACCTGGCCGTCATCCGTGTCGTGTCGGACTTGGACGGCCTCCCAGTCGACCTGGATCTTCCGACGGTCGACGTGGGGGACTCCGACGAGACTGAGATCGGCGACCACATCCGCATCCTGGGCTATCCGGGCATCGGCGGCGAGACGATCACCTTCACAGACGGCGTCGTGAGCGGGTTCACGTCCGAGCGGAGTCTCAGCAGCCGCGCCTGGATCAAGACCGACGCGACGATCGCCGGGGGCAACAGCGGTGGCATGGCTGTCAACGACCAGGGGGAGCTCATCGGAGTGCCCACTATCGCGGGTTCCGGTGCCGATTCCGACGAGCCCGTCGACTGCCGCTACGTTGCGGACACCAACCGCGACGGTGAGATCAACGAGCTGGACTCCTGTGTGCCGGTGGGGGGCTTCATCAACGGCCTGCGACCGGTGAACCTGGCGTCGCCCCTGGCCGAAGCTGCGGAGGCCGGCGAGGAGTATGTCGGGACAGTGCCCGTCGAGCCCCAGCCCATCGCCGGCTTCGATACCAGCGATGTCATCTTCCACAACCTGGTCTTCGCCGACGGCGTCACCGCCGATGACCAGCCCACCCGGGTTTGGGATGCCCTACCCTCGGGCGGGACGGACGTGTGCGTGTTTTGGGACTATGAGGGCATGGCGGACGGCATGAGCTGGGAAGCCTTGTGGTTCGTTGACGGTCAGGTGAACCAAGAGGGCAGCATCATCGACAACACCTGGATCGGTGGCGAGAGCGGCAACTGGTGGGTCTGCACCTTCGACGACGCCGGCCTGCCGGACGGCCTGTATGAGGTAGTCCTGTCGGTGGAGGACGAGGCCCAGCGGTCGGGAGCCGTCTTCGTGGGCGGCGACCACCCGCTTGTCGAGTTCACGATACTCAATGACTCAATCGGGACCATCTGCTACGCGTTCATCTCGCCTGCCGGCGCCCAGAACTGGGGCGGGGATGCCCTGGGGGCGCAAGAGATGATTGAGCCGGGAGTGTCCCGCACCTGGTTCACGCCCGTCGGCGTCTACGACCTGCTTCTCGATGACTGCGATGGAGAGGTCCTGGCTGAAGAGTACGGGATCGACCTGGCTCAGACCCCGGTGTTCACGCTGACGGACTGAGACCCGAACCGACTGCGTTTGCCGGAGGGCGCGGGCGGTGGCGAGGCCACGCTGGGCCCGGAACCGACCGGCGACCCGACCAAAGTCCCGAACATCAAGGATCTGGCGGAGGGCGGACCTGCGCTGTTCGTCGGCCTTCTCTCGCTGACCGCCGACGACCGCTGGCCGCGACGGAGGCTAGTCGCGGCGACGGTAGATGTCCGCCAACTTGTCAGCGAATCGGACGGTCTCAACCAGCCGGTAGCGCCGCTCGATGAGCGACTCGAATGGCGCCTTCAGTTCCTCCGACACCAGCGGCACCCGGTCGCCCCGAGGACCTACCCCAACTGAGGTGTCGACGATCAGCGCAGGCGGTGAGGCCTCCAGATGGGAGATGACCTCATCGCCCAAGTTCGGAGCATCGATGATGTTGCTGAGCTTGAAGACGCGCGCCGCCGGACGACGGCCGGTCAAGGCGTATATCTGTGACTCCCAGCCGAGGTTGTAGATTGTCTCGTCTTCTGCGGACAACGCCGCGACCCGATCCGCCACGTCACCCACCGCCACGTTGCGCTTGGCATATCCGTCATGCATCCATTTGACCACGTGTGCTGCGCTGACATCGGACGACATGTACACACCAGAGACGGTGGCCATCGTGAGAAGCGCCGCCGGCCCCATGAGAGCATACGTCGCCAAGCGGAAGCGGTGCGTTGACCACCGTGAGGCAATCCAGGTGACTCCGGCCGCTGCGAGCAGGGACGCGCCCGGAAGTAGCTGCACATAGTAGTGGGGCAAGAAGTGGCTCGTCCATGATATCCCAACAAGGGAACCGGCGATCCAGAGAAGCATGAGCCGCTTCTGGCGCGGCTGAAGCTGGCCTGCGATGCCACCGAGGGCCGCGAGACCCCAAACGGCGACGCTGGCCGCCAGTATCAACGCAAGATTGTCGCTGACCTCCGCGACATCGACGTGCCATATTGGCTCGCTGTACATCATGTTGAAGGTCACGTTGGCATACCAGAAGTCGTCGAAGTGACCAGCCATGACCCAGGGGAGAAGAATGAGTCCTGTGACAAGACCAGCGCCGGACACCAACGCGCCCGAGGCCCGAGCCGCCTTTCGCCAGGTCACGTCGCCCTCGATCCCCATCCAGATCAGAAACGCCAGCATCGCCAAGAGGTTGAAGGCCATGCTGGTCTTGGTCAGCGTGGCCAGGGCACCAAACGCCCCCGCCAAGACGAACCGGGAAACGATCCCCGTCTTGCACCCGGCCACGAAGGCCAGCAGCGACAGCGTGAGCGGGAGCAGTCCAAAGGCCTCTGTGTTCCCGTTGAACTGCAGGTACTGGTTCGCCACGAACAGGCTGAAGGCTAGTGCGGCGACTGCGCCAAATCCGTGCCCGATCATCACCCGCCCAGTAGCGTAGACTGCCACCGCCGTCAGCGCGAGAAGACAAGTGACGATCCCGTGGATCAGCATCGCCGAGGCAACGCCGCTGTTGAGAGCCAGGGCCAACCAGTACCACGCATAGATCACAGGAGGCTTGTGGTCGAACGCGCTCGCGTATGGAAGATCCCCCGATGCGGCCACCGTGAAGTACACTCCCTCGTCGTTCTCCATGGGCTCACCAAGGAGCGGCAACTGGAACAGAACGACGAGCGCAGCCGCCAGCAGAACGGGGCCGTATGGGAGAGCTCTGCGAGCCAGTGATCGGTCCAGCATAGGCAGGGTGGGGCGGATGCACCGGCCCCACATCCTTTATCGGACCGCTGCTCGCGAGTGCGAAGGGAATTGGCCCAGTGGGTGGTCAGTATCTTCCCGAATCGGTACCGGCACTTCTCGACGAACATCTGGCGGCTTGCCCGCGCTCCACAGCCGACCGAGGCCGATGCTGCGAGAGTGGGCGCGCTTGGGGAGAGGGCTGGCGTCGGCACCGGCGCGACATCTGAGGTGATGCGACTTGGGTGCTATCGTTCGGCGTCCGAGACGCCGCTCGGCGCTAGTCCGTCGCCCTACGCCCTGCGGTGCCTCGTCACCACTCGCGCCAGCACGAAGCCTACGACGAGCGACACCAGGCTTGCGCCGATACCGATCCAGGCTCCCTGCCATCGGGTCAAGTCGCCGCCGTCATCTTCAGCCGTGGCCAGGCTGGTCTCCGGTGCGGCCGCGGGCTGGCCACCGTCTTCTGAAGCGCTGACCTCCGGCGCGACCACTTCGTCGTCCTCCTGAGAGAGGCGCTCCAGCGGGTCCGGCAGCGTCTCGGGCCAGTCGATATCGTCGGGGGAGTACTTCAGCGCCTTGAACACCCACGTCTCCCTGGCTTGCCCGCTTCCCATTGGTATGCCGTAGGGGCTCATGTACTCCCAGACGATCTCCTTGTCCGGCGTCACTTCGAAGATGCGACCGCCCACGCCCTCCGTGATCAGTGTGTTGCCGTTCGGCAATCTCTGAGCGCCGCTGATGATGGCGGAGAAGAAGCGCCAGCCGTAGAGTCCCTCGGCTGCATACTCCCAAACGACGGTCCCGCCGTTCTCCCTGGGATCGACTTCCAGCACCCGCGAGTGCGGGACGTCGGCGACCGGCCCTGCGTCGCTGGGGGCATCGCCGTTGTCGAAGATGAGGATGTTGCCGTTATCCAGCAGTCGGGCGTCGTGCTGGTGCAGGAGGACGCCCGGCCCCCACTTCCAGATGAAGTCGCCGGTGTTCCGGTCGATGAGAACGACGGTGCTTATCTGGCGGATACTGACCAGGTAGGCCTCTGACCCGGTGATGGGGTTGGATTCGAGGTAGCGCAAGGAGTTCGAGTGGGTCCACTCATACCGGCTCATGACCGGGTTCAGCGCATCCTCCACCGGGTCCAGATGCTCCCATGAATCCCATCTCCAGACGATGTTCCCTGCTCTGTCTATCTCGATGATGGAGTCCGCCCACATTGAGCCGTCCTCCATCTCGGTCCCTGCCACGCCGCCCTTCACCTGCTGAGAGACTGACACTGGCATCTGCTGGTAGATGAGGGCGGCGATGCTGCCGTTGGGCAGCATCTCGAAGTCGTGGTGCATGTAGTCGTTCTCGTACTTCCAGATGACCTCCCCATCCCAGGCGATCTCCTCCAGCAGACCGCCGCGCTGCACGGGTATCTCCTCCTCCGTCACAGAGACTCCGGAGTGCAGCAGGTTCCCGTTAGGCAGAAGTTGGGCGTACAGACCTGGCCTGCTGTCCATGTGCCACTCGTGGACCACCTCACCGTACACGTTGATGAGGTAGGCGATGCCCTCCGACTCAACCCTGTTGTCCCCGAACATGGGAGCGAACAGCACATACCCCGGATACACCTTCTCCTCGTCCAGAATCCTGACGCCGGTCTCCGGAACCGTGGGGTAGGCCGACGCCTGACTGGTGGTGGCCAGTGCCAGCAGCAGTGCAGAGATGGTCAACACCAAGTACCGCAATGGATCCCTCCTCAACGTGTCCGGCGACGGCCATCCGGGTTGGCTCCGGTCATGGGTCCGCAAAGCACAAGCGCGAGTGTACGCGGCGCCTCGCTAGCGGTCAACGTGAGTCTGACGCAAGTGTCCCGTGCCGGATCCCTGCGCGGCGCCTCGGGCTGTCTCAGGGACCGCGTGCCGGGGGCTATGCCGCTTCCTCAATCGCGCTCTATGCGGCCGTCCAGCATCGTGATGATGCGGTCGGCGGTGGCGGCGATGCCGGGGTCGTGCGTGACCATGACAATGGTCAGCCCCTGCCGGTGGTGGATGGCGTTCAGGGCTTCCATCACGTTGCGACCGGCCTTGGAGTCGAGGTTGCCCGTCGGTTCATCGGCCAGAAGGATGGGCGGGTCGTTGCTGAGGGAACGGGCAATGGCTACTCTCTGGCGCTCGCCGCCCGACAGCTCGGGCGGGCGACGCCGCGCCTTCTCCGACAGCCCCACAACTTCCAGGAGCTGGAGCGCCCGCCTGCGCCTCTCCCGCATGCCCAGCCCCAGCTCGTACATGGGCACCTCGACGTTCTCAACCGCCGTCAGGTTGGCGAGCAGATTGTGGAGCTGGAAGACCAGCCCAATGGTGCGGGCTCGGTAGCGGCTCAAGTCGCGCCCTCGGCCGATGTCCTGG
>DAOULP010000228.1:0-6063 GCA_034420175.1 Dehalococcoidia bacterium | reverse complement strand
GGGCCAGCACGCGCTTGCCCTTGATGTTCTCGGGCACGTCGCCGGCCACGATCCGCTGGGCCAGGCCCTCGACGATGGCCGTCTTGCCGACGCCCGCCTCGCCGATGATGACGGGGTTGTTCTTGGTGCGCCGGTTGAGGACCTGCATGACCCGTTTGATCTCGGCCTCGCGGCCCACCACCGGGTCCAGCTTGCCCTGTCGGGCGTACTCCGTCAGGTCGTGGCTGTACTTGTCCAGGGCGCCGTACTTGCTCTCCGCCGTGGGGCTGTCGACGCGGGCGCCGCCGCGCACCTCCTCGAGGACGTGGTAGATGCGCTCCTTGTCGATGCCGAACTCCTGGAGGATGCGCGCCGATTCCCCCTCTCGCTCATCGACGATGGCGATGAGCAGGTGCTCGACGCCGACGTACTCGTCCTTCAGGCGCTCGGCCTCGGCGTTGGCCGTCTCCAGCATCTTGACGATGCGGGGCGTGGTGTAGATCTGAACCACGTCGTAGGCCAGCTTGGGCGAGCGGGCGACGTGCTCGGCGACGCGGTCGCGCAGCTTGGGCACCTCGACGCCCAGCTTCTCGAAGACCTGATTGGCAAGGCCCGGGTGCTGGAGGAGGGACAGGAGGACGTGCTCCACGTCCCACTGGCTGTGCCGCTGCTCGCGGACGAGCTGCTGGCTGGCCGCCAGTACCTCCTGGGCCTGCTCTGTGAACCTGTCTTGTCTCATCATGGCTCAGTCACCTCGTAGTTCCTGTCAACGGATACGGAGCGGATAAACGGATACCGCTCGATGTGCCATCCGCCAATCCGTTTCTCCATCCGTTGTCAGCTCTCCCTCCGCCGGTCGGGGCGGTTGCTTGTTTGCTGTCCAACCTGCCGGTTGAAACCGGCAGCTTCTCGGTTTCCGAAGCTGCGGGATTCATCCCGCAGGTCTCTTACTGGCGTCTTCTCTCGCTCCGTCCTCCGCCCCGGCGCCCGGCCCCGCCCCAACGGACGGACCCGCCCGGCCCGCCCCTGGGGCTGCGCCTCAGGCGTGCCCAGGGAAACGGTCTTGGCTTGTCATGACTTGGGTGCCTCGCCTGGACGTGCCATGCGTGATTCAGCCTCTTCTATCGTCTGCTCTAGCTCATCTCGATCGGTCCTCGTGTACTCCGGCAGTTGACGAAGAATCTCCAGAGTGGCCTTCAATCGCTTATGCCATTGCTCAAGAAGGCGGCGCACCTCTTCATTGACAGGCGGGGTCGCGAGGCGCTCAGTGGCCGGCAATGTCAGGTACAGGAAGTCGACATCTTCGTAGAGTTCTGGTCGCAGGAACTGAGCCAGTTCGAATCGCGTGGTGCGCCATACCTCGGTCGAGCACTCAACGGCCTTGCCCCCTTGGTAGAGGAGGCTTGTCACCGCCGCTCCGTTCTGCATGAGCTCGCTAACCAGTGCTCTGACGATACCCAGGCGACGCCGCTTCCACCCTCGATCCGCAAGATACTTCTGGCCGAGAAACGTTCCTGCTGAGCCGACGACTGCACCTAGGAGGGCCGACCCGAATGCTGTTGCCAGGACCACCCACAACTCAGCACCGTCCCCTGTCTCTGTTATTCCGGGGTCCGGTGACCCCCTGGCATCCGTTCATCCGCTCCCCATCCACCGTCACCCCTCCCTCACCGCCAGGACGTGGAACTTGACGCCGGGGCGGGGGTCGGCGCCGTAGGCCGTGGCCTCGTTCGGCACCGGCGTCAGCGAGAGGACACGGAAGCCCTCCATGATCCGCTCTCGTATCTCCTGCTCCGTCGTGTAGTGGTGGGGCAGCGACTTGTCGGCGGCGTCGCCCGGCACGACGTACGTGTTCGGCTCCAGCTCCTGCGCCTCGCCTCGGGACACCGCCTCCCGGGCCCGCTGGCAACTCACCGCATCGACCGAGTTGAATGTGAGGAGGAAGTAGCCCCCCGTCGCCAGCTTGCGGCGCACGCCCTGCACCGTCCGGCGGATGGTGTCGAGCGTGGCGTGGAAGACGACGTCCCAGGCGACGACGGCGTCCAGCGAGCCGTGCTCCTCCGGGATCGACGCCATGTCGGAATCGGTCACCGGCGCCGATAGGCCGGCCTCCCGCAGGTGGCGGCGGCACGTCTCGACGGCGCCGGGCGAGATGTCGGAGCCGGAGGCCTCGAAGCCCTCGGCGGCCAGATAGAGCAGGTGGCGGCCGGGGCCGCAGCCCAGGTCGTGGACGCGTCGGCGTCCCTCCGCCTTCAGCCGGGCGGCGAGGTCGACGACGGCCTGCTCCGGCGGGCGCCCATCGTAGAACGTTTGCCAGCGCTGCCAGATGGCGTCCCAGCTCTTGCCCTCGGCCTGGCTCACGGCTCCTGGCTCTCCTCTCGAGGCGCGGGCAGGCGGCGGTCGCGCAGGCGCTGGAGCTGGTGGCGCATCTCCTCGACCTCCTCCTGCAACTGCTCGATACGCTCGCCCATGCGCATGATCACTTCCGCGCCGGCCAGGTTGACGCCCAGGTCGTTGATCAGGCGCTGGATCTGGCGCAGGCGGGCGATGTCGGCCTGGGAGTAGAGTCGGATCCTGCCCCGTGATCGCGATGGACGCAGGAGACCGGCGCGCTCGTAATAGCGCAGCGTCTGGGCGTGCATGCCGACCATGCGGGCGGCGACGCTGATCACGTAGCAGGGCTCGTCGTCTGAAAACTGTTCGCCTGCCATTGCCATCGGGTATTCCCT
This sequence comes from Dehalococcoidia bacterium, assembly GCA_034420175.1. Classification (GTDB taxonomy): domain Bacteria; phylum Chloroflexota; class Dehalococcoidia; order DSTF01; family JALHUB01; genus DAOULP01. The sequence goes on along the minus strand of DAOULP010000228.1, from coordinate 3,355 downwards.
TTCTGCTCGTGCCACACCTTCAGAAGCGATCGGGGCGCTGGCCGGTCGCCGCTGTGGCCGGGGCCTGGACAACCACGTGATCGTCCGACTGCGGGACGCCGACAATCATTCCCCGTCCAACCAGCGTCCACGCAAGGGGGCCGACAGGCTTCCAACCGGCACGCCACCGAGCGCACAGCTTGAAATGGGCCGAGTAGCATCCTTCGTGGGATTCGCTAGACAACGTCGTGACGCGTAGGTCCACAGTGGGCGTGTCCACCACACCCCCATCGGCCCTACGCCGTGTTTTTCTGACCCTAGTCTCTAGCACTACGTCAGGGCTGGAGCGACCGTAAATGGGGTGCTGATGGAGTGAGGCAGTCTCGTCCGGAGTCAGACCAAGCACGATGTGCAGAGCCGAGCGCACAGCCTTCTCCATGGGAACCAAACATGCGCGGATGTCGTGGAGCACAACAAGCATAGGCCGGAGCCCGTGCACCAGAGAGTCCCTCGCTGCACAGCCTGCCCCGTACACCCGTTCCGGGTCGTCTGCAACATCTCCCAGAAGATGTCGAATGCCGAACAAGACGGCGCGCCGCGACCTCTTTTTGGTCATGCCCAGGCCGCACGCTTTGCATGGTCCTTTCTTGCTCCCAGCGTGCAGCGCTATCCTCAACAACGGTTCCAGCGACTCCAGCGCAAACCAAAGGGCGGAAAACCTGCCGTAGAGTTCGTCCACTCTGAGTGCGTAGTTGTACCACCACAGACTGAGCTGCACGCGCGTCTGGTCATCCTTTGCCTTGAGGCTGTTCCACCCACGAAATACGGTAGTCAGCGATTCTTCGGGCACGACTCGGGTTGCACCGTCTTGCCAGATGTCGTAGAAATGCGCAATGAACTCGCTGGGCTCGCGGTCATCGCGTAGCTCCAGAACTGATCGCAGCCGCAGCGGCCGGACCGCCACCGAATTCATTGCTCCAACTGCCAAGGCACAGAATTCCGATACGGGAAGAGCCCGCCTTGCGGCGTCTTCCGCGTCCGCGGCCTCAACCTCTGTCTCGACCTTCAGCCACCGGTGAGTCAAGGATCCCCGCTTGTCCGGTACGTACTCGCTTGATAGTCGAATATCGTGGTTGCCCAGTGCCGGCGATGTGGCTCGCAGCCGCTTGGTGATGCCCGGCAGCAGTCTAGCCTCAGGCCCGGCGTCGTACGTCAGTAGATACCGCTTCATTTCTCTAAACCGTCGGCCCCTCGCCGGCGCTCGCCTGGCGAATCACAGCACCGCCGTCGTCCTGCCCCGGCGCCCCTGGCGGAGGAACGTTATCTCCACCGTCTCCCCCGGCCGCACCAACTTGAGCGCCTCCGCAATCTGCGTCGCGCTCGCAACCTGCTGGCCGTGGACGGCGACGATGACATCCTCGCCGCGCAGGCTGGCCCGGGCGGCCGGCGAGTCGGGCTCAATGTCCAGCACGAGCACTCCCCCTTCGGATGGGACGGCGACAATGCCCAGCCTGGCCCCGTCGCGGCGGCGCATCTCCTCGAAGCGGGAGAGGGCGGCCAGAACGCTGCTCACCGGCACGGCGAAGCCGACGCCACGGGCGTGCGGCATGACCGCGGTGGTGATGCCGACAACCCGCGCCTGAGCGTCGACCAGCGGGCCGCCCGAGTTGCCCGGATTGATCGCCACGTCAGTCTGAACGAGGTCATGGAGAGCCAGGCCCCGTCCCAGGGGAAGCTCGCGGCCCAGGGCGCTGACGACGCCGGCCGTGACCGTCCAGCTCAATCCGTAGGGGTTGCCGATGGCCACCACCAGTTGCCCCACCTTGAGACGCCCGTTGTGCAGCTCGGCGACGGGCAGGCCCTTGGAGGCTACCCTCAGTACAGCGATGTCCACCGCCGGGTCGGCGCCTGTCAGATAGGCGGGAAGTCGCCGTCCGTCCGCCAGTGTGACCTGTACCTGCGCGGTGCCTCGCACGACGTGCTCGTTGGTGAGGATGCGGCCGCCGGAGTCGAAGATGACGCCGCTTCCGCCGCCGGGGCCGCCGGCCGACTCGACCTTGACGACCGCCGGGCCCACACGCTCGGCGGCGCTGCTCACGGCCTGCGAGTAGGCGTCCAGGGCCTTTCCCTCGTCCACCTTGCCGTTCATTTCTTGGCTCCCGCCTTCCGGGCCTCTCGGAGTTCCTCGAAGAGCTTCTTCTCGCGCTCCGAGAGCTCGTCAGGCAGCTTGACCTTCACCCGGGCGTAGAGGTCTCCCTTGCCGCTCGCGTTCAGGTGGGGCATTCCCAGCCCGCCGAGCCGGATGTTGCGCCCGTTCTGGGTCAGAGGCGGCACCTTGAGCATGACCCGCGAGGTGAGGGTGGGAACCTGGACCTCGCCGCCGAGGACGGCGTCCGTCAACGGCACTTCCACATCGGTGTAGAGGTCGTCGCCGCGGCGCTCGAAGCGACTGTGCGGTCGTACTGACACGATTAGGTGTAGGTCACCCCCGCCGGCGCGACCGGCACCGCCCTCGCCGGCTACGCGGACCCGGGAGCCGTCGCGGACGCCGGCCGGGATCTTCACCTCCAGGCGTCGCGGTCTGATGGTGGCGCCGGCGCCGCGACAGACGTGGCACGTCGCCCCGGCGACCTGCCCCTGGCCGCCGCAGGTCGTGCAGGGCTCCTCACGCTCCATTTGAAGGACGCGGGTGGTGCCGTGGTAGGCCTCCTCCAGGCTTACCTCGACGGGCTGCTGCACGGGCCGGGCGCGTTGGCGGGCGGCGCGGCCACCGAAGCCGCGGAAGATGCCCCCGAGAACGTCGCCGAGGTCGCCGCTCAGGTTGAGGTCGCCAACGTCAAAGTCGAAGCTGCCGCCGCCACCGCCGCGGCCGAAGGACCAGCGGCCCGCCGACTGGCGCTGCGCCTGCTCGAACTGGTCGGCGTACTGCCACTTGTCGCCGTAGCGGTCGTACTTCCGGCGCTTGTCGGCGTCGGAGAGGACCTCGTAGGCGGCGTTCATCTCCTTGAAGCGGGCCTCGGCGGCCTTGTCGCCGGGGTTGACGTCAGGGTGGTGCTTGCGCGCCAGGCGTCGATACGCCTTGCGGATCTCCTTGTCGCTGGCGGTGCGGCTCACTCCCAGGATCTGGTAGAAGTCTCGTGCCATGGCTCTCCGGTGACAGCATAACGTATCTGTGGCAAACAGTCAAGGAAGTGTCCTCAACAACCTTGATAAAATAATTGTCAAAGCTATTGACAACAGGCCCAGGCAGTGCTATCGTCTGAGGTGGAAAGAGGTGCGAGGAGCAGGATCGGCCAGAGCTCCTGCACCGGAATCTCGGACATACGGAGGTACACTACAATGGCCAACATCATTCGCTGGGACCCGTTCGGTGAGA
>DAOULP010000227.1:0-2172 GCA_034420175.1 Dehalococcoidia bacterium | reverse complement strand
GCGAAACGCCGGAGGAAGCCGCCAATGCCCTCGCCCAGAAGCTGCGCGAGGCCAAGTTGGTCTAGGCTGGATGAAGTGACTTCCCGACAAGGAGAACTGAAGAATGGCTAACGAAAACGGAGTCCTGGTCTTTGCCGAGACCGCGGACGGCGCCCTCGCTCCCATCACACCAGAGTTGCTCGCCGCCGCCCGGCGACTGGGCGACGGTTTGGGTCAACCGGCCTGTGCCGCCCTGGTTGGGTCCGGCGTGGCCGGTCTGGCACAGGAGGCCATCGCCTTCGGCGCCGACAAGGTCTTCGTCGCCGAAGACGCCCAGCTCGCTGGGTACACGACCGACGCCTACGTCAGCGCCATGGAGCAGGTCTGCCGCGAGGCGAACCCGGCCGCGGTCATCCTGGGTCAGACGGACGTGGGCCGCGACCTGGCTCCCGTGCTGGCCTTTCGCCTCGGCACGGCAGTCGCCATGGACTGCGTCGAGCTTGACGTTCAGGACGGCAAGGTGGCCATGACGCGGCCCTGCTACGGCGGTGCCGCCCGGGCCGTCCATACCAGCAACACCATGCCTCAGATGGCCACTGCCCGCCCAAAGTCGAACGATCCTCTGGAGAAGGACGCCTCCCGCCAGGGCGAAGTGGTCACGGTCAGTGTCTCGCTGGACCCGTCCGCCTTGCGCACCAAGCTGTTGGAGACGAAGAAAGAGGAGGCAGCGGGCATCCGCCTGGAGGACGCAGACGTGGTCGTGACCGGCGGCCGCGGTATCGGCGGGCCGGAAGGCTTCCAGGTGCTGGAGGAGCTGGCCAGCGTTCTGGGAGGCGCCGTGGGCGCTACCCGCGCTGCCTGCGACATGGGCTGGCGCCCCGTTGCGGACCAGATCGGACTCACAGGCAAGGTAGTGGGTCCCACCCTGTACGTTGCGGTGGCGCTCTCCGGCGCCAGCCAGCATATGGCTGGGTGCACCGGCTCCAAGAACATCATCGCCGTCAACAAGGACCCGGAAGCGATCATCTTCAACTACTCGCGCCTCGGCATTGTCGGCGACTACCGCCAGGTAATGCCCGCCCTCCTGGAGGCAGTGAAGAAGCTCAGGGCCTAACCTCGGCCGTCCCGGGACAACTCAAGCAGCGGAGGAGCGCCGGCGGCGCTCCTCCGCCCTTCCCCCGCCGGGTGCAGGCGGCTCGCTGCCGTGCCCCGGCGAATTGACACCACCTCTGGCGGAACCTATCATCGAACGCGACCCCACTCTTCGCTGCTGGAGGGCCCCGTTGTCATGAGCAAGCTGGCAGAGCGAATGCGCAAGGCGCTGCGCGTCGGGTCGCAGCGCATTGGCTTCGGTGCTTCCGCGCAGACCTCCAACCCCTCTCTTCTGCTCGTAGCCTTCCTGCCATCCCCGTCAGCCGACGCCGCGAAGAAGGCCGCCGAGCGGGGCGCCGACACCTGTCTCATCACGGCGTCCGATCCGAAGGACGGCAAGATCGGGCAGGTCGTCGAGGCGCTTGGCGATATCCCCTGCGGTCTGGACAGCCCTCAGGTGGACGGCGAGGCCGCCGCTCACCTGGCGGAACTGGGCGTGGACTACGCGGCGTTTGAGCCCGACACAGCTCTCGCCAGCGCCCTGCTGGACACCAAGCTCGGCCACGTCATCTCGTTGGAAAGCGAACTGGACGACATCTACCTCCGCACGCTGGAAGCTCTGCCGTTGGACGCGATCCTCCTTCGGCAGTGGGAGGGGCCTCTCACCGTCCGACGCCAGATGGAGCTCCAGCGGATCAGCGGCCTCGCCCGCAAGCCCCTGATCGTGCCGGTGTCGCCCGACGTTACCAGCGTAGACCTGCAGGTGATGCGCGAGGCCGCCGTCGCGGCTGTGGCACTGGACGCCAGTACCGACGCTCTCCTCGACGCTATGTCTTCTGTCCGCAAACTCATCGATGAACTGCCGCCGCGCCGAAGGCTTCGGGAGCACGAGGCCGACGCCGTTCTCCCTCGCGTGGCCGATGTCGTGGCAAGCGCGGACGATGAAGAAGAAGAGGGCGACGAGGAATGGGACCGGGAACAGTTACCTTGACGTAGAGGTTAACCCTCGCCTATAATCAATCCGAAATGAACCAAGCGCGCAACCGCAAGGCCCCGGAGCCCACCGGGGCTTATCTACAGATAGGCGAGGTCGCCGAGCGC
>DAOULP010000226.1:0-2398 GCA_034420175.1 Dehalococcoidia bacterium | reverse complement strand
CAAGATCGCCCCAAACGACCTGGGCATCCCCGAGCGAGACTTGGACGCCTATGACGTCGAGGCGCACTGGAAGCGTGCTGAGACGGATGAGGACGCCGTGATTCGGGCTTTCACGGTGCCGTCGCTTGATTCCTACGAGACGCCCGACGCCAAGACTCACATCGTGAAGACGAAGTACCCCTACGCCTACTTCCTGAGCCGGCTGGGGCGCTCTCTCGGCGGGTGCATGCCGCCTCGCGAGTTCCTTGAGCAAGGCATCAGCCTGCAGGACAAGTCGGCAGGTGCTGGCCCCTTTGTGGTCCGTCCCGGCACGTACCAGGAGACCGGATCCATCACCCTCGATCGCAACCCGAACTACTACCGGATGGACGAGTCCAGCGGCCTCCAGCTCCCTTACGTCGACTCGATCGAGAGGCTACGCATGTCCGAGCGGCAAGCCAGGCGTACGGCGTTCCTCGATGGGCAGATTCACACCTACGTTGCCACCAACATGGAGGAGGTCAACGATATCCTGGGCCAAAGGCCTGAGATCTACCTCCTCCAGAACCCGGTCTTCCAGTTCATCTCCTTCACCATGAACGTCACCCGCCCACCCTGGGATGACGACCGCATCCGCAAGGCCGCGACGTATGCCCTGGACCGACAGCAGTTCGCCGACCTTATCTTCGGTGAGGGCGCCAAGCCCAACGGCATCGTCCACTGGCCGTGCGGGGCCTATGCTCTCCCGCCGGAAGAGCTAGAGCAGCTCCAGCCCTACAACCCGCAGAAGTCACGAGACCTCATCAAGGCGGCCACCGGAGAGGACACGGTGCGTGTCACGATCACGTACCCCGCGGGGACCGACATACAGTTCCACGACCAGCACCTGCCCATCTTCCTGCAGCAGATGCGCGAGGCAGGGTTTGAAATCGAGGAGAACCCTCAGGACTTCGGCACCTGGCTGGCCGACTACACGCGGGTGAGGTACGACGCCTCGCTCTCCCCCAACCAGGTCTACGAGACATCTGAGATCACACTGGACTGGCAGTCCTCAAAGGGGCCCCAGGGGGACGGCAACTTCGCCATCGGCGTGGGTGCCCTCTATCCCGAAGTAGACGAGGCGATCCTCGATTCCAAGTCGGCACTGAGTACCGAGGAGCACATCCAGAAGGTCCTCGACGTGCAGCGCCTGATTTACGAGAAGGGTCCGTCGTTCCTGCCCATTGTGAGCTGGAGCAGCTACAACCTGTACTGGGACTTCGTGAAGAACTACCCCTCCGGCCTGGGTGACACGCAGACGTTCCTCAGCAACTGGTGGATGGACTTGTAGAGCAACGGCACCGTGCGTCAATACATAGCCCGGCGGCTCCTGCAGTCGGTTCTCATTCTGTTCATCCTGTCGGTGGCGGTCTTCATCATGCTGCGGATCGCGCCTGGAGCTGACCCGGCTCTGCTCAAGTGCGGGCTCATGTGCCGGGAGGAGCGGTACGAGGCGATCCGGGAGGACATGGGCCTCAACGACGCCTATTTCCCCATCAAATTCGATTTCACGAGCCCCGCCTTTGTCTCCTTTCATAAGGAGAGCCAGTACGGGACTTGGGCGAAGGAGCTCGTGACCGGTAGTTTCGGAAGAGACTGGAACGACAACGCCGTGGGCCCCGAGCTCCTGCGGCGTTTTCCGATCACCGCGGAGCTGCTAATCATCACCATATTAGCCACGGTGGCCCTTGGTATTCCTTTCGGGATCATCTCTGCCATCTACCGCAATTCGCCGGCGGACTACGTCGCCCGGGTTACGGCCGTACTGGGCCTTGCTGTGCCCAACTTCTGGCTGGCCACGCTGGTGCTTCTTGTACCCCAGGCGTTGTGGGACTATGCGCCGACTCTCACGGAGACGGTGAGCTTCGACGAGAACCCGGTGGGCAACCTTCGCCAGTTCGTTCCGCCGGCTGTCGTTCTTTCGGCGGTCGCCGCCGCTGGCGTGATGCGGCTGACGCGCTCGTCAATGCTGGAGGTGATGCGGCAGGACTACATCCGGACTGCACGGGCCAAGGGGCTCCAGCAGCGCGTGTTGATCTCCAGGCATGCCCTCAAGAACTCACTGATCCCGGTCGTGACGGTGCTGGGGCTCCAAGTAGCCGCTCTGTTCGGCGGGGCAGTCATCATAGAGAACATATTCAATCTGCCTGGAATCGGGAACTACTTCCTGTCGGCGTTGTTCAAGCGGGACTACCCGGTCGCGCAGACGCTGACGATCTACATAGGCGGTGCGGTTGTCACCATGAACCTGGCGGTCGACCTGCTTTATGCCTGGCTTGATCCGCGCATTCGCTACTCGTGAGAGGTGACGAGTGTCCTGGGCGGGAGCAACTCGCGACGTCACGGTAGAGTTCGAAGAACAGACCCCCAAGATCGGACG
>DAOULP010000225.1:0-59260 GCA_034420175.1 Dehalococcoidia bacterium | reverse complement strand
AGTGACGGGGGCCGAGGTGGTGCAGCGGACGAAAGGCCGGCTATTCTTCGCGGGTCAGAAGGGGCGATGAACTGGAACGCACTCCCGGTCGTAGTGGTCGCGTTGGGCCTCGTTGCCGCCGCGTGCGGCGGCGGCAACGGTGGGACCGGGACTTCCCTCGAGTGCCCATCAAGGGGGACCCCGCCGCCTCCGCCCGACCTTGCGAGTCTGAGCCTGGAAGATGTGTACGAGCGCATGGCTGACTCGATGACCTGCCCGGGTTACGCGCTGCATGTGACGAGCAGGCAGGAGTGGGAGAGCATCGACCCCCAGGAGGGCAAGTCGACGCTGGCAGGCGGCGGCGACACGTGGCTCGACGTCCCCGGCAGGAGAGCTCGCGAGGAGCGCCAATGGGTCCACAAGGCACAAACGGAAGGGGATGATGGTTCGTCGGGAGGCGAATTCCGGGAAGTCGTCATCTCGCTTGGCGACGCTTTATACGGACGCCAGCCGGGGTCGGATCATGTGTGGAGTGCCGACGCTCGCCTCTGCCCCGGTTCCCAGAACCCTGTGGTCTCGTTCCTTCTTCACTGCGGTCCCTCCGGCAGCTTGGAGATCCGCTTTGACCAAGACGCCAAGTATGAGGATCGAAACATGCCTGCTTTGGCGATAGAGGGAGAGTCCCGGGGCTCTGATGAGACTATCACCTTCACTGGGAGCACCTATCTCGACGAGGCCACGCTGCTACCGGTGGCAGCAGCCGGTGGAGGTGTCTCGAACGACGCACCGCGCTACTCGTTCACTGCGCGCTACAAGTATGAGTTTGTGCCCTTGGAATCGTTGCCGGCCGATCTCTTCCGGCCGGCCGCCATCGGCTACGTCGAGCCGGACCCCGAGGAAGAACTGCGCGGGGCGGACATCGGGACGCAAGCGTATTGGCTAGGCGTCGAGTTCCCGGGTGCCAATGACCTGCCAGCCTTGAGTCTGACAAGCGCCCGCCTGTTCCCCGACCGGCCGTACCCCTCATACAGAGCACTGATCGACTATCGGCTGGCGCACGACAAGTTCGGCCTGAGCGTCGTGGGACTGCAACTCTACACGCGCGCCGAGTGGGAGGCTTTCCTGGCCCAGTCCCGTGGCGGCAACTTCTGGGACTGGCCCTGCGTGCAGAACACCGAGTTGGACCTAGGCGACCGCTGGGCCGTGGTCTTCGGAGGCTACGAGCTGTCGCGCTTCACCTCCGGACTGTGCCACGAGCAGCCGCCTGACAAGTGGGGTGCGTACGTCTACATCGAGGACACAGTGATCCTTGTGGGGACATCGGGGCGCTGGGAGGATGTCCATCAATACGAATCCCCGGGGAGTTGGAAGGTCAGCGAGGAATTGGTCCCCAGTCCCTACAACTCGCGCGAGGGGATGGAGGTCATCATCCGTGGGCTGGTTCCACGCCCTCCCGACGAGTGACGCGAAATGACGTGGAATGGAGACGCAGCATGGCAGACAATGAACTGACCATAGCCGGCCGGCGCTTCCGGTCGCGGCTGTTCCTGGGCACCGGCAAGTACCGCACCGCCGAGGAGATGCTGGCCGCCCTCGACGCCTCGGGCACCGAGATGGTGACTGTGGCGATCCGGCGGCTTGACCTGGGCAAGCCGGGCCAGAAGACGCTGCTCGACGAGGTGGACTGGAGCCGCTACACGATCCTGCCCAACACCGCCGGCTGCCGCACGGTCGAGGAGGCGCTGATGACGGCGCGCCTGGGGCGGGAGGTCACGGGCTCCGACCTGGTGAAGCTTGAGGTCGTCCCAGACCCTAAGTACCTGCTGCCGGACCCCATCGGCACGCTGGAGGCGGCGAAGATCCTCATCAAGGAGGGATTCACCGTCCTGCCCTACATCCACGCCGACCCCATCCTGGCCCGGCAGCTCGAGGAGGCGGGTTGCGCCACAGTCATGCCCCTCGGGTCGCCCATCGGCACCGGGCGCGGCATCCTTACCCTGGAGGAGATCCAGATCATCATCGAGAACGCGAAGGTGCCGGTGGTAGTGGACGCCGGCCTCGGCGCGCCCTCTGACGCCTCCCTGGCCATGGAGAGCGGCGCCGACGCCGTCCTCGTCAACACAGCCGTCGCCGAGGCGAAGGACCCGGCGCTCATGGCGGAGGCCATGCGGCTGGGCGTCGAGGGCGGGCGCAAGGCCTACCTGGCCGGCCGCATCGCCAAGAAGGCTTATGCCTCGGCCAGCAGCCCGATCGAGGGGGTGGTGCGTTGATCACCACGGCGGTTGTCACGCGCGTCGGCAGGCTGCGCCTCCCCACGCTCTGTCTCATCACCGACCGGCATCGCTGCGGTGATCCACCCCTGGAGACCGTGGTAGACGAGGCCATCAAAGGCGGCGCAAACGTCATCCAGTTGCGAGAGAAGGACCTGCCGGCCGGCGAGCTGCTCGATCTGGCTATCCGTCTGCGTCAGATGACGCGAAACCGCGCCGTCCTCATCATCAACGACCGGCTGGACGTCGCGCTGGCCTCTCGTGCCGACGGTGTCCACCTGCCGGAGAACGGTCTGCCAGTGGCGATCGCGCGCCTGCTCCTGGGCCAGCACGCCCTTGTCGGCTGCTCCGTCCACAGCGAAGAGGCGGCGATCGAGGCCCAGCGCGGCGGCGCCGACTACGTGCAGCTCGGCACCATCTACGCGACAGAGTCCAAGCCCGGCGTGGAGCCGGCCGGCCCCGACCTGGTGAGGAAGGTATCGGAGGCGCTCTCCATCCCGGTGCTGGCTGTCGGTGGTGTGCAGGCCGGCAACGCGGCGGAGGTCATCGAGGCCGGGGGCGAGGGAGCCTCAGTCATCTCCGCCATCCTCGGCGCTGACGACCCGCAGGCGGCGGCCCGCCAGCTCGTGGAGACCATGAGCGAGGCCTGGAGCAAGCGCCCGGCCCGTTCGGAGAAGGACGCCGCCGAGTCGGCCAAGGCGTAGGCGATGATCACACTCACGGTGAACGGCGAGACGCGCAAGCTGCCTAACGAGATGGGCCTGGTTGGGTTCCTCAAGGAGCTCGACGTGGACCTGCGGCTGGTGGCCGTCGCCCACAACGGCGACGTCATCCCCAGGGCGAACTACGCGTCCGTCCAGCTCCGTGACGGCGACACGCTGGAGATCGTGCGTATGGTGGGAGGAGGCTGAGTGTCGTCTGACGCGGACGTTGTTGTTGTCGGCGGTGGCGTCATCGGGTGCGCCATCGCCTACTACTTGTCACGAGAGAGAGCCCGCGTCGTCGTCCTCGAGCGAGGTCTGATCGGCAATGAGGCGTCGGGGGCGGCGGCCGGGATGCTGGCCCCTCTCGCCGAGGCGCACGGCCCCAGCCCTTTCCTCGACCTCTGCCTGGCCAGCCATCGACTCTTCCCGGAGCTGAAGGATGCTCTCAAGGCCGAGGTCGGCGTCGACATCGAGTACGTGACCTCAGGCCTCCTGCGCGTCGCCCTCTCCGAAGCCGAGGAGGCCGAGCTCCGGTCCCGGATCGAGTGGCAGCAGACCACAGGGATGGGAGTTCGTCTCATCGACGGTGAGGCTGCGCGCGGCCTGGAGCCCTTGCTCAGCCCTCGCGTGCGCGCCGCGATCTACTCGCCGCTGGAGCACCAGGTGAACCCGACGCGGCTCGTGCAGGGATTCGCCCGCGCCGCCGAGGCCCGAGGAGCCGTCATCCGCCAAGAGACGGCCGTCGCCGGCCTCGCGCGCCGCGGCCATCGGGTGACCGGCGTGCGCCTGGCCAACGAGACCCTTTCGGCGGACAGCGTGGTCCTGGCGGCCGGGCCCTGGACGAATCGCCTAGGGGCGGCTCTGGGCGTCTCGCTGCCCGTAAGGCCGATACGAGGGCAGATGCTGGCCCTGGGCGGCGGCCCACCGCCCGTGCGCCACTTGGTCTGGGGCCCGACGGGCTACGTGGTTCCCAAGCCCAACGGCTTCGTCTTCGTCGGGGCTACCGTGGAGGACGTGGGGTATCGAAAGCGCACGACGGCGCGGGGGCTAGCCTCCCTGCGAAGGATGGGGAACACGCTGGTGCCCGCCCTGAGCTACGCCAATCACGTCGACGCCTGGGCGGCCTTCCGCCCCGGCTCCCCTGACAACCTGCCCATCCTGGGCGCCGTGCCGGGGTGGGAGGGCCTCTGGGTGGCCTCAGGCCACTTCCGAAACGGCATACTCCTCTCGCCCATCACCGGCCAGCTCATGGCCCGCTCCCTGCTAGACGGCAAGGAGGCCGAGGGGCTGTCCCCGTTCAGCCCGGCCCGGTTCGCCACCGCCCAAGCCAACAGGGACCGGAAACAAACCTCGTAGGGGCCGACCTTCAGCCATCCGATAAAGGAAGACAACCCTGCGGATTGAAATCCGCAGCTTCTTGGAAGCTGAGGGTTTCAACCCTCAGAGCTGACTGCGGGTGCTCGCAGATCTTCAGCCCCGCCCGGTTCCAGGGGCCTAGCTGTGTTCGGCTGTGGAACACCCGCAGGGTGACCGATTAATAACGTGAAGAGCACGTGCATTGAAGCCACGAGCGGAACCATGTCACCGTTTGCCGCACCTGGCGTTGTAGGCCGCTTCAGCACGCGCAGGAGTCCATACCATGGAGCAAGCAGTTCAAATGAGCCAGGCGATGCAACTGGCGGGTCAATACAATCTGGATATCGTAGACAAGACTCTGGAGGGTGGGTGCTTCTGGATCGTTGCGGGAGAGGAGTTCTCTCCGATGTTGGAACCCCTGGGATTTCGATTCGCCAGAAATGGGGGACGGGCTACTCACAAGAAGCCTTCGTGGTACCTCCCGACGCCCGAGCAGCCCGATCGTCGACACTGCCACGAACGAGTTCCGAGGCCTATCATCTATCACGGTGGTCGATTCGAAGAGAATCGGCGGAGACATTAGACAGGCATCCTCCGGACTGCCGCCACAATTGAATCTCTAGGTCCCGGTTTCGCTCCTGAAATGGGCGGCCAGCCTCGCCGCCGCCTCCCGCACGTCGCCGGCGCCGGTGACGGCGCTGATCACGGCGACAGCATCGGCGCCCGCCGCCAGCACCTCGTCGATGTTGCCCTCGTCTATCCCACCGATGCCCACCACCGGCAGCGACACCGCCTGCTTCACCTCCCGCAGCCGCTCGGGGCTGGCCGGCCGCGTGTCACTCTTCGAGCCCGTGGCGAAGAGTGCGCCCACCGCCACGTAGGAGGCGCCGTCGGCCTGAGCGCGGCGCGCCTCCTCCACGTTGTTCGTGGACACCCCGATGATGAAGGCCGGCGGCACGAAAGCGCGGACGCCGGCGGGCGGCAGGTCCTTCTGGCCCAGGTGGACGCCATCGGCCTGGGCGACGAGGGCGAGGTCGGCGTGGTCGTTGACGAGGAGGAGGGCCCCGTGCCGGCGGCAGAGGTCGCCGACGGCCCGCAACTGCGGAAGCTGCTGTCCCTTGTCACGGGCCTTGTCGCGCCACTGGATGATGGAGGCACCGCCGTCGAGGGCCTGGCGCGTCACCTCGACGGCGTCGCGGCCCCGCGTCTGCTCGGGATCGACGATTACGTAGAGGCCGCGGACGACAGGGACCGATTCGCTCGCCATGTGGCCGACCTCAGAATCGTTGTCTTGGCGACGGATTAGTCTCACCAGTGCGGCGGTCGCACGAGTCAGGGCAGGGGCCCCGGGCCGGGTCCCGGCTGCGGCGTTCCCGGTGATGCACCGCTGCTACTCCCTTATGCTCCTCCGGATAGACTCGTAAAGGAACCTCCAACCCTCCTCCGTCTTCGGCCTCTCGTTGCGGAAGCGTATGGAAGCCAGCATTCTGACATCTTCCTCAGGGAGACCCAAGTCCCCGGCCACCCGCTGAAGCTCAGCGGGGATTCTGGTCTGTGCCTTGGTAGGCGGCGACGGTGGCTTGCCAAGAAGGTCAACCATCGAGGTCCCCAGGGCTGTGGCGATGTTGTAGAGCGTCTCTGCAGAGGGCCGTGTCGCCTCACCCTCAACAAGAGCCCAAAGGTAGCCTTTGGCGACACCGGAGGACCGTGACAGCTCGGCCAGGGTCCACCCCTTCTCGTCCATCCTCCGTCTGACTCGTTCGGCAAGGGTCATCTAAAAGCCCTGTTCTCAAAAGGGTACGATCGTACCCTTGACAAAACAGGCTTGCCCCTGCTAGCGTTGTTCCGAGTCAGGGGCGCCCTGTTCCCTGTTCGGATTCTACCAGACTCGGAGACCTCCGGCAAAGAGGGAAAGACGGCAGGCTCGGAGGGGCTTCTGGCACCGAGGATGGGCACCGCGCATCAGGCAAGGCGACCCAGAAGGGGGTAGTACAAGTGGCAGTCGTGCTGATAACAGGTTGCAGTCGAGGCATCGGGCTGCTGACGGCCCTCCACTTCAGCCGCAGGGGGCATACCGTCTTTGCGAGCATGCGGGACACCTCGATAGCCGGTGAGTTGGAGCGGGCAGCGGACAACCAGAATCTACACATCGAGGTGGTGCAGCTCGACATCACGGACGGAGCCTCGGTCCGGAGGGCGGTGGCAGACGTCCTCGCCTCCGCAGGGCGAATCGACGTGCTAGTGAACAACGCCGGCGTCGGCTTTCACGGCCCTATCGAGGACGCGGATCTTCACGAGGCGAGGGAGATCTTCGAGACCAACGTCTTTGGCCCGCTCCGCCTGATCCAGGCCGTTCTGCCCACGATGCGGGAGCAGCGGTCAGGCACGATTGTCAACGTGTCATCCATCGCCGGAGTCGTCGCGGAGCCCTACAACGGCATCTATGCCGCCAGCAAGCACGCGCTGGAGGCGGCCAGCGAGGCCCTCTACTTCGAGTGCCATCCGTTCGGCATTCGGGTCGCCATTATCGAGCCGGGCGGCTTCGATACCAGGGGATACCGGGTGGCGAGAGAAAGAGAAGAGCTCCGGTTCGCGGAGGGCTCGCCACACCTTGAGTACGGGCTCCGGTTCACAGAGGCTCTGAAGAAGCTGCCGGGGGGCGGCGAGCCGGGCGATCCCCAGGTGGTGGCGGAGGCGATCTACGACGCGGTCCACACGGACCAGCCGAAGCTGCGCTACGCGGTGGGCGAAGAGGCGGCCATCGTCGGGCTGCGCCGCCAGCTCGACGACGAGGAGTTTGAGCAGACCATGCGCAAGGTCCTCGACATCTGGGACTAGGCCACGAACGGGTCGCCCCACCGGCGAAGCTGCGCTACCCCCTTGGCAGGCCGAGGCCCCGCATGGCGATGATGTTCCGCTGCACCTCGCTGGTGCCGGCGGCGATCGTGTACGACATCGAGGCCAGGTAGTAGCGCTCCAGCCGGCCGGACAGCGGCGCCCACTTCGACTCCGGCCGCAACTGGCCGCGCAGGCCCGGCAGGTTGACGCCCGCCGCCCCCAGTCGCGTCAGGAGCTCGGTTCCGTAGAGCTTCGATATGGAGGCCTCGTAGTTGGGGATGAGGCCCTGGCTCTGCATCCAGGCCACTCGATAGGCCAGTAGCCGCCCCACCCGAAACTCGATGCTCAGCTCGGCCAGCTTGTGCCGGACCGGCGGCCGGTCGAGCAGGGTGCCGCCGTCGGTCTTCGTCTCGGCGGCGTAGCGGACCACGTCCTCATAGGTGCGCAGGGCGTACATGACGCGCTGGATGCCGGAGCGCTCGAAGTCCAGCGTCGTCGTGGCGACGTACCAGCCGCGGTTCAGTTCGCCCACCAGGCAATCGCGGGGAACGCGCACGGCGTCCATGAAGACCTCGCTGAAGGCGCCGGAGCCCAGCATATTGACGAGGGGCCGGATCGTGATGCCGGGCAGCCGCATGTCCATGAGAAAGCAACTGATGCCCTTGTGCTTGGGCACCTCCCGGTCGGTGCGGGCGAGGACGATGCACCAGTCGGCGTGGTGGGCGCCGGAGGTCCAGGTCTTCTGGCCGTTGAGGACGAACTCGTCGCCGTCCGCCACGGCCGAGGTCGACAGCGAGGCCAGGTCGGAGCCGGCGCCGGGCTCGGAGAAGCCCTGGCACCACGTCTCCTCGGCCCGCGCGATAGCCGAGAGGAAGCGGCGCTTCTGCCCCTCGGTGCCGTGCACGATGATGGTGGGGCCCACCAGATTCGTTCCGGGATTCCCGGCGCCGGGCGCCCGATGGTAGGACGTCTCCTCGTTGTAGACGAGCTGCCGGAGGGCGTCGGCGCCCATGCCGCCGTACTCCTGGGGCCAGGCCATGGTCAGCCAGCCCTTCCCGGCCAGCTTCTTGACGAACCCGCGGGCGAACTCCGCCTCCTCCGGCGACATGTCCTCGCGGTCGTTACGGCCGCCCCAGTCGGAGGGCAGCTCGGCCCTCAGGAAGTCGCGCACCTCCCGTCGAAAGGCCTCATGATCGGGGCTGAAGCGGAAGTCCATGGCGGCCTCCTCACCGAGCCCGACTGCGGGGCGGACCAAGACGGGAGGGCACCTGTCTTCTCATCCAGGAGGTTCGCCACGCAATGCGACGATTGAAGTGAGCGACCAGATGTGCTAATGTAGGTGAAACGTTTGTCCTAGGTGCGGAGGGAGGTGCCACAATGGGGACGTTGACCGACAAGTTGGACTTCAACGCTAGCTGCCCTGGGTGCGGTCGCCAAGTTCGGATAAACATGGGCCGAGCGCTGTCTACCCGCCGGGTTCGTTGCTCGTCGTGTGGGAAGAGCTTCCCCGTCAAGTTCACAGGAGATGACCCCCGAAAGATCGACCGAGCGATGGATGACCTGAAGCGAAGTGTCAAGCGCATGGGCGGCGACATACACATCAAGCTCTAGGCTCCCGTCCCTTGGACTCCGGCGGCCGCCCCCAGCCGCCCAGGGCCGTCTCGATGTGCTGGGCCACGGCCAGGGCCACGTCCTCACGCCAGGGGCCGGCGACAACCTGGACGCCGATGGGCAGGCCCTCCGGCGAGGTGCCGGCGCGCACGGCGACGCAAGGCCACCCGGTCAGGCTGTAGGTCAAGGTGTAGCTGATGTCGCGCGCATCGCGATCGCCCGTCGCTTCGTGAGGGACGGCTGGGCGCTCGCAGACAGGACAGAGGACAGCGTCGTAGCCCTCCATGAACGAGAGCATGGCGCGCCGGAACCGGTCCCACTGGAACAGGGAGCGATCGATCTCCTCGCCCGTCATCTGCGATCGCCGCCAGTAGCCGAGCGTGATCTCGTACGTCTCCTCGATTCGTCTGGGCCGCGCCTCCTCCACCGCGAGGCCTGCGTCAGCCAACGCGCCGGCTGCAGCCTTCACCGTCGCAACCGTCTCGGGCGTGGGGGACGCGATGCCGTCGTCGGTGTAGAACGCCACTCGCAGACCCTGGAGCTGGACGGCGCCTGGGTCACCCAGCGGCATCGGGATCACTCCTGGGTCGCGCCAGTCGACGCCGGAGATGATCGGCAGAGTGAGCGCCAGGTCTTCGATGAAGCGGGACAGCGGCCCGATCTGCGTCCGCGGATCGCTGAGGGCACCGATGCGCGGGAAATGGCCGGTGTTGGGCACCCGTCCCGTGGTCGGCCTCAGCCCCGCGATGCCGCAGCAGTGGGCCGGCATCCGGATGCTGCCGCCTGAGTCGCTGCCCAGACCGAGCGGCGACCCGCCTGCGGCTATGATGGCGGCCTCGCCGGCACTACTGTAGCCCGGCGAGCGCGACACATCGTAGGGGTTGTTCGTGCGGCCGTGAACCGGATTGCCGGCCGGGTCGCCGCCGGTAGGGTTCATGAACAGGACGTTGGTCTTGCCCAGCATGATCGCACCGGCCGCGCGCATCCGCGCCACGACGGTCGCGTCCTCCTTCGGCACGAAGTCGGCCCGCTCCTGGAATCCCGCCGCGCAGATAACGCCTGCCGCCTCCAGCCAATCCTTGACGGTGAAGGGAACGCCGTGCAGCGGCCCTTTGACCTCGCCGCGCGCCAGAGCGGCATCGGCCTCGCGGGCTTGGGCGCGAGCCGAGTC
Organism: Dehalococcoidia bacterium; assembly: GCA_034420175.1. Classification (GTDB taxonomy): domain Bacteria; phylum Chloroflexota; class Dehalococcoidia; order DSTF01; family JALHUB01; genus DAOULP01. Next base: position 49,331 of record DAOULP010000225.1, on the reverse strand, counting down.
CGCCGTCACCTGCACGACAGCGTTCAGCCGGGGATTGACCTCTTCGATCCGTCGCAGGCAGGCCTCAACCACCTCGAGCGACGACACCTTCCGCTCGCGGATGGCCGTGGCCAGCGTCGCGGCTGAGGCGTAGATCAGTTCGTCCGTGTCTTCCCCCTCACTCGCGAAGTGCCCACCGCGGACTGGAAGTCCGCGGCTTGGTCCTACGGCCTAGCCGCGGCGACCCCTCGCCTGCCAAGCCGCGCACATCCTGTGCGCGGTGACTTCCGACATGGCCCTATCGTGGACAACCCCTCGTGGCTCCGTCTTACCTGCCCTTGAACTTAGGCGGCCTCTTCTCGACGTAGGCCCGCGGGCCCTCGCGGGCGTCCTCCGTGGACTGGGCGATGGCCATGGCCTGATCGGCCTCCTCCAGCGCCTCGCGCAGGCTGGCCTCCAGCCCCCGGTAGACCAGCCGCTTGGCCAACTGGATGGCCACCGCCGGGCCATCGGCCAGGCGCCTTGCGAACGCCTTGACCGTCGGCATCAGCTCGTCGGGCGGCACAACCTGGCTGACGTAGCCGAGGCGGAGGGCCTCCTTGGCGTCGATGAAGTCGCCCGTCCAGATGAGTTCCAGCGCCTTGGCCAGCCCCACGATGCGCGGGAGGAAGTAGCAGCCGCCGTCCCCGGGGACTAACCCAATCCGCACGTAGGCCATCGAGAAGCGGGCCGTCTCCGAGGCGATGCGGATGTCGCACATACTGGCCATGTCCATGCCGGCACCAACGGCGGGCCCGTTGACGGCCGCGACGTACGGCTTGTCCAGAAGCCCCACCGCACGGGGTACGGCGTGGACGCTGTCCCGCAGCAAGTTGCGGCGCTCGGCGGGAGATGACGGTCGCCCCGCGGTGGTCTTGACCAGAGCCGAATCGCCCCTCAGGTCGACACCAGCGCAGAAGCCACGTCCCGCCCCGGTGACGATGACCGCCCGCACCTCCGGGTCCGTGCGGGCCTCCACGAGGGCCCGGGCCCACTCCTCGATCATCTGCGCGGTGAAGGCGTTCATGCGCTCCGGGCGGTTGAGCGTGATCGTGGCAACCCCCCCGTCCTTCTCGTAGATGATCTGCTCGAAGTCCATGATCGCCCTCCTCTGTCACCAACTCATTGCGCGGCAGAGCGAGGCCACTATACCCCATGGCCTGCGCCTGTCAACAGGGCGACCACTGGGGCGGTGGCTTCCCGAGCGCTTGACACGGGACGGGAGATGGAACTAAGATTGCTTTATAAGCCAAGTAGGATGCAAAGCAAGGAAGGGAGATCGCCATGGTGCTCAGATGTCGCGAGACTGGTGCGGACTGTGACTGGGAGGGCCGCGCCGACACCGAAGACGAACTGCTGGACATGGCCTTCCAGCACGGCAAGGAGGTCCACCAGATCGAGCGGACGCCCGAGATGGAGGAGGCCGTCCGGAAGATGATCCGCCGGGAGTAGGCCAGACACCCCGAAACAGATCGGGCCGTCCCAAGACGGGGCGGCCCGATTGCGTTCAGACCCGTGGCGTCTAGGGCCAGATGAGCTCGCCGCCCTCGTACGCCTGCTCGACGAACTCATTGGTGAAGGCCTCGTTCACGTCCACGGCCTTCTCCAGAGCCTCGTACTCCAGAAGCGTGTCAGCCAGGCCCTGCCACTGCTCCTCGGTCTGCCAGCCCAGACCGTTCTGCTCTGTCAGGTCGCTCTGGGCACCTTCGATCTCCGTGTCCAGCATGAAGCGCTGGTGCTCAGCGTCCTCCTGCGGTGCGTACTTGAGCACGATCTCGACGGCCTCCTCGGGGTTGTCGATGGCGTACTGGATGCCGCGCAGGGCCGCCTTCACGAATCGCTCCACGGCCTCTGGGTTGCTCGCGATGAAGTCCTCATTTGAGATGTAGGTGAGGCCCAGGGTAGGAACACCGTAGTCGGCGGCCCGGAACACCGTCACCTCCTTGCCCTGGCGGCGGATGGTGTCCGGCTCGTTGGAGAGGAAGACAGGGTAGACGTCCACCCTCCCCTCGAGCAGAAGAGTGGGCGGCTGAAAGCCTATGTTCACTGTCTTCACGGTGTTGGGGTCGATGTTGTTGGCGTCCAGGATGGCGTAGAAGTCGGGCGGGATGGTGTCACGGAAGCCGACCGTCTTGCCGACCCAGTCGGTCGGAGCCTCGATGCCGGAGTCGGCCAGGGCCACCCAACCTTGCTGGCCCGTCTGCCCGACGAGAGCGACGGCGACGATGGGGATATCGGTCTCCGCGCGGCGTCGCAGCACCTGGGCGGCGTCGCCGGTGGCGAACTGGATCTTGCCCGTCGCCAGCAGTTGCACGTGCTGAGAGCCGTCCGAGTGCTGGATCTCCACCTCCAGGGCCTGCTCTTCAAAGAAGCCCTTCTCCTGAGCCACGTAGACACCAACGAAGGGCAGGTTGGCTTGGGGCTTGTAGCCGGCCATGAATGTGACCTTCGTGGTCTCCGTTGGGGTGCCTCCGGCCGTAGGGGTAGCCGCCCCATCGTCGTCCCCGTCGCAGGCCATCAGGAAGAGAGTGGTCACGGCGAGCAAGGCCGCCATCAGAAGCAGCCGTGTGCCGGTCAGGCGAGGTGAGCGCATCTGTGCCTCCTTCATTCGTCAGGCCTGCGTCGTGCTCTAGCTTGTCTCCAGAGCGGCCATCACACCCCTGTCGCCGACTCGTGCCAGAAGAGGAGGCGCCGCTCCAGGATAGCCGTCAGCAGATAGAGCCCGATTCCCAGGATGGCCAGCGAGAATACGGCCCCAAAGGCCGTGTCCAGGTCCAGGTTGTTGTTCGCCACCTGGATGACCCGCCCCAGACCGCGGTCGCCGCTGAACCACTCGGCTACCACGGCGCCGATAACGCTGAGCGGAATCGAGACCTTGAAGGCGGCGAAGAGCAAGGGGAGGGCGCTCGGCACGCGCAGCTTGAGGAACACCTCCAGTCGCGAGGCCGCCAGCGATTGCAGCAGCTCCAGCGCGCCGGGGTTCACGGAGCGAAAGCCGAGCAGACCGTTGACCATCACGGGGAAGAAGACGATGAGGGCGGCGATGAAGACCTTCGGCATGAGCCCGAAGCCGAACCAGATGGCCAGGAGCGGCGCGATGGCCACGATGGGCGTGACCTTCACCAGTATGGCCAGGGGGAAGATGCTCTTCTCCAGGAGCCTGGAGTGGGCCATTGCTGCGGCCAGGGCGATGGCAATCCCCGACCCCAGCGCGAAGCCGGCCAGCGCCCCCTGGAGCGTTATCATGCCCTCGCGGGCGAAGAAGGTTGGGTCTTCGGCCATGCGCGCCACGACCGCCGACGGCGCCGGCACAAGGTACTCCGGCACGTCGCGCAGGCGCACCCAGGCCTCCCAGACGCCAGCGGCGACCAGCAGGGCGGCAGCGGGCGGCAGTAGATCGGCGAGGACAGTCCGGGCCACGCGCACCGCTCGAACGGTAGCGGGCGCCAGGCCCTGCGCCGCCCCTTCCTCGGCGGGCAGAGCAGGCTGGCGGGTTACGTCGGGGCGAGCCAGTGCTTCCTGGCCAGCGGCGGGCCTTTCCACTGTCAGACCACCCCCAGCAGCCGGCGCAGGCGGACCACGTAGTCCAGGAAGGCGGGCTGCGTCTCCATGTCCTCGTCTCGAGGCCGTGGCAAGTCGACATCGATGACGGCGCGTACCGTCCCCGGCGCCCCCGACATCACCACCACGCGATCAGAGAGGGTGATGGCCTCGGGGATGCTGTGGGTGACGAAGACGACAGTCTTGCGTGCGGTCGCCCCGTTGCCTGCCTGCCAGATGCGCAGCAGCTCGTAGCGCATAGCGCGGCGCGTGAGTTCGTCCAGTGCGCCGAAGGGCTCGTCCATGAGCAGGAGGGAGGGCTCGAAGACCAGCGCCCGCGCCAGTGCCACCCGCTGCTGCATCCCGCCCGATAGCTCTCGTGGGTAGTAGCTCTCGAACTCGCGCAGTCCGACCAGGTCCAGCAGCTCGCGGGGGTCCCGGCGACGCGCTTCCCGCCGGTTCACCTCCAATGGAAGGGCGACATTGGCGAGAACCGTCCGCCACGGCAGGAGCGAGGCATCCTGGAAGGCATAGCCGATGGCCTTGCGCCGCTGCGCCTCCGCCGGAGTGGCGCCGGCGACCTCCACCCGGCCTGCCGTCGGCTGCAGGAGCCCGCCGGTGAGACGGAGGAGGGTGGACTTGCCGCAGCCGCTGGGCCCGATGACGGAAACGAACTCCCCCCATCCGACGCGGAGGCTCGCGTCGCGGAGGGCCGTCAGGGGCCGATTGCCCCGGTCGAAGACATGTGTCAGCCTGTCGATGGAGACGTGCCAGCCCGCGGGAGAGGGGGCTTCGCTGGTGTCGGCGCCCGGGGGCTTTGGCATTCGGGGATCCTGATTCGGGGTGAGATTCGAGCCTACCTGCTGGCAGGACTTGCCTGAACGAGCAGCAGTGTATTCTATTATGCACGATCGTCCGGCGCAAATGAGGGGTTGCCCTGTGCCTGGCATGTCGTTGGCGGGTTCTCGACCCCCGCCTGAAGGCGGGGGCATAGATTCGCCTTCTCATTCCCCAGCCTTGAGGCTGGGGTCCGATCCAACTCTGGCGGCAGAAGACCCACCAGAGACGTGCCGGTCAGGCCGCCCTGGGCTGACATTGAGGGCTTGATGCTGTGCCGTATTCGTTGATCTACTACGATGGCCACATTCACACAACTCACTCTGACGGCACGGGCTCGGTGGAAGACATCAAGGCGACGGCACTTCGCCGTGGCCTCAACGCCGTCATCATCACCGACCACTGCGGAAACCTGACGAGGGCGAAATGGAAGGCGCTGGTTGCCGAGACCGCTGCGGCGTCGGATCCTGGCACCTTCCTCGCCCTGCTGGGCTTTGAGATCACCGGCAGCGAGGGCATCTTCAACCGCTCGCACATGCTCGGCTTCAACGTCGCGGCGCCCTTTGTAGGCGACGACGCCAGCGAGCTCTGCCCTGAGGAGGCGTGGCCCGATCCGCCCAACCCGGCGGGCACCGGTCCCATGTATGCGGACACCCTGGCAAAATGGGCCGCCTACATTCACTCCAACGGGGGAATCGCGATCCACTGCCACACATCGGGCTCCACCCGGCTCGAGTACGGCGTGGACGGGATTGAGGTCTACAACCAGAGCCACATCGACGACATCTTCCGCTACGCCAGGCTGCTGGGCTACGACGACACAGAGGCGCTCGCGTTCGCGAAGACGCTGAGCGACCTCGGCCTCTACGGCGAGAGAGACCTGAATACGCAGGCGTCCTTCGGCGGTCAATCGCTTCCCCTTAGGCTCGGCGTCCACTCCGCCACCAAGTTGCTGACGGGCGTCGGCCAGTGGCTGGGCTCGCCCGAGGCGCCCCTGAACTCGTGGGATGAGCTTCTCATGGCCTACGTGGAGGGGCGGGTCGACAGGCCCATCTTCGGTGTCGCCAACAGCGACGCCCACAACACCGGCGACCCCGACTCGAATGTCGGCGTGGCGAAGAACGGCCTCTACGTGACGGAGCTGACCCCAGAAGCGGTCTACGAGGCCATCCAGGCGGGGCGCGGCTTCGCCACCACCGGGCCGTCGCTCGCCTTCGAAGTCAATGGGGAGCTCATGGGCGGCACCGTCCGTGCTGCCACCGGTGACAGGTCGGCCAATCTCAGGCTCTGCGCCAACTCCGAGAGCCCGAATGCCATACTGGTCAAGATAGACGTCATCAAGAACGGCGAGGTCTGGCGGACGATCAGCCCCATGCAGCCTGCCTACGAAGACACCCTGATCGACGGCGGTGTGACGGCAGACGGCTACTACCGCGTCGAAGTCACGTCTCAGGAGCGGCCCGACGGCCCCTACCGCTTCGCCTGGTCCAACCCGGTGTTCCTCGATGTCCGGTAGCAGGTTTCAGCGCGTCCGCCAGGCCCCCTGGCCTCTCCCGGCCACGCGGGGGAATGACCGATGCGGGGCTTGATAACCGTCCTCTCCGGCGGCGTCGGCGGCTCGCGCTTCCTGCGAGGCCTGGTGCAGGTCGTCAGGCCGGAGCAGGTGACGGCCATCGTCAACACGGGCGACGACGAGGAGTTCTTCGGCCTCTACGTGTGCCCCGATCTGGACATCGTCACCTACGCCCTGGCCGGCCTCGTCGACGAGAGCCGCGGCTGGGGCTACCAGGGCGACACGTTCCACTGTCTGGAGGCGCTGGCCCGGCTCGGCGGCGAGACTTGGTTTGGCCTCGGGGACCGCGACCTGGCGACCCACGTCCACCGCACGGCCCTCCTGCGCCGGGGCGGGACCCTGAGCCAGGCGGCGGCCGACATCGCCCGGCGGCTGGGTGTACAGGTCCGCCTGCTCCCCATGACCGACGATCGCGTGCCCACGATAGTCGAGACCGACGCCGGTACTCTCAGCTTTCAGGAGTATCTTGTGAAACGGGGCGCCCGCGACCGCGTGCGAGCGGTGCGATTCCAGGGTGTCGAGCAGGCTCGGCCGGCGCCGGGCGTGCTGGAGGCCCTGGCCGGGGCGGAGGTCATCGTGGTAGCGCCCAGCAACCCCATCGGCAGTATCGAGCCCATCTTGTCGCTGCTCGGCGTCCGCGAAGCCGTACGGTCCGCCTCGGCGCCGGTCGTGGCAGTCAGTCCCGTCGTCGCGGGACGGGTCTTCCAGCCGCCTGCCGACGGGATGCTCTCCGGGCTCGGCCACGAGGTGAGCGCGCGCGGCGTGGCCCGACTCTACGCCCCTTTCGCCCAGGCCTTCGTGCTGGACGAACAGGACACGGCGCAGGCGGACGACGTGGCGGCGCTGGGGATGCGGCCTGTCGTCACCAACACCGTCATGACCGGCCCCGCCGAGCGCGAGTCGCTGGCCCGCGAGGTCCTGCGCGTCGCCGGCGCGGTGTCTCCTTGACGCCGCCCAGGGCGCTTGCTAGGCTTAGCCCACTTCTGAGCATGACGGATTCTATTCGCCCATGATCGCCTTCATTGGGGGCACCGGACCCGAGGGACTGGGGCTGGCCTTTCGCCTGGCCGTGGCCGGCGAGGAGGTCGTCATCGGCTCCCGCAAGCCGGACCGCGCCGAGGACGCCGCCGCCTGGGTCCGAGAGCGCTCGCCTTCGGCCCGTGTCCGCGGCGCCCTCAATCGAGACGCCGTGGCCGACGCCGACGTGGTCTTCATCACGGTGCCCTACGCCGGGCAGCGGCCCACGCTCGCCGAGCTGGCCGACGCTCTCGAAGGGAAGATCGTGGTCGACACGGTTGTGCCGCTGGCCTTCGAGAAGGGGCGGGCCCGCCCCGTTCCGGTGGAGGAGGGCTCCGCCGCCGAGGAAGCGCAGCGGCTCCTGCCCCGCTCTCGACTGGCTGCCGCCTTCCACACCCTCAGCGCGCACAAGCTCCAGGAGGAGGGCACGACGCTCGAGGGCGACGTCCTGGTCTGCGGTGATGACCCGGAGGCCAAGGCGACGGCCATGGCCCTGGCTGAGAAGATCCCCGGCCTCCGCGCCGTCGATGGCGGGAGACTGAGCAACGCCCGCTATGTCGAGGTGCTGACCGTTCTCCTCCTCAACCTGAACCGCCTCCACAAGGCCGAGACCGGTGTCCGCATCGTCGGACTGGAGAGCGGTCGGCCGACCCGGAGCCCCTCTTGACCCCCGAAGTCCGCATCATCGGCGTTGCCGGTATCCCCGAAGTACATTCGGGCGACGACCTGGCGGCCCTCATCCTGGACGCCGCCCATCGCCAGGACACGCCCCCCGTCGACGGCGACATTCTGGTCGTGACCCAGAAGGTGGTGTCGAAGGCGGAGGGCCGGGTCGTGAGCCTGCCAACCGTCGAGCCGTCGAGCTTTGCGCGGCAAGTGGCGGAGGAGACCGGCAAGAACGCCCGGCACGTAGAGGTGGTGCTGCGCGAGAGCCGCCGGATCGTGCGCATGGACCGCGGCATCATCATCGCCGAGACGCACCACGGCTTCATCTGCGCCAACGCCGGCGTCGACGCCTCGAACGCCGGCGGCCCGGGCCTTCTCACGCTCCTGCCCGAGGACCCCGACAGCTCGGCCGAGGCGCTGCGCCGCGCTGTCGAGGAGCGGGCCAACGCGCGGGTGGCAGTCATCATCTCTGACACGTTCGGCAGGCCCTGGCGCGAGGGCAGCGACGAGGTGGCGATCGGCGTGGCCGGCCTCGTGGCCCTCAAGAACTACTCCGGCCAGCAGGACCCCTACGGCTACGAGCTGCGTGTCACTCAGGTCGCCGTCGCCGACGAGCTCGCCGCCGCCGCCGAACTGGTGGCGGGCAAGCTGGAGCGCATCCCCGCGACGCTCATCCGCGGCTACCGCTTCGAGACCGGCTGCGGCCGCGGCCGCGACCTGGTCCGCGACCCCGACAGAGACCTCTTCCGGTAGGAGAAGCCACTGCTGCCATTTGACGCAGGGCAGGCGGTGGCGATTGGAGGGCGGGAGTCAACACGTTGGCCAGCGAATCCAGTCATGTGTTCAAGGGGCGCCGGTGGCACTCCGCCGTGTATGACCTCCTCAACAGCGGCGGCGAGAAGTGGGTGAGCCGCCACCGCGCGTACATCGCTGGAGGGGCGGAAGGGCGCGTGCTGGAGATCGGCGCGGGCTCCGGCTACAGCTTCCCGTACTACGAGAAGGCGCAGGAGGTGGTGGCCACGGAGCCGGACCCGTTCATGCTGGCGCGGGCCCGGAGCCGCCTGGAGGAGATGGGGCTGACTCACATCGAGCTGCGCCAGCACGCCGCCGAGAACCTGCCCTTCGAGGAGGCCAGCTTCGACCATGCTGTGAGCATCCTGGTACTCTGCAGCGTGCGGGATCCGGCCCGCGCCCTCTCCGAGGCAAGACGGGTGCTGAAGCCCGGCGGCACCCTTCGGTTCATCGAGCATGTCCGCTACGACGGCGGCCTGCGCGGGCTGCTCCAAGACGCGGTGACGCCCGTCACCCGATGGCTGGACGGCGGCTGCCGCCTCAACCGGCGCACGGGCGAGGCCATCACCGAAGCAGGCTTTGAGATCGTTGACTTGACTCGACATGCCCTGGTTGTGCCCGGCCCCATGCTCGTCGGGGTCGCCAGGAGAGCCAAGAGCTCCTCTCCCCCCACCCTGTCAAGGCAACCAAGACGCGGCGGGCGCTGCTGACGGCGGCCGCCCGACCGATGATCCCCATAGAAGCCGAGGTGGCCCGGACGAGGCCGGCACAGACCGGCCGCGGTCACCGTCGACCGCCGGGGCCACGGGGAGGACCGACATGAGACTTCGACTACTCGCACTCATCGCGCTGCTGGGCCTGTTGTTCGCCGCTTGCGGCGGAGGGGACGACGAACCCACCGAACAGCCGACGCCGGCTCCGTCCCCCGCCAAGACGGCGACCGGTTCGTTGGCCGACTCCCCGTGCCAGGTCCCAGGAGACATCACGAGCTACCGCTTCGCCATGGGCATGAAGATGGACGTCCCGGGCCTCGAGGAGGCACTGGAGGAGTTCGAGGGGATCGACCGGCCTGAGGAGGCGCAGCCGACCAGCGAGGCGGACATCACCGGCGACGGCTTCGATGAGTTCGGCGAGGCGCTGGCCCCCTTGATGGGCGCCCTGCTCACCGGCTTCACGGACATGAGCGTGGAGGGCACCTTCGTCGCTCCGGACCGGAGCGAGGCGCGGATGAAGCTCGGTGACTTCGAGGTGACGACCATCACCATCGGCGACCAGGAGTGGACCAAGCTGGCCGACGACCCAGAGTGGCAGGAAACGGCCGGTGAGGGCGGAGACATGAGCTTCACCTCGGACATCTGCGAGGGCTTCTCCATTCCCGAGTTGACCGGCCTGGGAGCCGATGAGGAGACAATGAACGGCGTCGACACCCTTCACTACCACCTGGACGAGGCCGAGATCACGCGCCTGGCCGATCTCCTCGGCGAGGACATGGGGGAGATGTGGGACCTGGAGGGCATGCCGGAAGAGATCACCTACGATCTGTGGGTGGCCAAAGACGGCAACTGGCCGGTCCGCATGGAGGCCGAGGTCCGCGGCGAGGACGAAGAAGGCAACGAGATGAGCCTCAGCTTCTTCATGGAGATCAAGGACCTCAACGACCCCGGCATCAGGATCGAGCCGCCTACCGCGGACTAGCCTGAGTAAGGGCTGACCCCTTCGCCAGACCCATCCCGACGCGCCTCGGGTGAGGCGCGAACCTCTTGCCGTCCCCCGCGACAGGGGTCGCTGCCTGGTAGCCCGATGGTCCCCCTTCACCCGCCGAACTGAACACGGCGGATCGGCGCCGAGTTTGGCCGGGTGGGCTTGTCAACGGGTGGAGAACGCGTATAATACGGTCACCGTTGAGTCGCCAAAACGACGAACGGGCCGTCATTCGACGCCCGTGTCGGTAGTCATCGTACCTGCGCCGAGACTCACAGCATCACGGAGCTTCCCGGTCGGCGCCGGTGAGAAGAAGTGGCGCGGCAGCAGGCGAGAGGGAGGGCAGCGTGGCGACAGCAGACAAGCACGAGCACAGAACAGCCCGTCTGGATCAAGTCAGGCAGGATGATGGCGTTGAAGCGCTGAAGAAGCTCTTTCGCGACTCCGCCGCTCGTGACGCAGAAGATGCGACTGACGCACTCAATCATGAAGACTTGCAGTTCCCCTCTCTGTTTGTCCTTCGGGATGATGTGGAGAATCTGGCCCTCCCTGGCAGACTGAACGAGCGCAACCGAATCGCAATGGAGCTTGTCAGGGACATTCTGTCGGGTGAGGGGGATTCGCCTGCTGTTTCCTACCGCCTATCGATAGCCGACCACGTGCAAATGGTTCACTCCGTGTTGAGGTGGATGCTGGAAACCGGCGTCCCGCAGCTCGCATCGGATCCTCAGTATGGCCACGTGCTGGACGCGACGGCTTCGCTCTTGACGGTCACGTTCGGAGACAGAGACGTGTTGCCGAAGGTGGTGGAGCTGATCTTCGCTCGCGCCGCGACAAACGTGAACGTGGACGTCGAAGATCTGGTGTGGGCATTCTTCGAAGCCCGTCAGCCACACAGCCTGTTGATGATTGCTGACCGCCTTCGATCTCCACGCGCAGGGGAGCGTCAACTAGCGCGTCGCCTGCTTGCTTTTGTGCCAGGGATAGATGTACGCGGAGACAACGAGGGCGAACAGCAGTATCGAGCTTTCCACAAGTGGCTTGAAGAGAACGGACCTTTTCTGTATTTCCAGGGCGAGAGCTTCCAGATGACGAGCGAACCGACACCCTATGCTGTGGTGTTGGAGGCCAAGTACCTAGGGAGGTTCGTATCGATTGACTCCGGGGAGATACTGGGCCCCCTGACGGAGGACGAAGGCCGAGTTCTAGAGGAATTCAGGAACCTGGACGACCCCCTCAAAGTCGGTCTTGCCGCGCACTCAGCCGTGACGCGTCACCAGAAGGTCGACTCTTGGGACGCCTGGATTCGCACTCCATTGGCGGAGCAACTGAAAGCAGCGGACCTGGGAGGTTCACGATGATCAGAGTCTCGGGGACCACCGTCTCTCCCGGTAGCATCAACGGGCAGTGGCCGTCAGGCAGCGCCGGAAGGGATATCATCAACAGCATGGCCGCAAGTGGCACGGCACACGATTACGGTTCGCTAGACCAACTGAAGTTCGAACTGAAGGTGAGGACGAATATCATTGCCAGCGCAAAGGCTCTCAAGGGGAGTGGCGCCACTTTCGCCACCTTCAAATACTCGAAGTGCAACTCCGCCTTCTGGGATCGCACCAGCGCTGGCGGGTTCCAACTAAGACAGGGCACTGAGCCTTCTGCCGCCATTGCTGACATCTTCACGAATGGCCCGCAGTATGCATTCGAGTGCGCCACCGCGATGATGATCGTCTACTATAAGGCGCTTCTGGAATCACTCCACCCAGCGATATTCAACAAGCTATTTCAGGGAATTGTGCTGAAGGGCTGGAAGTCTGACCAAGACCTTGGGTTGACCTGGCAAAAGGAACCGGACTATCTACCTGGAGACCGGAGGTACTTCAAGAACCCGGAAGTGAACCCGAAGACCCCGTGGTGGCAAGGAGAGAACGTGATCGATCTCGGGGACGGGGAGTACTACGGTCACGGTGTCGGCATAGAGTCTGCCAGCGACATGATTGCTTCGCTGAACAAGAATCGGAAACCGGGGGCCACCAAATCTGCCTACCTGATGGACAAAGCAGGTCGTCCGGATTTCAGCGGTCTGGCAAAGTACGACAAGTATGCCGCCTGGCGCGAGGTCAAGGAGTATCAGTTGGGCTGGCTTCACGACAGAAGTTCGGGCGTCGTTGTCTTGCTGTTCAAGGATGGAGGGGGTCTCCAGATTGATCCCTTGACTCACGCTGACTACATGTCATTCGTTGACACGCTGCGTCACGAGGAGCCTGTGTACTATCAGCAACTGCAGAATGTGCTGACAACTGCCAAGGAGTCAGTTGGGGAGGATGAATCCTAGGCGTTGCCTGCACCTGAGATCAAGGGAGGCAGCAAATGCACAAGGGCGTCGAGAAATACCAGCTCGCCTGGAGCCATGACGCGAAGTCCGGGTCGATCGTCCTGCTTTTCCAAGGGGGAGGTGCGCGGCAGATCAACGGCCTCTCATATGAAGACTACAGCGCAATGGTGGACATGCTTCGCAACGAGAAGCCCCTGTGGTACGACGAGAACCAAGCTCTTCTTGCCACGTACCATGAACCGGTAGGTGAGGGGGAGTCATAGCTGCGGGTGTTGTCCGTGTCGCCACTCGTTCCCGAAGGCGTGGACGACGGCAAGCTGTTGTTGCGGAGATCAGCTTTCCCCGTGAGCGAGGTCACCTGACGCTCAGAGGCAACTTCCCCCGCGATGAGAAGTCGCCAATCCTCTCGGCAGCGAGGCAGAGAGGGTCCCCTGTCACAGAATTCCGTCGGCGGCTTGGCTTGGCGCCCAGCTCCGCCACCGCTGACCGGACGAACTCCAAGAGGGAGGATGTCGCCGTCCGGCGGAACTTGTGGCCGTGTCCGGAAGAAGGTTCAGCAGCCGTTCATCTGCAACATCGATCGACGCCTGGGGGGAGAAGACACTGAAGAGGGGGACCGCGGAAGGAGTGCCGCGGCTCCTCTGGTCAAGGTGAGCAGGTGCTTCGAGACGGTGCAGGGGGTCCATTCTTCGCCATCGCAGGTGGTGTGCAAAGCGGTCGACAGCGCCAGTGACGGCGGCCATCACCACCGCACGATGGGAGAGTGACGGGCATCGCCTCCGCCCTGCCCCCTACCCCTCCCTCCGGACCACCAGCCCCTCATCGTCCGGCGCGAAATCGATGAGCTGAGCCCCGGCCTCACTCAGGGCCGCGGCCACGCGGGAGGCGGCGCCCTCCTCGCACCAGAAGAGGAGGCAGCCCCCACCGCCGGCGCCGCAGGCCTTCCCTGATATAGCTCCGGACCCAGTCGCCACTCGGAAGAGCTCCTCCACGCCGCCGTTCGTTATCGACGGGTGGAGCGCCTTCTGGCACCGCCAGTTCTCCCCCAGGAGGACGCCGAACGACGCCAGGTCGCCGACCAGCAGCGCCTCTCTCATCTCGAAAGCGATGGCCCTGAGCTGGCGCAGGGCGTCCGCCACCCCCTTCTCGCCTGAGAGGTAGCCGCCCCAGACCCGCTCGTGGATGTCGCCGGAGAGACGCGACTCGCCGCTGTAGGCGAGGACCAGCCGTTGCTGGAGCGCGCGCATGGTGCCCTCGCTGGGCGACAATCGTTCGACCCGCACGACGCCCTCTTGGAATCGAAGCAGGTTAAGGCCACCCAGGGCGGCGGCGTACTGGTCCTGCTTGCCGCCGGTGACTCCCAACAGGCCCTCCAACCGGTAGGCCTGCTCCGCCAGCTCCTCCGGCGAGGGTCGTCGGCCCATGGCCGCGTTCACGAGGGCCAGCCAGACGACGTTGAAGGCGGCGGAGGCGCCCAGCCCGGCCCCCGCGGGAACGTTGGTCTCGTAGCTGACGTGGAAGCGGCCCCGGTCGCGGGTCAACTCGCCGCGCACGTGACGAGCAATCGCTGCGTTGAGGACGGCGCCGCCGTCGCGGTCGGCGAAGTGGTGGACGTCCGTCCAGCCTCCCGCCAGGTCGATCCGCACCGGGGCCCGGGCGGTGATCCTCATCGCCGGCTAGCAGGCGCCGAATCGAAGCTGGTCGCGGAGGCGATTGAGCAACGCCTGGAGGTCGTTCGGCCGCGCCACGCTGTGAAGGGAGAAGTTCTGCTGCACCCCCGCGGTCTGGCACTCGATGTCGCCGAAGTTGAAGAGAGTGGCGAGGAGGCCGGTCGAAGACACCGTGATGTCCTCGATGTCGGCTATGTGGGCCGTCGACGTGTGCAGGTGCAGGGGGTGGTTGCTGATGCTGTCGATGACCCGCCGGTTGGTCACTACCCAGATGTCGTTGTCGTAGCGGTACTTGACGAGGAACAATCGTAGGGCCCGGTACAGGAGCCAGACGGCGGAGGCCGCGCCCGCCACCTGCAGGGCCCGCCCGGCGAGCTCATCGAGCAGCCAGAGAACGACGAACAGCACGACGACCGGCGCCAGAGTGACCAGGGTCATGACGAGCAGGCGGGGATAGATGCACACCCAGTGGCGGTGGCGCAGGACGAGCACCTGCTCGTCCGGATCGAGAGGCATGCTCATGGTGTCGCACCGCCCGGCGGCCGATTGCGCGGCCTCCGGTGCTCTATCGCCGCCGATGATACCACCGGCGGACGGCCATGAGAATGCTCTCCTGGTCCCGGCTACCAGTCCGGCTCCCTCAGCACGGCGCCGGTGTTGGCGCTGGTGACCAGGCCGACGTAGCGGCGCAGCCAGCGACTGGGGAGCTCGCGCCGCGGCGGCTTCGCCGCGGCCACACGTTGCGCGATCTCAGCGTCGGCCAGGTCCACCTCAAGCAGGTGGTTCGGGATATCGATGTGTATGGCGTCGCCGTCGCGGAGAGCGGCAATCGGTCCGCCGGCCGCCGCCTCCGGCGAGACGTGGCCGAGGCAGGCGCCACGCGTGCCCCCGGAGAAGCGGCCGTCGGTAATCAGGGCCACCTGGGTGCCCAGTCCCATACCCACGATGGCGGCGGTGGGGCTGAGCATCTCCTTCATGCCGGGCCCGCCCTTCGGCCCCTCGTACCGAATGGTGACCACGTCCGCAGGCTTGATTCGCCCGCCCATGATGGCCTCGATGGCCTCCTCCTCCGAGTCGAAGACCCGCGCCCGCCCGTCGAAGACCAGCATCGATGGATCCACGGCGCCGGCCTTGACCACCGCGCCGTCCGGAGCCAGGTTGCCGAAGAGAATGGCCAGGCCGCCCGTCGGGCTGTAGGGGTTCTCGATGGGCCGGATGACTTCCGGGTCCCGCACCCGGGCCTCCGCCACGTTCTCGCCGAGCGTCTTCAGAGTGACGGTAGGCCGGTCCAAGTCGAGCACGCCGGGCTTGCGGCTCAGCTCGTGGAGGATGGCGCTGATGCCACCCGCGCGGTCAACATCCTCCAGGTGGACGCTGGAGGCGGGCGAGACGCTGCACAGATAGGGGACGCGCTCAGCCACCTCGTTGAGGCGCGCCAGCGGGTACTCGACGCCGCCCTCGTGGGCGAGGGCCAAGGTGTGGAGAACGGTGTTGCTGGAGCCGCCCATCGCCATGTCCAGCGCGAAGGCGTTGTCGATGGCCTCGGGCGTGACGATTTGGCGGGCCGTGACGCCCGCTTCCAGCAGGCGCATCACCTGGCGGGCTGCCCGACGGTAGAGCTCGGGCCGCTCCTCGCTGGTGGCCAGGATGGTGCCGTTGCCGGGAAGGGCCATGCCCAGCGCCTCGCAGAGGCAGTTCATGGAGTTGGCGGTAAACATGCCGGCGCAGCAACCGCAGGCGGGGCAG
The DNA here is from genome assembly GCA_034420175.1 of Dehalococcoidia bacterium. GTDB lineage: Bacteria > Chloroflexota > Dehalococcoidia > DSTF01 > JALHUB01 > DAOULP01. The sequence continues at coordinate 33,439 of DAOULP010000225.1, read as the reverse complement.
CCCCTCTCCTCCAGTTCCTGTAGCTCGGCCTCGCCGATTCGTCCAGCCTGAAAAGCGCCGACTCCTTCGTAGACGGAGATGAAATCGACGATGCGACCGTCGCCTAGTCGGCCGGCCGGCATGGGGCCGCCGCTGACGAAGATAGTGGGGATGTCCAGGCGCATGGCAGCCATCAGCATGCCGGGCACGATCTTGTCGCAGTTGGGGATGCAGATCATGGCGTCGAAGCAGTGGGCGGCGACCATCGTCTCCACGCTGTCGGCGATGAGCTCACGGCTAGGTAGGGAGTACTTCATGCCGAAGTGGCCCATGACGATGCCGTCGTCGACGCCGATGGTGTTGAACTCGAATGGGATGCCGCCGGCCTCACGCACGGCCTCCTTCACGATGCGACCCACCTCCTGTAGGTGGACATGGCCGGGCACGATGTCCGTGTACGAGTTGACGACGGCTACGAACGGCTTGTCGAAGTCCTCGGGGCTCCGGATGACGCCCGTTGCGCGCAGCAGGCTGCGGTGGGGCGCGCGTTCGAATCCTCGCTTGATGACATCTGAGCGCATGGCAGACTGCCCTTTCTAGGTGGTGATGGAGTGTGCCTGCGATCGTACGGCAGGCGGGGAGCGCAGGCAAGCAGTGCATGTCGAGAAGGGACGCGCAGGCCCCCCCAAGTTGCGTGCTATAATGCCGCGAGCCATGTCCTAGCCGAATTGAAGGAAGGAGACCTTGATGAAGCGACGCGTACTCGGATTCCTGCTCGTGACGGCCCTGCTGGCCGCGGTCGCTAGCTTCGCCACAGCGTGCGGCGGCGGCGGTGGGGACGAACTCACTCTAGACGAGTACTTCCAGCAGCTCCAGGCCATCGGCGATGACCTGGAGGAGCAGGGCAATGCTCTGGAGGCCGAGATAGAAGGGGCCTTCACCGCCGAAACAAGCGCCGAGGAGGCCATTGCCGCGCTCGAGGCTTTCTTGACTGAAGGAGTCGAGGTCTTCCAAGAGGCTCTCGCCGAAATCGAGGACATGAACCCGCCGTCCGAGGCGAAGGACGCACACGACCGGTTCGTGGAATCGGCGCGCACCAGGGTGGACCTGATCGAGAACCTGGCCGAGAGCGTGGGAGAGGCGGAAACACTCGAAGACCTCCAACAGGTTATCACGGATCTGGCGGACGTTCAGTTGGAAGAGGAAACACGGCTCCAGGAGGCCTGCCACTCGCTGGAACAGATCGCCAGCGACAAGGGGCTCCAGCTAGACCTGAACTGCGACTAGCCTGATCGCAGGCGGACCGGCCCTGGCGCGGCCCCGGCACGGTGCCCCGCTGGTGGATTCGGCGTCCCTAGGCACCTTTGACCAGGGCGAGTTCGCCATCACGGGCGTCTGGCACCATTGACACCCCGAACGCACGGAGCGCCAGCTCCGGCAGCACTCCGCTGTGCCAGCATTAACCCTCTCTTCCACAGGTTCCCCATTGCGGCGGGTGGCGTTGTGCGCCTACAATGCCATCGGCTTGGCGGCTGATTGGGACAGCATCTGAACGTCAGGAAGGGGGGCTTCGTGTACGGCAAGATCCTGGTGCCACTGGACGGCTCGACGCTGGCCGAAGGCGTACTGCCACATGTCCAAGAGCTGGCGCGCCGATTCGACTCCGAGGTGACCCTGATCCAGGTCGTGGCACCGCTCTCCAAGCTGGTGGCTGAGACCATGCCCCCCGCCTTGGAACCCGCCGGCACCGCAGCCGCCGTCGGCGTCGAGGCCGCGGCCGAAGCCGTCAAGGCCGAGCGGGAGGGCGCCCGCGCCCACCTGGATGGCATCATCCGGCGCCTCAAGGCCGAGGCCGTCAATGTGCGCGCCGAGGTCCTGGAGGGCACGGCAGGCGACACAATCGTGGACTATGCCCACCGCCACGAGATGGACCTCATTGCCATGTCCACCCACGGCCGCAGCGGCCTGCGCCGACTGGTCTACGGCAGCGTCGCCGATCACGTCCTCCGCCACGCCGGGACGCCTGTTCTCCTCATCCGTAGCCTTGAGGAGAGAACCTAGCGCTCAGACGAGACGGTGGAGGGCGCCGGCGTGACGCATTGGCCCCGGCGGCAGCGCGTAGACTCCCTGATCCACGACCATCGCCGTCACCGCCGGCCAGCATCGCGACTTCTCGCCCATCGGGGAGTGCGGCGTGATGCCCTCGGACTGCGTTGACCGAGTGCGCTGCGCGGTCTGCTGTTGGAGTCCAGCAAGGGGGGATTGATGTACCGCAAGATCCTCGTGCCCCTGGACGGATCGAAGCTTGCGGAAGGAGTTCTGCCGCACGTTCAGGCGCTGGCGAAGGGGCTCGGCTCCGAGGTCGTGCTGATCCGGGCCGTGATGCCTCTGTCCACCGGTGCCACGGCCGCCGTGGGACTGGAGGCGGCTGCCGAGGCCGCCAAGGCGGAGCGGGATCAGGCCCGCTCTCACCTACACAGTGTCGTGCAGCGCCTCAAGGCCGAGGGACTCAGTGTGCGCGCGGAGGTCGTAGAGGGTGAAGCAGGCGACGCCATCATCGACTACTCCCGCCGCCACGAGATGGACCTCATCGCCATGTCCACCCACGGGCGCGGCGGCCTGCGCCGACTGGTCTACGGCAGCGTCGCCGATCACGTCCTCCGCCACGCGGGGACGCCTGTTCTCCTCATCCGCAGCCTTGAGGAGAGAACCTAGCGCTCAGACCTCGCCGGCGGTTTGACGCCACGCGCCACGAAGGCGGAGCCGTCCAAGAACTGCTCGAGCTCCAGCGGCCCCAGTGCCCGCTCCAGCTCCTCCCAGGGCTGCTGGTGAAGGATCCAGCGCACCGCCGAGCGCTCCCGCTGCATGAGGGGGACCGTGACCCGCAGGAAGAGCGCCCGCAGGAAGCCGCCCAGCCCAGGACCCCGACGTCCTCCCGCCGCCACGAATTGTCCCCCCGGCTTCAGCCACCCGACCGCATTCTGCACCACCTCGGCCGAGCAGATGAGCTGGTTGACGTTGCAGGCCAGAACGCCATCGACGGGCGTTGGCGGCCGGAAGTCCTGAGCGAACGCCTCCGCCAATTCCACGTTCACCAACCGGCGTTCCTCAACTCGGCGGCGAGCTCGGCCGAGCATTTCCGGGCTGGCGTCCACACCGATGACTCTGCCTTCGTGTCCAACGGCCCTAGAGAGCAGGGGCAGGCTGAGGCCGGTGCCGCACCCCACATCGACGACTAAGTCCCCGGGCTGGAGCGCAAGCCGCTCGACGGCGACAGCCCGGTATTCCCGGCTCGCGCCCGCCGTCAGGAAGTCATAGAACCGAGACCGGATGCCCCGGAACGAGGTCCTTACGATCTCGGGATCGGGCTGGGTGGAGGTGGCACGTCCCATGTGCGTTCTCTCTCGCGCGACCTCCCGACAGGAGGGTGCAACGCCAGTGTAAGCCTGGCGCCCGCCCGGTCAAGTGGATCCTGACCGCCGACGGACGGGCTGGCGCGGCTCGCCACCGCTACTTGATGGCGATGGGGTTGACAGGTGAGCCGACGGCCCCTGTGAAGGGGATGGGCGGCGCCACCAGGATGAACTCGTAGGTTCCGTCGGCGGCGCAGTCCTCGGCCAGGTCGTCCAACTGAAACATCTCCCCCAGCAGCAGCCCCATGTCGCGGATGAGCACCATGTGCAGGGGCTGGAAGGTGTTGGGCGGTTCGTTGGGGCGCACCTCCACCCCCCACGTGTCCGTCGCGACCGCGGCCACCTCCTTCTCGTGCAGCCAGGGAGCGGTGGCCAGGGCGAGGCCGGGCGCATCGCCGCCGGCGTAGCCCTCCCAACTCACCCGCGACCGGCAGAGAGTCATGTGGCCAGTCCGCACGAGGATGATATCGCCCGACTCGACTGCGACGCCCTGGCGGTCGGCCGCACCGTCCAGGTCCTCCGGTGTGATCGGATAGCCCAGGTCCAGCCAGTCGAGTCCCTTGAAGCGGGGGATGTCCAGCAACACGCCGCGGGAAACGACGCGCTCCTTCATCTTGTCGATGCTGTTCCGAGCGGCGCCGCGCGAGGTCACCAGGCGCGCGTCGTGGCCATTGTACATCTGGCCGTCGTAGAAGACATGGGCAAGCGAATCCCACTGCGTGGCGCACTGAAGGGGCATGATCACCAAGTCGTCCGTGTAGCGGAAGCCACCGGGCAGGCGGTCCTGGGCGCCGGCGACGGCGTCAGTACCGGTGGCGAGCATGACGTGTATCGGGTTGAAGCGTGGTCCGCCGCCCGCCTGCGGTCCCCGGCTGTCGAAGGGTATCGCCAGGCCGAAGGTCCTTCCCTTCTTTGCGACGGCGCAGGCGCGCGCGACCTTCTCCGGCGTGATGAAGTTGAGCGTGCCCAACTCGTCATCGGGGCCCCAGCGGCCCCAGTTGCGCAGCCTCTGCCCCATTTCGAGAACGTCTTCAATCTCCACGTTCCGTCCTCCTCAGCAAATGTGATTGTCCCTTCGAATCTGACGCGACGACCAGCTTACCCCGCCAATGGGTCCCCGTCCAGATAATCGCAGCAGGCCAACGCCGCGTCGCCTCTCAGGGCGCGAGGGCCTGGACGACAAGAGCCCTTCGTGGGACTATCGAGAGGTGGGCACAGGCGACTCGAAGGATGAGGGGACCATCCTGACGGGCGATCAGCGAGGACTGGGCATCGGGCGGGCAATGACCGCGCGGCCGGCCAGCGTGGTGAACAGCGGTGGACGTCGGCCTTTGGACACCGTGAGCAGGACCACTGCGACGAGCGAGTCATCGGCCAATCGCGGCGTGCAGCCCCGCAGGCCTTCGGGCCAGCGCAGCGGTACCAGCCGACTCGAGCTCGCGCTCTACCTCGCCGCAGCCATCATCTACATCGCTGTCGGGTTCGTTAGGCTGGAAGTGTTCGCCTGGTGGAGCTACGGCGCGGGGTGGCTGGTTGCGGTGATCTGGTTCGGGCCGCCGGTGATTCGTCGCCTGAGGCGGCGCCTTCGGACCGAGAACCACCCTAAGCGAGACTCCGCTTGAGCTGGGCTGCGCACGACTTCGAGACCTACGTGCTGCAGCGGCACCTCGGACTGCGCGTCAGCTTTCTCGCGATCCTCATCGGGACGTACGTTCCGGACGCTTTCACCAAGTGGTACGTCTACGGGATCAACAAGGGGCCGATCAACATCGGCGCGGCCGAGCCTGCGCAGTTCCATCGCGGTTGGCCGGGCGCAGGCTTCACTCATTCGATCTTCTTCGTGGCGGTGATCGCCCTGGTCGTCTGGGCGTTGACCCGAAGCAAGCCCTGGGCGCTCGGTCTGCTGGTTGGGGGCTTGGCGCACAACCTCACCGACACGAGCGACACGGTTGGCACCATGCTCCTCTGGCCGTTCTGGAATGAGAACATCTCAACCCAGATCTGGGCGTATGCGGCCGAAGTGGGCCGCTACGACGATGCGGGCGCCTACTATAGCAGCCTCGGTGTGGTGATGGACGCTGTCTGGCTCGTGATCGCCTTGGGACATTTCAGCGTATTCCGTGCACGCTATTTCTGGAACGTCGTCGTACCGGCCGACTCGTGGGTTTGGGGGAAGATCGGGGGGGTCCTGCCCGACCGGGCCCTGCTGGCACTGTACCGGGCGGGGATGTTCTATGGCGTGACGCGGCTGATCTTCTGGACCGCGTGGGCGCACATCGCGAACGATTACGCCTGGGATCTTTCCTGGGGAGGCCCCGACTGGATCACGCCCGTCCACCTCTGACGGCTGCAAGCGCCTCCTCTGGCCAGTTGGTGACCACCCCATCAAGCCCTGTCGCGAGCCGAGACGCCTGGGAATCCGGGTCCTGCGCCATGGCGTAGACCCTTAGCCCGCGCCTGTGAGCGTCGGCGACGAACTCGGCAGTGATCCGATCCCAGTGGGCTGAGACCGCGTGCGCTTCGCAGCGCTCCGCGTCCTCGAGGAAGCGGCGCGTTGCCCGCGCGCTCGTAGTATCGCGAAGAAGGGCTCGTTCGACGCGCGGAAGCTCGCGAGCGAAGACGCTGACGGCCGCCCCCGCCTTGGCCCAAAGGAGCACACGCTCCTCGGCGCCTTGCCGGCGGATCTCAGCGATCGCAGGCATCGCGGCCCGCGCCTCCTTGACGTCGATGGCCATGACGAGGCCCGGGGGAAGGGCCGATAGCGCCTCGGCGAAGGTCGGGATCGGCAGGCCGTTGTCGCAGCGCTTCATGCGTCGCAGCCGTGCGAGCGTGAAGCAGCGCGTCGGCAGTGGCCAGCGGGCCACACGCAGCAGCGTGCGATCGTGGACGAGCACCGGCACGCCGTCCCGCGTGAGGCGGACGTCTATCTCGACCCCATCCGCCCCAAGGGCGCCCGCCCGCTTGATCCCCTCCAGGCTGTTCTCGGCTTCGTGCAGGGGGCAGGTACGGTGCGCGATAACCAGAGCCACAGGCGACGGCCTCCTCGGCGAACCGGTCCACCAGTCCAACTTCGGCGCGAAGACCAGGTTACCCCGGCGGTGGGCCATCGTCCAGGCGGGCGTTGTATACTGGCGCCGCAGCGGCTCTCACAGCGCTACCACATCAGCGAGACGAATCCGACCGAGGAGACTCTTTGGGAGGTGCACATGTACGACTTGAAGGGCAAAGTGGCCATCGTGACAGGCGCCGGGCGAGAACTGGGCATCGGACGGGCGATCGCCGTGCGGCTGGCACGGGAGGGCGCCGACGTGGTACCGGCCGACATCTGCCGCAGCTTCGAGGAGTTCCCGGACTACGGCCTCGGCGACCGCGAGGGGCTGGAGGAGACGGCTCGCCTGATCCGGGAAGCCGGCGTTCGCGCCCTGCCGCTGCCCGTTGATGTCACGGACAACGCCACCATCGAGTCGATGGTGTCGCAGACGCTGGAGGCGCTCGGGCGCATCGACATCCTCGTCAACAACGCCGGCGGCGCGCCTGGGCCGGGGCCCATCGTCATGATGGAGGAATCGGCCTGGAACAAGACCTTGGCCATCAACGCCACCGGCACCTTCCTCTGTTCGCGCGCGGTGGCCCGCCACATGATCGAGCGTGGCGGCGGCGGCAAGATCATCAACGTCTCCTCTCAGGCAGGCAAGACAGGCAGCCCCTTCCTCTCTGCCTACTCTGCGGCCAAGGCGGCCATCGTCGCCTTCACGCGGGTCATGGCGTGGGAAGTAGCCGAGCAGCACATCAACGTGAATGCCGTGTGTCCGGGCGTGGTGGACACGGAGCTGATGCGCTGGGGCTGGCGCGTGGCCTCGGTGGTGGGGAACATCCCCTACGAGGACGTGCTCGCCGACGCCGTCAAGCGCATCCCCCTCGGGCGCCTGGAGAGGGGCGAGGACGTGGCGAACCTGGTGGCCTTCCTGGCCTCCAGCGAGTCGGACTACATGACGGGCCAGGCCATCAACGTTACAGGGGGCATCGAGACACACTAGGACCGGCCCTCAAGCACAACTGTCCTGCACGCCAGTGGACAGGCCTGGTCGGGGTCGCCGGCGGGCCTTCCGCGGGGCTCGGCTAGGGCGGCGCCGTGGCCGTGGCGCTCGCCTCAGGTGTGGAGGAAGGTGTCGCCGTGACAGCAGCCGTGGGAGTAGGGGTGGGCGAAGGTGTGGGAGCTACGTATGCCACAGCGAGTTCATCGCTGGGGTCCGACTCATTTCCGGCGGCGTCCAGGGCCACGACGACGTAGTAGTACGTGACACCGTCGCTGACGGCGTTGTCGCCGTAGCCTGCACGCTCAACAAGTGCCACCATTTCGTACGGCCCGCCGCTCTGCGCGGCGCGGAAGACGCCGTAGCGAACCGCCCCCGCCACGGGTTCCCAGGTCAGCCTGACGGTCCGCTGCCAGTCGTGGCTACTGCCGTTGAGGCCACGGGGGGCGGGGAAGTAGACGGTCGGTCGGCAGTGTACCTCAAGGCTGTGGCTAGAGCCGCTTTCCCAGGTACCCACCATGCTGGCCACATACCAGCGGTGGTGGAAGAAGCTGGGAGAGACGTCGTCATAGGTGGTGGCAGGGCTGTCTACCTGTGCAACCTCGTCGAAGGCATCGCTGCCGAAGGGGCCATCGTGATAGAGGACGTAGCGGTCAACGTGGGACGCCGGCAGCCATTCCATCCGCCGCTCGAAAAGGTTGAGCCTGGCGCACGTCAGTTGCGTGGGCGAGGTCACACCGTCCTCGGGCACCGTGGCTGTCGCGGTGGGCTCCTCCGTGGGCGACGCCTCCGCCGGGGCGGCTGTAGCCGTGGGCGAGAAGGAAAGCGCCGGGGTGGCCGTTGCCGTCGCGGTACTTGTTAGCGCGGGCGTGGCAGAAGGAGACGGCATCGCGGGCGGCGGGTCAAGGACGTTGACCGTGCAGGTGCCCTGGAAGGTTCGATTGCCGATCTGGCCCGTCACCCTGGTGGTGACTGGCCCGAACGTCCCTTCGAACAGGCCCAGCGCCGCCTGGCGGTGGAACTTGACCATGGCGTCGGCGATGCCGTCTCCATCGTGGTCGCCGAGCTCGGTCGGATGGTTCTCGGCCGAAACGGTGGCGGCTTCGCCCTGGACCGCCAGCCTCACCGTGGAGACATCGATGTCCGCCACGTCCCACGGCTCGGGCAGCTCGACGTAGGCCGTGACGAAGTAGCCCTCGCTCTCCGGGTTGAGGGTGTCGGGGTCGATGTCCACAGTGGCGGGCAGCGGGGGAAAGTCGGCGGAGGCAGCCAGGAACCCAGAGGCCCTCTCGGTGTCCGAGAAGAGGCCGTAGGCCCCCCCGACCCGCGACAGCACCAGGACGCCAAGGGCGGCCAGGACCAGCACACCGCCGGGGACCGAGACGCGCACCCTGAGGGAACGGTTCACTGGTCGCTCCCTGGCTCTGCGCCGAGTTCCCTGGAATTGTCTGGCTTGAGCGCCCTGACGATGCCCCATGCTGCCCCAGCAATGATGAAGGTCACCGGCACCGCCAGGACGATGAGCAAGGCCATGAGTCTCGTGATCTGCCGGATGACGTGACGAAGAAGCGCTGCGTGGAACCAGAACCTGCCCGCCATGGCGCGCGCGGGCACCGGCGGACGCTCCGGCGCCTCACTGGCGTGCCCCCTGGTCAGATCGATGCCGGGCTCCCTAGACCTGTCGCCCTTGAGCGCCCTCACGATGTTCCACATCTCACCGGCAATGATGAAGGCCCCGGGGACTCCCAAGGCGAGGAGGAACATCAGGGGTTCATTCATCTGGCGGATCACGTGACCAAGAAGCGGTAGGTGGAACTGCACCCTGCCGAGGACGCGCCCTGCGGGCACCGGCAGACGGTCCCGAGACTGGTTGGCGTCGCCCTTGGTGACGAAGGCCAGGGAGCTCCCGTCGGCGTCGATTTCCACGACACGGTGGGCGACCTTCGCGCCGGGGTCCGAAGGCGAGCGAAACAGGATCACGTCGCCTAGTTCGATCTGCGTTGGATCTACCGGCCAGGCCACGATCAGGTCTCCCGTGGCCACCTCCGGCTGCATGCTGCCACTGAGAACGGCGGCGAATCGAATCCCCGAGATCCGGGGGAGCACCACGATGGCCAGGACAGCCAGCACAGAGAGGCTCAGGACGGCATAGACAAGCGTCCTGGCGAGGGCCGCGGCCAGCTTGGCGCCGGTTCTGAAGTACCTCATGCATTGACTGGCAGGTGGGACGGCGCTGCCGCCCCACCTGCCGCTGCTTCCCAGCCTACGGGAGGTTGAAGCTCAGCGTGTTCATCTCCATCAAGACCGATGTGTACGTGGCTGGCCACGGTGGCGGCGGGAATCCAGGCGGAACTTCCTTGACAAGGAACTTCACGCCAGTGTAGACGCCGCTGGGCAGGGCCGGGTGGCTCGCAACCACGTCCGTGCTGTCGGCCGGGTCGGGGACGCCAGCGTTGTTGATGGTGTAGGTCTGCTGGATCATCCCACCCACCGGCTGCTCGTAGGCGAAGTTGTGGAACCCGAAGCCGACGGTTGTGCACGTACTTGCCGGCGCGCCAGCCACCCAGAAGTGGCTGTCGAAGTCGGGGTACTGCTGCGTGCCGCTGGCCAGTTGGTCATCGGTGTCCGAGCAACTGTCCGGGCCGGTCATGCCGATCTGGTAGTACTTGCTGTCGTCCAGCCCGCTGGCTTCCAGCAGTACCACGAGGTCGCCATTGCCGTCGACGCCGTAGCACACAGAGCCATACAGAGCATCGCCAAGGATGGGATCCCAGGTCGTCGTGTCCTTGTTCTCCAGCCGGACGCAGGCGGTGCCGGCCGGAAGGCCCAGCGCACCCAGGTTCGCTTGGTGGAGCGTGAACTCGATGTCAAACGTGCTCTGGTCACCCTGGTACTCGTTTCCGGCCTCCGTCTCGAGGTGGAACGACAGCCAGAGCTCGACGCGGTCGCTCGGTTGCAGGGTAACGCCGAGGTCGATGACTTGGCTCTCGAGCTCCCCCAGCTTCCCGATTATCGGACCGTTGCAGTCTCGCGATCCGTTCAGAACAGCGTCGACACACCAGTCGACATCTATCCAGTTGCTGATGTCGTCGATGGCGCCAGCGTACTGGGCCGCCTCCTCCGGGTCAGTCAGGTCGCCGCCGGAGTCGACGATGTTGGCAAAGTGCAGGTCCAGCACACCCGCGTTGCCCCCCGCGTTGTGGAGCTCGAAGGGCCCAAGGTAGTGCCAGTCGGATGGCTTGAGGTCCGAGATCTCGGCTGGCACGACCTGCGTCGCGTCCAGCTCCAGATCCAGGCCCCCCGCAGTCGCCGTATAGGACCCCGCGGTCTCCGTGTCGTTGAAGACAGCCCAGCTGCCGATGCTCAGCAGACCTACGACGAGGCCGATCATGAGCAGACTAAGGCCGATGGTTCGTCTTCTCACTTGCCTGTCCTCTCTCCTTGTTGCTCTCCGTCAAGTCTGACTGTGACGGTCACCGCACAAGTGGTAGACGCTATACGCCCCACCTCCTTTCCCTTCCGCAACAGGAGGTGGGGCCTGGGCAAGTACCCCTTCAGGCGGGCTGCTTGCCGCAAGAAATGGGGGCAGCCAGGCTTGACCCCGGCTGCCCCCGGTGTACAATTAGGGGTGCAGCGGGTGCCTCGCGCTCCTGTTGCCTCGGGCCCCAGCCGGTGCCAACTGCCTGGGGCCCGATCCACTGCTCTCGAGTCTCAGTCGCTAGCCCTTCTTGACCTCCTGCAAACAAACAACCGGCAGCGGGGCCGTGCCGGTTTCGCCGTCGGCTCCCCGAGACCTGACAGTGAGGCTATGGCCCCGCCCTTCCGGTAGCCTCACCCCGTCTCGGTTCTTAGCCTCAACGGCTCAAATGACTCTTGTAGGAATGCTTAGGCCGTCTCTGAACTTTCGTCAGGTTCCTTCCGGATCGCGCCGGAGTTCACCTTTACTACACCGGCGCTGACACACCATCCATGCTCAACACGCTCTATGTACATGACCCATGCATCCTATGTCAAGGGCTCATCTGCCCAATTGGCGTCTTCTTTTCTGTCTTCTCCCGATGGCCAAGCCCTCACGCCACGGCGGGCATGGAGGCGCACCACCAACGCTCTCAGACCGGCCAGCCCTGCCATCGGTAGGCGGCCTCCCAGAACAGATACTCCTGGCGGCTGCTGGTGAGGAAGGCCTGCTCCAGGCGACGCCGCCCCTCTGAATCGAGGCCGGCCGCGAGCCGGTCCAGGAGTTCGCGGCACCAGGCGGCCAGCTCGGCGAACTCCGGGGCGCTGTACATCTCGATCCAGCGGCGGTAGCGGTCGTCGGCGGGCTGCGGACCAGCGGCCAGCCGCTGCCCGATCTCACAGAAGCCCCACATGCAGGGAGTCAACGCCGCCACCAGCTCCGGGAAGTCGCCCAGTGCGGCGGTGCGCCCGAGGAAGTCCGAGTACGCACGGGTCGCCGGCGCCATCACCTCTTGCTCAAGCTCATGTTCGGAGATGCCGAACTCGGCGGCGTAGGAGCGGTGGAGGCTCATCTCTACTCTCAGGGTCTCGTCCAGGAGGCCGGCGAATCGGGTCATGGTGTCCAAGTCGGGGGACTTGGCCACGGCCAGGCCGAGCACACGGGCGTACTCGACGAGGAACAGGTAGTCCTGGCGGACCCAGAACTTGAATGACTCCAGGTCCAGCGTGCCCTCGCCAATGCCGCGCACGAACGGGTGGCGGTGCTGGGCCTCCCAGATTGCATCAGCCTTCTCCCGCAATCGCTGCGAGAAGCTCCTTGCCATCACCTACTCCCTGGAAGCGGAATGCACCGTGTCCCAGAAGAGCAACTCGTATCCCTGAAGCATGCGGCCGGCTCGACCGATCAGGCGCGGCTCCACCCCACGAGCCAGGCCGACCTCGACCAAGTCCAGGGCCGCCTTCTCGAACTCAGGCGACGGCGCAGCGAAGAGCTCGAAGAACTCCACCTGCTCGCGGCTCAGTCCATAGCGACTCTGGAGGGCCCTGCTGGCGACGGCGCAGTTCGCTCCCCAAGCGGCCAGGTTGACCACGAAGGCGCCGGCTACCTCGGCGTCGGAGGCGTGGAGAGCCAGCCAGGCCACGTATGAGGGGTACGCCTGCGCGCCGGGCGTGGGCTCGTATGCCTGCAGATCGTCCTCCGTCATCCCGATCGCGGTGGCGAACGAGGAGAGGGCCGCCAACGCGGATTGCTCTCCCTGGACCATGTCGAGGAAGAAGCGCCCACTCGGGCTGTCTCCATAGCGGCTCACCAGCAGGGCGAAGCTCCGCATGTCGCTGCCGACGATGTGATACTGCTCGCCGGCGACGATGCGCAGCTTCTCGCGGGCGATGCGTCCCTGCTCCAGGGCCTGGAGATACGGGTGCCCGGCGATGAGGACCTCCACCTCTCTGAGATCGCGACGTATCTCGTCGACCAGCTTGTCTGCAGGGGACATGCTCTCCCCCCTCCTCACGCCTGGCCAAACTCAGGCTTTTCGAGCGGGCGTACCGCACCGGGAGCAGAAGCGGTCCTCCGTTGAGAGCGCTTTGCCGCATTGGGTGCAGTAGCCGGCACCGCCTGCCTCCTCGCCACGAGGCGGCCTGGCCGCAGACGGACGGCCGTAGGAGTGACGATAGTAGACCAGCACGCTGACGCCCACCACCACGGCGGCGGCCATACCCAGCAAGATAGGCCAGCCCAGAGGGACGCCCCCACGGTCGGTGTCGGACTCGCCCTCGGTGAGGATGTCGACGGTTAGGCGCGGGTCGCCCTTTGTGTACTGGATCTGAAAGCTGAGAGTCTGGCCAGCTTCCAGACCGCCCAGCGTGGTTTGGCGGTGGAAGAGCCCGTACGTCCCCACTTCCGCGGGCCCCAGCACCGGCTCGGACTGGAAGTCCTCGGCCCCAAGGGGAACCTGGGCCCGCAGCGTCACAGCTTCGACAGCCAGGTCGCCGGGCCAGACATACGTGAACTCCCGGCTGGCACCGTCCTCGATGGCAGGGAGGTAGAACTCCAGGAGGACGATGGGGTCCGGTGTCTCCAGCGAGACCACCAGCGAGTCGCCCTCAGTGCTCGTCTCGTACGGGAGGTCGGTCGGGGAGGCGGTGGAATCGACGGCGGAAGCCACCGCCCAGGGCTCGCCGGCAACGACCGGGATGCGGACGCTCAGACGAGCTGGCAGGTCAGTATCGGGGGCTAGCTCCCCCTGGACAATCACCAGGACCGGAGGGCCGTCAAACACGGCCCCGCCCGGGGGGCTGTCGAACTCCGGCCAGAGGGAGATGCCCAGGCGGCTCAGGCGCGGCTCAGCTTGAGCCCTCGCTCCACCGCCGTCTGCGGCCGCCCCGGCCAGCACGAACAGAAGCGCCAAGACAAACCCGAGCAGTCGCCAGGTCGGCCGTTCGCTCATGGGCGACTAGGGATACCGATTGCTGAAGTACTGCCAGACCAGTCGCGAGACGGTCTGGCCCAGCGGTATGTCGGCGTACTTGTAGGGGACGTTCTCCGTGAAGAACGAGAGGGCATAGGCGTAGCGGTTGCCGCCACGGTCGAAGATGACGACACCGGCATCGTTGTCCACCCACCCCAGCGGGTGGGCGAAGAAGCCGTTCTTGTGGGACACGACGCCGTCGCCGACCCCGGCCGGTATGAGGTACTGAAGGCCGGGCTTGACGACCGTCAGCTTCTGCAGCAGGTAATCGCGCCAGTCCGGGCTAACTATCCTCGCCTCGTAGAGAGCGGCGAGGGCGCGGGTCATCTCGTTGGCCGTCAGCAGGTTGGCGCTGCCGTGCAGCGACTCCTGTGGGTAGGCGGGCGGATGATCGTAGAGAGAGATCGGCAGGCCCAAGACATCCAAGAGGTTGTTGATCTTTGCCAGGCCAGCCCCGATGTCACCCAGCCCCGTCTTGCGGAGGAGGTCGCGGGCAGTGATGGGGTTGCTGCTCCACACGGTGCGGGCGATGAGGTCATCCACCTCGGCCTGAGGGTAGAGCCCTTGCTGGAGATCCATGACTACCGAGAGGAGCACGAAGAAGTTGATCGTGCATCCCGGCAGCCGCGGTTCGTCGCCGTTGACCTCGATGGACTCGCCCGTCTGAAGGTCGGTTACGGCCACCGCCGCTCTGAAGCCCGCGGCGGCGATTTCGGCCCGCAGCCGTTCGCGCAGAGCGACGAACTCGTCGTTGGGCGGGGGCGCGACAGGGCCGGCGCCGCAGGCCTGGGCAAGGAAGGAGACGGTCTCACTGGGCTCCCAGCCGAAAGGGCTGAGAGTATTGACGCGCAGGAAGTGAGTGAGGCCGGGACTCAGATTGGGCCAGGTGAAGGTACTAGTTTCAGGCGCCAAAGGGCCAACGCCAGCGAAGGTGTCGGGAGCGAAGCCGTCGTTGATGAGGCTGAGGTCCAGCCACTGCTGGCCGCGGCGCGATGGGACCCAGGAGAAGGTAACGGTCACGGTGTCGGCAGACGACGAGGCGCACTCCTGCGCCGAGACGGCGATCTGGGAGGCCACCAGACGCTCGGCGGAAACGTCATCGGCCGAGGAAGCGCGAAACGCGGCCAGGGCAACGACCACGCAAGCGAGAAGGATCGCGCGCACCATCACCCCCTCATGCTATCGCCCGTCAGCAGCGGACGGTCGGTCCCGTCCGCTTTGATAAGCATCTTCGGATGATCGCCTGACTCCGTCAAGTAGCGGCTCCCTTCGCCGGGGCAGATGGATCCACCTATTGCCGCGCTCCCGCTGCGAATCTCCGAAACAGCACAGTTGGCCTGCCACGAAGGGAAGGAAGGCCCTTGCCCTACCCCGAGGCGGGGCCTAGGATGGGCGGCAGTGTCACGGCCCCGACAATGGAAGAACTAGACACCCAAGAGGCATCATCGTGACGGAAACGGCCCTGGCGGGCCTGCGGGTCATCGAGCTGTGCAGCCTGATCGCCGGCCCCTACTGCACCAAGGTCCTGGCTGACCTGGGTGCAGAGGTGCTGAAGATCGAGGAGCCCACCCGTGGCGACCCGGCCCGGCGCATGGGGCCCTTCCCGGAGGACCTTCCTCACGGGGAACGGAGCGGCCACTTCCTCTACCTGAACACCAATAAGCTGGGCGTCACGCTGGACGTGGCGACGGCGAGCGGTCGTCAGCTCCTGCACGAGCTTCTCGCCCACGCCGATATCCTCGTCGAGGACATGCCGCCGGGTCGTGCCGAGGCGCTGGGCCTGCGGCACAGCGATCTGGCCGCCGCCTACCCGAAGCTCATCATCACCTCCATCACGCCCTTTGGCGCGTCGGGCCCCCACCGCGACTGGCGCGCCTATCACCTGAACCTCTACCACGGCAGCGGCCACTCATCGTTCTTCTACCAAGACCCGGAGGAGGCAGCGAAGGGCCCCGTGATCGGTGGCGGGTACGTCGGTGAGTACGATGCCGGCCTGGCGGCCGCCCTCGCCAGCCTGGCAGCGGTGCTCGGCCGACTCCGGACGAGCCGCGGCCAGCAGGTCGAGGTGTCCGAACAGGAGGCGCTGGTGGCACTGGAGAGGGTCGACATCAGCCGTTTCGCCAACGACCCCACGCCGGTCAAGCGCCCAGGGATGGTCGGAGGGCTGGTGCGTTCCCGCGACGGGTATGTCGTCATCACAGCCGCCCAGGACGGGCAGTGGAAGGGCCTCGTGGAGGTCATGGGCAGACCACCCTGGGCCCTGGAAGAGAACTGCCGCGATGAGATCAACCGCTCCCAGCATCGGAACGAGATCCAGCCCCGCATCGAGGAGTGGGCAGCCGGCTTCAGCGGCGACGAGCTCTACCACCGGGCACAGCAGGGGAGCGTCCCCTTGGGGCCCGTGCGCACCGTCGCCGAGGTGATGGCCTGGCAGCAGGCACGACAGCGCGGCTTCTTCGCCGAGATAGAGCACCCCGAGGCCGGACGCCTGGAGTATCCCACTGCCGCATACCTGTTCTCGAAGACGCCATGGCGGGCGGAACGACCGGCGCCTCTGCTCGGTGAGCACAATGATGAAGTCTACTGCGCGCGGCTGGACCACTCGCGACGGGACCTGGCCCGTCTGTCCGCTGCGGGCGTCATCTAGAGGACGGAGACGATGAAGCAAGGCCCGCTGACGGGCATCCGTGTTCTCGACTTCACGTGGGCGTGGGCAGGCCCTCACGGGACCCTCCTCCTGGCTCTGCTGGGGGCAGAGGTCATCAAGGTCGAGAGCCGCAGCCGTCTCGACCACACGCGGGTGCGATCCCTGATGGCCGGCCCCGTCCTCGCGAGCCCGGACCACTCGGTCATCTTCGGCGACCTCAATGTGGGCAAGCTCAGCGTCAGCCTGGACCTGAAGCAGCCCCGGGCGGTGGACATCGCCCGCCGGATCGCGGGCGTCAGCGACGTCGTGACCCAGAACATGCGGCCGGGCACGCTGGACAAGCTGGGCCTGGGGTACGAAGACCTGCGTGCCGTCAAGCCGGACATAATCATGGTCTCATCGTCGGCCGTCGGGGCAACGGGGCCCGAGCGCGCCTATGTGGGGTACGCACCGACCTTCGCCGCGCTGGGAGGCGCCTCATCGGTCACCGGCTACCCGGATGGGGCCCCCAGCCCCATGAGCGGGGCGGTAGATCTGCGCGTGGGTACGACCTGCGCCGTGGCCGTACTGGCCGCGCTTCTCCACCGCCACCGGACCGGCGAGGGACAGAACGTCGACGTGTCCTCCACAGAGGCGGTGAGCGCGCTCATCGGCGGCGTCTTCATGGACTACGCCATGAACGGTCGCGTGCCGACTCGCGCCGCCAACCGCCATCGCACCATGGCGCCGCACAACTGCTACCCCTGCCAGGCCAGCGGCGACGGTTCGATCGAGGGTGAGGAGGGCCAAGGCTGGATCAGCATCGCCGTGGGCTCCGACAAGGAGTGGAGCGCCCTGTGCAGCGTGCTGGGCAACCGCAGCTTGGAGCACGACCCTCGGTTCGCCGACGTCGTGAGCCGCTACCGGCGCCAGGAGGAACTCGACGAGATCATCTCGGCGTGGAGCCGCGGGCGCAGCGCTGAGGAAGCGGCCGAGGCTCTCCAGGGGGCGGGTGTGGCCGCCATGCCGCTGCTGGACGGCGCCGCCCTTGCGCAGGACGAGCACCTGCGGGATCGGGGCGTCCTGGAGAAGGTGGAGCACCCGGTCATCGGCTCACGGCTTGCACTCGGGCCGCCCTGGCGCCTCTCCGACACCCCAGCCGCTATTCCGCGGCCCTCCCCCTGCCTGGGCGAGCACAACAAGTACGTCCTGGGCGAGCTGCTGCGCATGGCCAACAGCGAGATTGAGGAACTGGTCCGCACGGGCGTAGTGAACTAGCCTCGGCGAGTCTCTTCGACCCCCAACACCCCGGTTTCTCGGCAAGGTAGGTCCGATTCCGTGAAGGAGTGCACGACCACCGAACTCGGCAATGGGCTCCGCGGGCGCGCGGGCAAGGACAGCGACGCCGCGATCTCCCCACCCGAGCCGGTCGCCGAGGTTGCCGGAACGCCGCCTGCCGGCTGGCGCCGGACCTTCTCCTCGCTTCGCATAGTCCCCTATCGCTGGCTCTGGTCCGGCATGCTGGCCTATTTCCTGGCCATGCAGATGGACACCTACGCCCGGGGATACCTGGCTTATGACCTGACCGGCGCCGCAACGGCCCTGGGGCTGGTGTGGGTGGCCTGGGGAGTGCCCATGCTGCTCCTCTCCCTCGTGGCCGGCGTCGTGGCCGATCGCGTGGAGAAGCGAAGTCTGCTCATCGTGGTGCAGGCGGGGATGGGCGTCGTTGCTCTCATCACGGCCGTCCTCGTCCACACGGGGGTGATCGACATCTGGCAGCTAGTGGTGTTGGGCGTTGGTCAGGGAGTGGTCTGGGCCTTCGCTGTCCCGGCGCGCATGGCCCTGCTGCCGGAACTGGTCGGTGAGGAGGAGCTAACAAACGCCCTGGCCCTCAACAACGCCGCCATGAACGGCACCCGCATCATTGGGCCGGCGTTGGCGGGAGGCTTCATCGCCATGCCTTTCATCGGCATGTCCGGTGTCTTCTACGTCATGGTACTGCTCTACGTGATCGTGGGCCTGACCCTTTTCCCAATCCCCCGGAGCGGTCCGCCGGCTCACCAGCAGGCTCCTTTGTGGGAGGAGATGGGCGCTGGCCTGCGCTACGTCTCCAGTCGTCGCAGCCTGGTCATCCTCATGCTGATGGGGTTCGTCCCTATCTTGCTGGGCATGTCCTACGCCGCTCTCCTACCCGTCTTCGCCAAAGACGTCCATGAGGTGGGCTCCGTGGGGTTCGGGCTCATGGGCGCCTTCGTCGGAGTGGGAGCGATCGTGGGCTCGCTCCTCATCGCCTACTTCAGCGATTATCCCCATCAAGCCACGCTGCAACTGGTGCTGGGGATCGCCTTCGGGCTCGGGGTCTTCGCCTTCGCCGAAGCGCCGAGCTACTACGTGGCACTGGCGACGCTTGCTGTCGTCGGTCTAACGTTCAACAGCTACATGACCCTCAACAACTCCCTCATCTTCTCCCAGGTTGAGCCGGGCTTCTATGGACGGGTCATGAGCGTGTACATGCTGAGCTGGTCGCTTATGCCTCTGGCGACGCTGCCCATGACGGCTCTCGCCGACGCGATCGGCGCACCGACCACCGTCGCGGCTACCGGCGTCATCGTGACGGTGTTCATCGCCGGTGTGGCGATCCTCTACCCAGGCTACCGGGCGATTGGCACTGAAGCGCCAGCCGCCGACGAGCGTCGCCCGGTCCCTCGCCGGTGACCCGCTGCGGCAGCCCGAAGGCGGTTAAGGGCCGCGCACTTCCGCGCTAGGACTCTCCACGGGGCGCACCACAGCGCCGAGACGCCAGCCGCTCCTTTCCCGACTGAGAGCTTTTGGACCGAAGGGACCGCCAGGCCTCATGAGCAAGTGTTACCGAACGGAGAGCTGCTGCCTCATGAGTGGTGCCGCCCAACCCTCTAGACGCCTCTTGCTGTGGGCCGCTCTGCGGTGTCCAAGAGGCGCCGCAGCAGTTGGTCGATATGCCGCTGCCGCTGCGCCGGCTTGACAGGCAACGGGAATCCGCGAGAACATGAGTAGTCTGGTGGCATAGCACTTCTGATCATTGGTCGTCCCCGCCCCACCTTCGATTAGCGTGAGGGAGCCGCGAAGCTCCTTCGATCTTGGCATATGGCGGCTGCCGGGGGAGGGTGATTCCGCCGGGCCGCCTGGCGAGCAGGGTTGGTCGTCCCAGATGAATGACCAGCCGCAGTGCGTTCCCGGTGGAAAGGAGCTTGACATGAAGAGCAGATGGGGTTGCAGAGGGCTGGCCTCGCTGATCTTGACGGCAGCGGTCGTAGCCCTGGCCTTCGTGGCCCGCGGCGCGAACACGGCGACGGCCTCACCAGATGTGGTGCAGGCGGGGCATGACCTCCTGGAGACGGATAGCAGTGTGACCTACATGGATTTGTCGGGTGATCCCATACCTGCCGACTTCTTCGGCCCCGGCTCCGACCCGTTCGACGGCACAGTCGCCCTGGAAGGGGTGCCGTTCGATTCATTCGGGGCCTTCTCCGGGCTGTTTCCAACGGACACCATTGTCGAGCGGCTGCAGGACGCAGGGCCCGCCTTCCCCGACACCATTGACATCGAGATGGTCCGGCTGGAGCTCAAGAGCGTAGACCCCATAACCGTCACAGAGAACGGGGGTCTAGACCCCGAGGCGTGGGACCTGACCGTTCAGGTGCTCGAGGGTCCAGACCCGGTGCAGCAGCAGGGGACCATGACCATCCGGCATGAGTTTGCCGACGGCGGCACATTCGACGTCCTGCTCCCCGTGGAGCCTATCTTGACATTCAGGCAGGTCGACCCGCCGAATATGGTTATGGTGCTTGACTGGCACCTGGAGGGGCGCGACCCGTTTCTCTTCCAGGCCACCGGCGAGAACTGGTGCCACACCGCCAACCCGCTCGATGACCCGCCGGGTCACGTGGTTGTGGAGGCCGCGGGGCTCACGAGCAACTTCTTTCCCGGCATCACCTGCCAGTCACCGAGGACGAAGGGGACTGTTGTGATGACAGCGGCCGGAGCCACAGCGCACGGCATACGGCCCGCGGAGAATGCGGCGGCGGTCGGCGGCATAGCGGAGCTGGCACCGGGGCCGGAGACATCGGCGCAGGAGTCCGCGTCTGACGGGTCCGGCTGGTCGACAGGCACCTCCGCCGGGCTGGCAGCCGTTCTCGCCACAGTTCTGCTCGCGCTCAGCGCAGGCGGCTGGTACGCCAGGAGGCGATCGCACCGGTAGGCGCAGCAGACAGGTTCCGTCAGTGGAAAGTGAAGAAGGGGGGCGCCGCTCCGGGAGGGTGGCGCCCTCCCCATCCTCGCCTTCCTCGCTGCCATCGATGGCCGCAGCGGCGCTCGGCTGTCGCTGGTGCGCTCCGCGCCATCAGCCGCCGACGGGGTGGATTGGTCCCCTCGCGACGAGCCACCATCGTAAGGGCCAGGCCCTTAGAGGCCGCGCACTTCCGCGCTAGGACTCTCCACGGGGCGCACCACAGCGCCGCGACGCCGGCCGCTCCTCTCCTTACTGAAAACTTTTATCCCGAAGGGGCTTGACAAGCGCCACCAGCCGATGTAAATAGGCCTCGCTGGTGGCATCACACCCCACTACGCGTTGGCCTCGCCCAGTAGCAGGCGTCCTACGGCAATGGCTGTGTCTGCGGGATTGCTGGCATGAGAGTGCCGGCTTCCGGTCCGACCCCGACTTGCTCGCTGTTTGCGGCGACCGCGCGAGCAGACAGCGGTTGGGGCGTCAGGCATGCCCCGGGTTGGAGCACGTGGCTTAGGCCGCCACGTTGTTGACCTGCCCGGCAAAGGGGGAGGGCGTAGAGGCAACAGAGAGGGAAGGGAATGATCTCACCGGGTGGCCGTGAGCGCGAGGTCGGGAGCCCGGTGGGACAGGCAACAGAAGGAGGCGGCTATCCAGGGACCGGCGGTCGGTCCCACGTACTGCACGAGGGAGGTGCAGCTATGAGGTGGGTGGTTCTGACAGCGCTGGCCGCAATGGTTGCCACTCTGGCGCTGGCTTCTCAGGCTGCCGGCCCGGCAGCGGCAGACAGTCCTTATACGCAGAGAGAGATAGTCACATACCAGAACACGACTGGCATCACGGCCACCGATTTCCACATCAAGTTCTGGCAGAAAGAGGATTCCATCGAAGTGGTTGGCTGGGCCATCACTGGAGAGGTGCCGCCCTTGACGGACTGTGTGGGGGTGCGAGGCGACCAGCCTGACGAGAGCCTCCCGGGCATCGGGAATCCCCATGCGAACGGCGACAATGGCATGCACGCCGTTGATGTCACGTGCGACAACTTCATCATCCCCGACGGCGGATCTCTGACCTTCTACTTCGAATGGACGCTGACCGCCTTCAACACCAAGCGGGAGTATGGGATCGAGTGGACCCATGAAGGCCAGGACCCCAGTGACGCCGGGCCCGACCACGGTTGGGCTATCTGCGATCCGGCGGCTGATCCCAACAAGCCTGGCGAGTACGGACACGAGTTGTGGCTGTGGAACGATGATCCCGTACATACCCTGACGGTGGGCGAACTCAAGATAGGATCGGATCCGTCGCTGCTCTCATTTGTGGCGCTGGATTCGTTCAACACGTGGGATTGGGTGGCGCCGGCTCCATTCGACTTGTCCCCAGGCGGTGCCCGCGCAGTCACAATCAACACCACAGGGGACAACGTAGGCGGCAGCATTGTCGCGCTCTACACCGTGAAAGACGGCCCCGATGTCATCATCCAGGACAAGCTAGCCCACGAGGTTCCACCCGCTGGGTCCTCGGGCGTCCCGTGCGGTTTCCCCGCCAAGGTCGGAGGCGTGGCGGAGCTCGCGCCGGGGGCGGACGTCTCGGCGCAGTCCGGTACGCCCGCTGACGGCTCCGGCTGGTCGACCGGCGCCTACGCTGGGCTGGCCGCCGGGCTGGCCGCTGCGGCGATCGCTATGACGGCGGGCGCCTGGTACACTAGGAGGCGATGGCTTCGGTAGGCGCAGCCGATACATTTCGTGAGTAGAGAGAAGAGAAGGGGGCGCCGCTCCAAGGGGGTGGCGCCCCGTCCCACTCCGGCGGCCTCTCGACGTGGCCCGCGCTGGAGGGCGATGCTTGCCGCCCTCCTCGCGGTCGTCGTGGCCGCCGTCGCTGTGCCGCTGATCCTCCTCGGCTCCCGGTCGAGTGAAGCCCCTGGCCCTCCCAGCGCGGCGATCGTGGACCAGTTGGCCCTGACCTATCCCAATCCGGACTTCGTCCAATCAGCCACGGACACGCTGGAGGAGGCCGGCTACACGGTGGACTACTACCCCGGCGAGGAGGTGACGGTAGACTTCTACCGAGATCTTCCAACCCACGGCTACGACTACCTCGTCCTGAGGGTACACTCGGCGGGCATACTCCATGAGGGCGGCGGCCGCACGTCCACGGACAAGCCGTTCCTCTTCACCGCGGAGCCATATGACGGAAGGAAGCATGTCGAGGATCAGATGGCGGCGAACGTGGCCGGCGTCCACTACTCCGAAGACGACCCGGACTTCCTCTTCGGGATTGGCGGGGGCTTCATCAGATCCAGCATGAAGGGCGACTTCGACAGCGCCACCGTCATTGTGATGGGTTGCGACGTGCTCAAGTCCGACACGGCCGCCAGCGCCTTCGTCGACAAGGGCGCGGGGACGGTCATCGGCTGGGACGGCGGCGTGTCGGCGGACCACACCGACGCCGCCACCGAGCACCTGCTCCGACACCTGCTGGTCGAGAACATGACGCCGGCGGAGGCAGTGGCCCAAGCGATGGCCGAAGTAGGCCCCGACCCCTCACACGGCAGCAAGCTGGTCCTCTACCCGCCCCAAGCGTCGGCCTCCGCTGCTCAGTAGTGGAGTGAGAAGAGGGCCTCGGGGCACCCGTGGTTCAACAGGCTCACCGCGAGTGGAATGCAGGACCGCCCGCCCTTCGACACGCTCAGGGCGTGCAGCAGCATCCTGATCGTCCCACCAGTCCCCCTGCTGGCCGGTCGCGCGCGGTGTCGAGGCGATCATCCACCGCGGACGGTGACGCAGCCTACTCGTACACCTTCTCGCCCGGCTCCTCGGCGTGCTGGGCGTCGGCCTCGACATCGCGGCCGTAGCGGCAGGCAGCGAGTTCCTGGTAGTACTCGTGCTGGATGATGAGGTTCATGATCTCGCTGGTGCCTGTCCAGATGAGACTGAGGCGGGAGTCGCGCAGCAGGCGCTCAATTGGGTAGACACGGGTGTAGCCGATGCCGCCCATGACCTGCATCGCGTTGTTGATGATCTGCCAGCCCGACTCGGTGCCGAACTTCTTGCACTCCGAGACCAGGCGTCGCAGCCGGCCCGGGTCGTCTCCCGCGTCGATGGCGCGGGCCGTGACGTAGACCAGGGCGCGAGCGGCATCCAATAGGCCAATGCTGTCCGCCACCTTGAAGCTGACACCCTCGAAGGCGCGGATCTTGCGCCCGAAGGCCTTGCGCTGGTCGCTGTAGCGGGCCGCGATCTCGAGGGCGGCCCGCGCCCCCCCGAGGGAGCCGGCGGAGCTCGTCATGCGCTCCGGGATCATCATCTGGTAGAAGACCTCGGCGCCTCCGTGCTCCCGGCCGATCAGGTTCTCGATGGGTACGCGGACATCGTGGAAGTAGACGCGGCCGGTGCCCCCGCCGCGGGTGCCCATCAGGCCGTAGACGTGCTGCACCTCGACGCCGGGTCCGCGCTCGACGATGAAGGCGCTGAGCGACTCGTGGGAAGGAGCGTCGGGGTTGCTGCGGGCATAGACAAGGAAGAAGTCCGCCCCCTCGGCGCCGACGATGAAGCGCTTCTGGCCGTTGAGGACGTATGAGTCGCCGTCACGCGTGGCCGTCGTGGTGGCCCCGAAGAAGTCCGAGCCGCCGCGGGGCTCCGTGAGCGCCTCGGCGACCGTCAGCCGCGCCTCGAGGGCGGGTCGCAGCCACCTCTCCTTCTGCTCCGGCGTGCCGAAGACGTGCAGCGCCTCCCCGACGATGCTGACCAGCGAGTAGAGGCAGGGCAGGGAGCCCCCGATTACGCCTACCTCCTCCATGGCGACGACTTCGTCGGCCCAGGAGAGGCCGCGGCCGCCGTACTCCTCGGGGAAACGGAGTCCCAGCAACCCACGACGGGCGGCCGCCTCCAGGAATTCACGGGGGTAGTACACCTTCTCGGCGTCCATGTCCAGGATAAGCTGGCGGGGGACGTCGTCGCGAACGAAGGCCGCCACCTCATCGCGGAGCTGGCGCTGGTCTTGGGTCAGTAGGGAGTCGTACATGATCTGTTCCTTCCCTGTGCATCGGGACGCTCGGTGCGCCGCGCGGGCACCGGCATCACCATGAACATCTTGGCCGTCGCCGCCATTATACACCGGCCTTCGGGGCCTCCCCGCCGCTTCCGCTTGGCGACACGGACCGACTAGAATGGGAAACAAGCCCTCGGTGGCCGTGGACGGCGTCAGCCCCACGAGGACCCCACTTCGCCCCTTGTCCGCGGAGCGCAAGGACCAATGGACGAAGCCGAAGAGACGGCCAAGGGCCGTCGCGGTCTTGCCCGGCGCCTGGCGCGGGCGCCGGCCTTCTCCTCGCTTGCACTGGGTCAGTTCCGTCTCCTTCTGGTGGGCACCTCGGCCAGCCAGGTGGCCAACTGGATGGAGGAGGTGGCGCGCGGCTGGCTGGTCTTCGAGATCACCGATTCCGCCTTCCAGCTCGGGCTCGTCGCCTTCCTGCGAGGAATCAGCACGCTCCTTGTTTCGCCCCTCGCCGGCGTAGCAGTGGAGCGGCTGGACCGACGGCGTCTGGCCGCCTTCACGCAGACGGTGCCGGCCGTCGTCTCGCTAGCCATTGGGCTCCTGGTGACCACCGACTTGGTGCAGCTATGGCACCTCTACGTCATGGCCATCATCGTCGGCGCGAACGTGGCGTTGAACATGCCAGCCCGCCAGGTGCTGATCTACGACGTGGTGGGCCCACAGCACCTGACAAGCGCCATCGCCCTCAACTCAGTCGTGGGCAACGTCTCTCGCATCGTGGCGCCAAGCCTCGGGGGCATCGTCGTCGGCGCCGCCGGCGTGGAGTTCGCCTTCTACGGGCAGGCCGTGTTCTACGCGGTGGCCGTCACCGCCACTCTGATGCTCCGGATCTACACACAGGTCGAGCCCGTGCGTGTACCGGTGCTGGCCGGGATCCGAGAAGGATTCAGCTATGTCCGCCGGGACGAGGTGCTGTCACGCCTGGTGCTGATGAACGTTATTGTGAACGTTATCATCTACCCTTACGTGACCATGATGCCGGTCTTCGCCGAGGATATCCTTGACGTCGGATCCACCGGCTACGGAGTCCTGCTGACCGGCGTCGGCTTCGGGTCGATCCCCGGTGGACTAGTGGCAGCGAGCATGCAGGGTCGGGCCAGCAAAGGGAAGGCCATGTCGCTAGCCGCCCTCCTCTACATGGGGATGGTCCTGGTCTTCGCCCTGTCGCGGCTGTTCCCTCTCTCCTTTGCGATCCTCATCGTGGCCGGCGTTGGCTGGTCCGTATTCGTCACCCTCAATCAAACGATCCTCCAGCTCAGCCTGGACGACGCCCACCGCGGACGGGGGATGGCGCTGTTCAACATGGCCAGCGGCCTCTCGCCCTTCGGCAACCTCGCCATGGGTGCCTCCGCCAGCGGGCTCGGGGCGCCCCATTCTGTGGCCGCCTTCGCCGTCGTGGGCCTGATGCTGGCCTCGTTCACCGGCATCGCCTCTCAGAAGATCCGGCGGATGTAGCAGGGCGCCGGCAAACCCAAGGGGGCTGCTCGTGGTTCGACAGGCTCACCACGAGCGGTGTGCAGAAGCCGCCTGTCCTGAGCCTTCGGGGCGGGGGGGCTTCTCTGCAGCCTGCGAAGCCGGACAACCGGCTCCTGACCGCCGCGCATCGTTGACAGTGGCGCGTCTTCGGGTAGGATACGCGTGGCGGGCCGGAACCCGCGCAGTTGGCGAAAGGAGCCGAGATGAGCCCGTACCTGGACCTCAACCGCGACCTCACTCCCGCCCAGGTTGCCCTGAAGGAGGAGACGCACCGATTCGCCGAGGAGGTGCTGCGTCCAGCGAGCATGGAGCTGGACAAGCTGTCCGCCGAGGACGTCATCAAGGAGGACTCCGCCCTCTGGAAGGTGTTCCGGCAGGCCTATGAGCAGGGACACCACACCCAGGGGTTCCCCGAGGAGCTCGGCGGTGCAGGGCTGGGACCACTGGAGCAGCACATCGTAAGCGAGGAGATATCCTGGGGCAGCGCGGACTTCGCGATCGGCCTGGGGGTGACGGCGATGCCGTTCAGCTTCGCCCTCATGAGCGGAAACCAGGACCTCATGAATGAGTTCGTCATCCCCTTCGCCCAGGACCGGGAGGCGAAGTACATCGGCTGCTGGGCAATCACCGAGCCCGAGCACGGGTCCGACTGCGTTCTCTTCGGCACAGAACAGTTCCACGACCCCAGCATCACGTTCGACGTCAAGGCCGTGCTCGATGGCGACGAGTGGGTCATCAACGGTCAGAAGGCGGCCTGGGTATCGAACGGCACCATCGCCACACACGCCCTACTATTCCTCACACTGGACCCGGCGCAGGGGATGGCGGGCAGCGGCGTGGCCCTCGTGCCGTTGACCCTGCCCGGCGTGTCCAAGGGGCCGCCCCTGGAGAAACTCGGACAGCGGGCCCTGAACCAGGGCGAGATCTTCTTCGACAATGTGCGCATCCCCAAGCACTACATGCTGGTGGAGCCGGCGACCTTCCCTCCGATCGTCGACGCGATCCTGGCCGCGGCCAACGCCGGCATGGGCACGGTCTTCACAGGTGTCGCCAGGGCCGCCTTCGAGGAGGCGCTCAGCTACTGCAAGCAGCGGGTGCAGGGGGGCAAGCCCATCGCCGAACACCAACTCGTACAGAAGAAGCTCTTCGACATGTTCACGAAGGTGGAGACCGCCCGCGCCATCTCAAGGGCGGCCAGCATCTACAACACCACCGCCTTTCCGCCTCAGGCCCAGTACTCAGTGGCGTCGAAGGTCTACTGCACGGAGGTTGCCTTTGAGGTGGCCAGCGATGCGATCCAGCTCCACGGCGGATACGGACTCTGCAAGGACATGCCGGTGGAGAAGCTCTTCCGGGACGCCCGCGCCTCCATGATCGAGGACGGCTGCAACGAGGTCCTCTCGCTGGCCGCCGCACGGCTCGTTCTGGACAGGTACTAGAAGCGAAACGAGGGCAGCACGCACGCTGCCGCAAGCCGCAGCCTAGAAAGGCTTGGCCAGACATGAGACCAGAAACGTCCTCTTGGGCCTCGCGCGACAAGCGCGCCATCGCCGAGCCCGCGCCCACATGCGCCTTGCCTGCCCTCGGCTGCGATACCCTCGTGGCGCTGCCGAGCGCGACGGCCGACGGCTCCACCCTCTTCGCCAAGAACAGCGACCGGCCGGTCCTCGAGTCGCAGCCGCTGGTGCAGGTCCCGCCGCAACACCACCCGCCGGGCTCGCGCGTCCGCTGCCAGTACCTCTCCATCCCCCAGGTCGAGAAGACGCACGGCTTCATCGGCTCCCAGCCCTACTGGCTCTGGGGCCTGGAGCACGGCGTCAACGACTGCCGCGTCGCCATCGGCAACGAAGCCGTCTTCAGCCACGAGCCGCAGGGCCCAGAGGCACTGCTGGGGATGGACCTGGTGCGCCTGGGGCTGGAACGCGCCGCGACCGCCCGCGAGGCGCTGGAGGTGATCACAGGGCTCCTAGAGACACACGGACAGGGCGGGCCGGCCCATCCGAACGGAACCTTCGGCTACCACAACTCCTTCCTCATGGCCGATCCCACAGACGCCTGGATACTGGAGACATCCGGCAAGCGGTGGGCGACGCGCCAGGTGGAAGGCGTCGGGAGTATCTCCAACCACCTCAGCATCGAGGACGACTGGTCTTTGGCCTCGCAAGACGTCGAGGAGCACGCGGTGAAGCAGGGCTGGTGGAAGGCCGGCAGCGGTCGGCTCCGGTTCGCCAGCGCCTACCGCAGCACGGAGGTCGTGCCAGGCCGCCTATCGGAGGGGCGTTTCGCTCGCGGCTGCGCCCTGCTGAAGGAGGCCGAAGGCCGGCTGACGCTCCGAGACATGATGCGCTTCCTCCGCGACCACGGCGAGTCGGGAACCATCCTCCCGGAGCAGCGAGACCGGGAGGGCGACGACTTCTTCACGCTCTGCTTCCACGCCGACCCCTTCGACGGGACAACCGCCAGCATCGTGGCCCGCCTGCGGCCCGAGTGGGATGGCCTGCCCGACCTCTGGGCCTCGCTTGCGGCGCCCTGCACCGGTGTCTTCCTCCCTCTGTATCTGGAGGGCGACGTGCCCGCTGCCCACGCTGTGGGTGGCGCATCCTTCGATGCGGACTCACCGTGGTGGCGCTTCAAGACCCTTCAGGACGCGGTCCTCGACCGCCCTCGCAGCGAGCGTGTTCGCCTCCAGCAGTCCTGGGGCGAGTGGGAGCAGGAGCTGGCGTCGCGCTCGGAGAGCCTGGCGGACGAAATACGGACCCTCGAGCGCCGCGGCGACCGTGACGGCATCCGCCGCCTCACGTCTCGCTTCATGGAGGAGAACCTGAAGGAGACGCTGCGCCGACTGGATGGCTGGGAGGCAGGCTAGGACGCTGCGGGCCTTTAGCGGCTATCCCTCGTGTCTCTCGCACGGTCATCCGGGCTTGAGGGCGTAGACCACGACGCTCTTGGGCAGCAGGTGGTTACCCACCTGGTCGACGGCGTGGTAGAAGCGAGAGTACGGTTCGCCGCGCGTCCGGGTCCGCCACCGCTCCACCGCCGCCAGCGCCCCGTCCAGCCGGCGCGGCGGCCGCGCCAGCAGAGACAGCAGTATCCAGTAGACCGCCTCTAGCGAATCCCGACGGTACTCCGCGTAGGGCTCCAGCCCCGCCCGCCTCAGCGCCCGAGCGAGGCCCTCGGCGGTGAACACGCGCCTGTGGCCGCCCGGGAACTCCAGGTATCCCCCGATCAGCCGGCACAGGATCGCCTCGCACAAGAAGTGGGGGACGCTCAGTGCCAGCCGGCCGCCCGGCCGTAAGACACGGGCCAGCTCGCGCAGGGCCATGTGAGCGTCGGCCACGTGCTCCAGCGTCTCGGTGCAGATGATGCGGTCGAAGGAGGCGTCGGCGAAAGGGAGCCGCTGCCCGTCGGCGACGACGAAACCGGCGGGGTGAGGGCCAAGGGACGCCCATTCTACCGAGCTGGCGGCGTTGGCGCGGAGGCGTTCGTGGTCAAGGTCGACGCCAACAGCCAGGGAGGCCCGCCGAGCAGCCTTCCTGAGAAGGTAGCCCGGCCCGCAGCCGACG
Source organism: Dehalococcoidia bacterium (assembly GCA_034420175.1). Taxonomy (GTDB): domain Bacteria; phylum Chloroflexota; class Dehalococcoidia; order DSTF01; family JALHUB01; genus DAOULP01. The sequence goes on along the minus strand of DAOULP010000225.1, from coordinate 3,603 downwards.
TCGAGCACCGAATGGCCCTCCCGCAGGTCGAGGAGGGCCAGGTCCACCTTCTGCCAGCGCGGCAGCGACTGGTAGGGGTCGCAGCCGTCTGGTTGGATGTGCGATCTGACAGTGCGTGTCACAGGAGGCTGTCGCCCGTCTGCTCTCGCGCGTTCCGTCCCTAGGTGCCGAAGCGCTCGCGGTTCCAGCGCCGGCCTTCGTCGAGCATAGCCAGGTAGTTGGGCATGGGCACGTAGTTGGCGACGGTATTGCCCGTGCCCAGGCAGTAGCCCGTGCCCGCGGCGCCACAGGTCTCGAGAATCTGGCGGGTCCGCGCCCTCACCTGCTCCTCATTGCCCCCGGCAAGGAGGTCCATGTCGACTCCGCCCAAGATCGCCGTGCGACCACCCCAGCGGCGGTAGACCTCCTCTATGGGCAGGATGACATCCTCGAAGCTGTGTTTGCCGTCGATCCCCACGTCGTCTATGAGATCGTCCATGATGCTCTCTACGTTCCCACAGGAGTGAAGAAGGAAGAGCCGTCCGGCGGCGTGAACGGCATCAACGATTCGCTTCTGCTGGGGGAGCACGTACTGACGCAAATGGGCCGGCGAAATCACAGTGGCAGTCTTGTACCCCATGTCGTCGCCGAGGAACACCATGCCAACGTTGTCGATGGTCACAGCGGTGCTGGCGGCGGCGACCGCGAGATCGCCCACGCGCTGACAGAGAGCGGTCACCAGGTCGGGCTGATCGTGCAGCGCGTAGGCAAAGGACTCCAGCCCCATGAGCCAGGAGGCGTTCTCGAAGACGCCGCCGATAACGACGCTTATCTTCATGCCTTCGGGGACCACCGAGTTCAAGTACTCGATGGCGTGGTAGCTGATCTCCTCGGGCTTCTGCCAGGGGTACTTCTCGAAGTCATCCCACGACTGGATGGGCCCGGTGGTCTCGTCTTGCCAGTAGCGAGTTCCGCCCGGCCAGTTCGAGGCCGAGGCCGTGTCTGGAGCCGCGGCACGGCGCTGGCCCGGGAACGTCAGCCCCGTCCAGGCGTAGACGTAGTCGTAGCCGGTCTCATAGCAGAACCGGAGGATCATGTCGAGGACGCGGCGGCCACGGAGAGCCGGTCGCCGCGCCGATTCGTCGGGCTCCTCCTCCGCGGTCGGCGCATTGTAGGCGAACCTCTCGCCCAGGGCCGCTTCCATGATAGCCGGGTCAGCGAAGAGCTCGACGAAGGGGACGGGACCGGGAGGGCCCTCGCGGAGCATGGTGCGGCGCAGGTTGGCGAAGTCCGGCTGGCGCTTGACCTTGAACGTGGGGCCCGTCGGTCGCTCGGTCATGGCCTTACTCCTCGCGCTCCCTGGGCGTGGTGCCTGGCGGAGCTCGGGAGGCTCCTAGGGTGTCGGCGCACCGTTGCCATCAAAGCCGGAAGCCGACGACAGGACCAGCGCCGTCCTCAGATACGCCGGCCTCACCGTCCTGGAGGCGGGCCCGCCGGCGCTCCAGCGCCTCGTCGATGGTGCAGACGACCACCTGCTTCTCCTCGGGGAACTTGTAGCCCTCCCAATCCTGCCGCAGGAAGGGGGGGTTGGAGAAGTGGTCGAAGCAGAGCTGGCCGGTGATCTCCAGGCGCTCTGCCAGGGCTCGGATCTCGTGCGTCAGCTCCAGCACCGACATCGCCTGGAAGGTCCCCGCCTCGTACTCCTGATAGAGCGGCGTGCCGGGGCCCAGGATCAGTGACCTGACCCTGGTGTAATGCGGGTCGACGGCGTTGAGGACGCGGGCCGTGCCCTCCACGTGCTCTCGCGAGTGCTCACGGCCCCCCAAACCCGGCATCACGTACTCGGAGAGCTCAAAGCCGGCTTCCTTGACCCGGAGGCCGGCGGCGATCATCTGCTCAGAGCTGGCGCCCTTCTTCACGTGCTCGAGAACGCCGTCGTCGCCGCTCTCCAACCCCAGGTGAAGACGGTTTAGGCCGGCGCTCCGGAGCTCGCGCAGCTCTTCCAGATCCTTGGTGAGAACCGTTCTTGCGCGGGCGTAGGAGGTGACTCGGTCCAGGGATGGGAAGGCCTCCAGCAAGAACCTGACGATCTCAACCAGGTCAGGAGTCTTGACGATGATGGCGTTGGAGTCGGCCAGGAAGGCGGTCCTCGGCTCCACGATGTCGCCACGGCTGCGCGCCTCATCGAAGGCCGCCCGCAACTCCGTTATGTCGCCCTCTACCTCGTCTACGGACCTCATCAGCACCTTCCGCGGCACGTTCTTATAGGCGGAGCAGAAGGTGCAGTAGTTCCAGGGGCAGCCGCGCATGACCCTGATGAGCAGGGAGCGGGCCTCGCTGGGCGGCCTCATGGGTGGGAGTTCGTAGGGCATTGCGCTCTCCTAACAGCGTACCGCAGCCTTCGCCCAGATTCCACTCCCCCCTTACGATGGACAGTGCTATAGTGATGTGTGATTATGGCGAGTTCCCCTCACCCCCTCGACGACATCTTCCATCCCCGGTCCGTAGCAGTCGTAGGAGTCTCCGGGAAACAACGGGAGTGGGGCGGCGGCGCGATGTTCGTGCGGGCCCTCCAATTCATGGATTTCCCCGGCCCGATCTACCCGATCAACCCTCGCGCGCAGGAGGCGCTGGGCCTGCGAGTGTATCCCTCGCTGCTCGAGGTGCCGGGGCCGGTGGACCACGTCATCTCCAGCATCCCGTCGGCGGGCGTCTTGCAGTTGCTCGACGACGCAGCTGCCAAGGGCGCGCGCTCCATCCACTTCTTCACAGCCGGTTTCCGGGAGACCGGGGATGAGGAGCGTGCGGAGCTGGAACGGGAACTGCTGCGCCGGGCGCAGGCCGCCGGGATCCGAATCATCGGGCCCAACTGTATGGGCCTCTACTGCCCGGGCGCCGGCGTGGCCTTCAACCGCGAATGCCCCAAAGACAGTGGCAACGTCGCCTTCATCTCTCAGAGCGGCCTCAACGCCGAAGAGCTGGTTCTCTACGCCGCGCAGCGCGGAGTGCGTTTCAGCAAGGTCGTGAGTTACGGCAACGCGGTTGACCTAGACGAGAGTGACTTCCTGGAGTACTGCGCGGTTGACCCGGAGACGACGATCATCACCACCTACATCGAGGGGGTGAAGGACGGCCGCCGCTTCCTGCGCGCCCTGTCCGCGGCCGCCGCCGCCAAGCCGACGATCGTGCTGAAGGGTGGACTCACTGGAGCAGGCAGCCGGGCCGCCAACTCGCACACAGGCAGCCTGGCCGGGACGGCCCAGGTGTGGGAGGCGGCCTGCCGTCAGGCGGGAGCCTTGAGCGTGGACACGCTGACCGAGCTGGAGGACCTGGCGGTCACCTTCTCCTTCCTGGAGCGGCCGGCCGGTCGGGGCATCGCCATAATGGGTGTTGGTGGCGGCAGCAGCGTGCTCGCCGCGGACGCCGCCGAGCATGAGAGACTAAGCGTGCCCGCCCTGTCAGAGGAGCTGCAGGCCCGACTGCGCGAGTTCACCCCAGCGGCAGGGACCAGCGTGCGCAACCCGCTGGACACGGTGGGCATCAACAACCGAGATCACTACATGGAGGCGGTGCGCATCGTCGCCAGCTCCCCGGACATCCACCTGCTGCTCATCCAGTCGCGCA
>DAOULP010000224.1:0-23014 GCA_034420175.1 Dehalococcoidia bacterium | reverse complement strand
ATCAGGCGGCCACGCTTCTCAACAGCAGCCTGCAGCAGCTTCAAGGGCTGCTGGGACAGCGCGCCAGCCAACTGGAAGGAGCCTAGACAATGCCGACCCGACAGACCAAGAAGACCACGGCTGATGAGGCTCCCACGGAGGGTGCATCGGCGGGTGCCGAGGAGGCCACTGAGGAGCCCGCCAAGGAAAAACCGAAATCGACCACGAAGGCCAAGGAGGCACAGAAGACCATGGCCAACCGAGTAGATGACGCCTTCGATCTCATCAAGGGCATGACCATCCTCGAGCTGCGGGATCTCAACAAGCGCATCGAGGAAGAGTTCGGTGTCACCGCCGCTGCCCCGGTAGCGGTGGCTGCCGCCCCGGCCGCCGCACCTAGCGGTGCCCCGGCGGAAGCTCCTGCCGCCGAGGAGGAGAAGACGGAGTGGACCGTTGTCCTCAAGGACATGGGCGCCAACAAGATCAACGTCATCAAGGCGGTGCGGGAGGTGACCACCCTGGGCTTGAAAGAGGCCAAGGATCTGGTCGAAAGCGCTCCGACGAACGTCAAGGAGGGCGTCACCAAGGAGGAGGCGGAGACCGTCCGCGCCAAGCTTGCGGACGCGGGCGCCACTGTCGAGCTAGCATAGCAGACCGGCTCGCCTAGGCAACAACGGCGCGACCTGCTATATTCCCGATGGATGAACTGCTACGCCTGCGCCAACGAGGCAACCAGCCAGTGCAAGCGCTGCGGTAGGTTCTACTGTGACACCCACGGCGATGCCCTCTGCGCCGAGTGCCTGAAGCCCGCCAGCGCCCTGCCTTCGTTTACCCTCTATCGGGGCTCCCTGCTCGCTCTCTTGGTAGGCACGGCGTTCGCCCTCTGGCTCCTGGTTAGGCCCCCGGGCGGCTCCGAAGAATCGTCGCCGGCCATCATCATGCCCCAGCAGCAAGAGGCGACGGCCACAGCCACTCTCACGGTGCTGCCCTCAACGCCGGGCCGGACGACCACGCCTCAAGCCACCACAACGCCCACCCCGTCGACTCGCGAGTATGTGGTGCAGGAGGGGGACAGCCTGTACGGCATCGCCGAGAGCCTGAAGCCGCCGGGGGTCGACCTGATGGACTTCGTCCAGCAGATAGTCGATCTCAACAACCTGGGCGACCCAGACAGCGTGATTCTGAATCCCGGGCAGACACTGCTCATCCCGTGAGCCCAGATCCCGGCATGGAAGAAGCTCAGCGCGCTGCCCGATCCTCCATTCTCCGCACCGCCATCGTCTACACCCCTCTGTTCCTCCTCAGCCTGGCTGGGATTGCCCTCGTCGTCCTCAATCTCGTGCGGGAGGGCGCCAGCGGACTCATCATCACGCTGATGCTCCTGTCGCTGGCCGCCTTGCTCACAGGCTACCAGAGCTCCCAGTCGCTGCGGGATCTGAGGAGCTCGCCCCAGGTATCCAGCGGCCCCATCGCCCGCAAGTGGAGCCGGGCCGACCTGTTCATTCTTCGCAGCCATTACGTCTTCGTCGGCCGGTCCGTGTACAAGGTCACGCCCATGATCTTCGCCGAGCTGGAAGAGGGCGATTCCGTCTCCGTGACCCATTATCCCCACACCAACACCGTGATCTCCATCGAGCTGGAGGCGAGGGCGTAGGGAGCGGCTCGGCGGGACGTCCGCCCCCACGAGGTGCGACCCATGAAGACTGACAGCGTCCCCGAGTACCATGCCCTCATCCGCGACCTGCCCGCCCCGGAACGGCCTCGTGAGCGCCTGCGCGATTACGGGCCCGGCGCCCTCTCCACCGGCGAACTGCTCGCCATAGTGCTGAGGACCGGCGCCTCGCGAGAGAGTGTCCTGGCCCTGGCCTCACGGCTGCTGTCCCGCTACGGTGGGCTGGTGGGGCTAGCGCGCGCCGGCTTCGGTGAACTCTGCCAGGAACGCGGCCTCGGGGAGGCGAAAGCCTCTCAGCTCAAGGCCGCCTTCGAGCTGGGGCGGCGCCTGGCCTCCGCCCAGCCCGAGGAGCGTGCCACCGTGCGTTCGCCTCAGGACGTGGCTAACCTTCTCCTGCCTGAGATGGGCCTGCTGGAGCAGGAGGAGCTGCGCATAGTGCTCCTCAACACCCGCAACCAGGTTCTGAGCGTGAACGCTGTGTACCGGGGCAGCGTCAACACCTCCCTGGTCCGGGTGGGCGAGCTGTTCCGGGAGGCGGTGCGACAGAACTGCCCGGCGGTGGTGCTCGTCCACAACCACCCCTCGGGAGACCCGACGCCCTCGGCCGACGACGTAAAGATGACCAAGCAGGCAGTGGAGGCGGGCCGCCTGCTGGATATCGAGGTGCTGGACCATCTAGTACTCGCCCAGCAGGGATTCGTGAGCCTCAAGGAGAGGGGACAGGGCTTCGACCGGTGACTGGAGGGAATGGGCACCGCCAGGTGAGGCCCGTGGCCTCAGCGAATCCCAGAGAAGGGGTGTCCTTCTGAAGATCCCACTGATCTCGCTGGACCTGGATGGCACTCTCCTCGACAGCGAGGACCGCATCAGCGAGCGCAACACCCGCGCCGTCCGTAGCGTCCGCGACCGCGGCATCGTGGTGGTGCTCTGCACGTCACGGTCGCTAACGATGGCAGCGCGCAGCGCCGAGGAGCTCGGGCTGATGGCGCCCCTCATCTGCCACAACGGGGCGCAGGTGAGAATGCCGGGCACCGACTCGGACCTCCTCCACCTCCGCCTGGACCCGCGGATCTCGCGCGAGCTGGCCGAGTTCATCGACGGCCGCCCGGAGACGTCCATGGTCACCGTCGATGGCATCAGCTACCTCCGCACCACACGGCCCATCGACCCGTCCCGACTCCCCGCCGGCCTGCGGCTAGTTCCCCGCCTATCGGACGTGCTCACGGCGCCGGCGACCGCCTTCATTCTGTTCGGCGAGGAGGCGGTCGACGCCCTGGAGGCGGCCTTCGGCGAAAGGTACAGCGACGTCCTGAACCTGGCCCGGGGCTACAGCGCCAGCTACCCGCACTACGTCAACGTGGTGGACGCCAGAGCGGACAAGGGCTCTGCCCTGCGCCTCGTCTGTGAGCACCTGGGCTTCGATGTCCGTCAGGTCATGGCCGTGGGCGATGCGGGCCCCGACGTCAGCATGTTCCGGGTTGCTGGTCACAGCGTCGCCGTGGGCAACGCTCCCCCCGAGGTGCAGGCGGAAGCGCAGACCGTGGCCCCCAGCAACAACGAGGACGGCGTCGCCTGGGCCCTGGAGCGGTTCGTGCTGAGTGACGCCTAGGCGTCGCTGACACCCTCGGGGCGCCGACCGGGCGGCCGGACACGGATGAGAGCGGACACCCTGTCACCCACCGTCACCTGCGCTTCGCCCACATCCACCGTCATCGTGGCGTTGACGGGGGCTACCTCCACCACCTTCAAGCGGGCCCCGGGAACCAGCCCGTTCGTCTGCAGGTACTGCAGCAGATCCCTGTCTTCCTCCGCCTCCTCCAGGATGCTCTCGATGGTGGTCTCCTCGCCCTGGAAAAGGGAATTCAGAGCGACGGTCGGTGGAGGCGGCACCCGATCACGACCGGGGATGGGGTTGCCGTGGGGGCAGGTGGTGGGATGGCCGAGGACTTCCAGGATGCGCGCCTCGACTCGTGGGGAGATGGCGTGCTCGATGCGGTGCGCCTCCTCGTGGGCATCGTGCCAGTCGAGGCCCAGTATGTCGACCAGCAGGCACTCGGCAAGGCGGTGCCGCCGCATGATGGACTCCGCCGCTTCCAGGCCGGCCTCGGAGAGGGTGATCTCCTTCCTGGGGCTGAGCTTAACCAGGCCGTCGCGCTGCATGCGCTGCACCGTCGCCCAAGCGGTGGGCGCGGCGACGCCCATCTTCTCGGTGAGTCGGGCAGCAATCACTGTTCGGCCCTCCCGGCTCATGTTGTAGACGGCATGTAGATAGTCTTCCACGGTGGGCGAGGGTTTGCCACGCGACGTCATCGTCGCCCTCCCGTTTCCGGCATGGCCTGCTGCGCCTGCTCTCTGATCACGCATCCCAGGCTGGCAGCGCCTGCGAGCGCATCGCGCTCACAGGGTAGTGACCGCCGCATACCGCGTCAAGCCACGTTCGGCGGCGCCACAGCCGGGACACGGGCCGCACCCTCGACGACAGCCAGAACACGTGCGGGCGAGTCGCGTCCTCAACCGGAACGGCAGTTCCTCGGCCAGGGAGAAGGCGGGAGGGCCCGAAGCAGAGGCCTAGCTCTACTCATCACTCATCGGGGGGCGGTTCTCTGCCCAGCAATGCCTTGGCCTCGCCCGAAACGATTCGGTACACCTCAGCAAGGGGCAGCCCGTGCTGGAGAGCGAGGAGGCGGCAGGGCTCGTACTCCGGTGAGACCACGGGCTCCTCACCCTCCAGCCGCTTCACCTTGACGGCGGCCGGCCCCAGGCTGGACTCGAACTCCAGCCGCTCTCGATCCGCCTCGCGCCGGTCCACCTCGATCCTGCGCACGCCCAGGGTAGACGTTTCCCGCAGCAGCAGCGCCACCGTGGCCTCCTCGCGATCATGAGGGCACAGCACGGAGAGCAGCGTGGCGGGCCGGTTCTTCTTCATCTGGATGGGCGTAAACCACACGTCGGCGGCGCCGGCCTCGAAGAGGCGCTCCTGCACATAGCCGAAGAGCTCCGGACTCATGTCGTCGATGTTCGTCTCCAGGAGGACCATGCTGCTCCGTCCCTCGCCGGCCCGTTCCCCCAGCCAGAGGCGAAGGACGTTCGGCCGGTTGGGTAGGTCCTGGGTGCCAGCACCGTATCCGACAGCGGTGACGCGCATGGGTGGCCTCTCGAAGCGGGCAAGGGCAGTCACTATGGCTGCGCCGGTGGGAGTGACGAGTTCGAAGGAGGCCTCGCCGGCTGAGGAGGTCAGGGGCACCTGGGCGCGGGTCAGCAGTTCCAGTGTGGCCGGCGCGGGGACCGGGAGGACGCCGTGCGCGCCGCGAGCCTCGCCGCTACCCGCCGGCAGCGCCGAGCAGTACAGCTCACCGACCCCCAAGAGGCGCAGGCCGACCACCGCACCCATCACATCCACCAAGGTATCGACGGCACCCACCTCGTGGAACTCCACCTCTTCCGGGCGGCAGCCGTGGACCCGCCCTTCGGCCTCCGCCAGGCGGCGGAAGACCAGCGACCCCGCCTCGCGGTCGGCGGCGGGCAGGCTGCTCCCTTCCACGATCGCGAGGATATCCGGCAGCCGCCGGTGCACTGGCGCCTCGCCGACCGGCACAACGTCCACCCGCGTAGCCGCCAGTCCGGCCCTCTGCGTCTTCGACACCTCCAGCCGGTAGCCCGGCAGGTTCAGCCGCGCCAGCTCGCTCTCGAGGGCCTCCTGGTCCACCCCAACGTCCACCAGCGCGGCCAGCAGCATATCGCCGCTAATGCCCGAGAAGCAGTCCAGGTAGGCGATGCGGGACACTAGCCAGCCCCCCTCGACGCCCCAGTCGCGCCTGCTCGTCCCGTCATCGGCGACGCGTAGGTCCCGTCCAGCCCGAAGTAATCCCGCACGTACCAGGACCCGTCGGCGTGTGCGGCCATCAGGTGCACGCGCTTCACCTCATAGGAACCGCGCACCCGGTTCCCCAGCAGAGTCCGCGACGCCACAGCGAGCTCTCGGTCATCGGCCGGCTCGGCGAGGATGAGTCGCGGCTGGAAGGCACCCGCCTCTCTGGTCTGGGCCGCAAGCGGGCCAGTGCAGAGACCGTCACGCAACCTGGCCAACTCGGGACCCCCCGCTGTGAGGTCGACGTAGAAGAGGTCGGCGTCACGACGCACGTCGCCCAACTCCAGCCAGATGGGTGACCACGAGTGGCAAACGGTCCAGAGATGCCGTTCCAGAGCCAGGAGAGGCGGCTGGGCGGCGAAGGGTGCCACGAGCGTCAGGTGCGCCGGGATGCGGTCGGCGCCCACGGGGTCGTAGAAGCGACGCCAGCGCTCCAGACCCCGGCCCACTCCGCCTTCAAAGAGAACTGCTACTGTCAGGGAGAGGCTGCGGCTGGCCACGGTCCCCTCAGTCCTGCTTCCCCGATAGGGCCAGCCGGTTGATCACCGCCGCCAGATATCCGGCCCCGAAGCCGTTGTCGATGTTCACCACCGCCACGCCGGCGGCGCAGGTGTTGAGCATGGTCAGCAGCGGCGCGATGCCCTGGAAGCTGGCCCCATAGCCCACGGAGGTCGGCACGGCGATGACCGGTACCGCCACCAGGCCTGCCACCACGCTCGGCAGGGCCCCTTCCATGCCCGCAACCACGACCAGGGCCCTCGCCTCCCGGAGCTGGGGCAGATAGTCCAAGAGGCGGTGGATGCCGGCCACACCGACGTCGTAGACGCGCTCCACGGCGCTGCCCATGAGCTCGCAGGTGACGGCCGCCTCCTCGGCCACAGGAAGGTCGGCCGTGCCCGCACAGAGGATGGTGACGCCCCCTGCACGTGCCTGACGCTGCCGGTCCAACGTGATGGCGCGAGCCATCTCGTGGTAGACGGCGTCGGGCAGGCTGTTCTTGACCGCGGTGAAGACGTCGGAATCGACCCGGGTGACGAGGAGGCGGCCCGACCGCTCAGCCAGGCGAGTGGCGATAGCCACGACTTGCTCAGGGGTCTTGCCTTGACCCAGCACAACCTCGGGCAGGTAGTCGCGAAGGGCGCGGTGATGGTCCAGCTTGGCGAAGCCCAGGTCCTCGTAGGGCAGAAGACGCAGGTACTCCAGCGCTTCCTCCACCGGGGTCGTGCCGGCGGCCACCGCCTCCAGGAGCTGCTGCAGCCTTTGCGCGTCGATCTGTCGCCCTCCCCATTGAGATGCGCCTAGGATTATAGCAGCGCCCGGATGGGGCGGCCAGGCGTGAGAATGCGCCGTCACTGGTTCATGGTTGGTGAGTGAACTGGCTGCAGATCTCATGGCACCGCCGACTGAAGTCGGCGGCATGGTTGCCGAATCTGGAAGCCGCGGACTTTCAGCCCGCGGGAGTCGGTGCAAGCCAAAACCCACCGATAACGCGCCAGTTACAGCGCGCCGGACCTCCGGCTCATGTCGTCGCGCCCTTGAGACCGGACTCCGGCTGTGCGATACTCGGCCGGTGGCGCCGACCGGACACCCGTATGGTCAGTGAGCAACGCGCCGCGGCCCCAGCTCGGCCGCGGTCAGTCGCCGTCTTCTGGGCTGTCTGGCTGAGCGGTCTAGCTCTCCTGGCTCTGCTGGCGACCCTCGCCTCCCTGTACGACTACTTCCCCGCCGACCTGCGCATCGCCCACTGGATACAGCGTGAGGGCGGTATCCCGATGTGGGGCGGCACCGCCGCCTTCCTGCGAGACCTGGGGAACCTGCCATCCACCGCGATCTGGGTGCTCGCCACGCTCCTGCTGCTCCTGTTTCGCCGCTACCCGGAGGGCACACTGGTCTTCTCGTCGGGGGCTGCCAGGCTCGCCCAGTGGCTGCTCAAGGAGGTGGTGGAGAGGCCGCGGCCCGCCGAGGACCTGATACGCGTTGCGGAGCACCCTTCGAGCTTCAGCTTTCCCAGCGGCCACGTCGTTGTGGCACTGACCCTCTTTGGTCTCCTCCTCGTGCTGGCGCCGACTATCGTGCGATGGCGCCTGCCTCGCCTCGCTCTCCAGGTCCTCTGCCTGTTCGTCGTGCTGGGGATGGGGCCTGCCAGCGTCTACACAGGCGCCCACTGGCCTAGCGACGTGCTTGGGAGCTACGTCCTGAGCGCGCTATACCTGACTCTGAGCTGGCGCTACTATCGACGCTGGCGGCCGTCCCGCAGCAGGGTCACGTCACTTTAGAAACGCGATTGTAGCCCTAGATGGCCTGTGCTAGACTGAAGCGCTCGTGCCGCCGGGCCGACAATCAACGTGAGGATACTGGCCAGGGCGGACTCCCAGACCAGCCGAAAGGCAGGTTGGCGACGTTCGTCTGGCCGCTGTAGAGGTGACACGTGAACTGGCTGGACGGCGTTATCCTGGCCCTGCTCGTCTGGTTCATTTTCGCTGCATTCACCGCCGGCCTCATTCGAGAAGTGGTGACGATAGTCTCCGCCCTCCTCGGAATCGTGGTGGCCGGTCTCTTCTACGAGCCGCTGGCCGATGACATAGGGACGTTCATCGACAGCGAGCGGGCAGCCAGGATCGCCGCCTTCCTTGCCATCTTTGGCAGCATCGTCCTCGCCGGCCAGGTAGCAGCCTGGCTTCTCAAGGAGACGGCGGCTCTCCTCATGCTTGGAACCTTTGACCACCTGGGGGGAGCAGTGTTCGGGTTCGTCAAGGGCATGCTGATCATCCAGGTGCTGCTCATCCTCTTCGCGACATACCCTTCCCTGGACCTCGACGACGCCATCAGCGACTCGGCCCTGTCACCCTTATTCACGGAACGAGCTCCCATCCTGCTCCAGATCCTGCCCTCCGAATTCGACGCCGCCAAGGACCTCCCGTAGCCCGCCGTTTCCTTGACCCCCTCAAGCGGCCGCTGATAGACTGAAGTAGCAAGCGCAATCCCGAATGCTTGCTCCGCGCCCGCCCCAGCGGCCTCGTGCGGCCGGGGCGGGTCTGTTCCCAGGGCGAGGTGGTCCCCACCCCTTGAGCGACCAGCGTCGAACACCAGATATGACCGTGTTTGCCCGACAGAGCACGGTCGACAAGGAGCGCATTGAATCGGCGGTTCGCGACATCCTTGCAGCCGTCGGAGAGGACTCCGAGCGCGAAGGCCTTCGGGAGACGCCCCGCCGTGTTGCCGACATGTACGCCGAGCTCTTCGCCGGCCTCACCGTCGATCCCCACGAGTTCCTGAAGATCGGCTTCGAGGAGCGCCACGACGAGATCGTGATCTTGAGGGACATCCCATTCCACTCCCTCTGCGAACACCACCTCCTGCCCTTTCTGGGCGCCGTCCACGTCGGCTACGTCCCCGATGGACGGATTGTGGGCCTCAGCAAGCTCGCCCGCGTCGTAGACGCCTACGCCCGGCGCCCCCAACTCCAGGAGCGGCTGACGAGCCAGGTGGCAGACTGCATCATGGAGACGCTGAACCCGGACGGCGTGGCCGTCGTGGTGGAGGCCGAGCACCTCTGCCTGCGTCTCCGGGGCGTGAGCAAGCCGGGGGTTCGCGTGGTCACGTCGGCGGTGCGGGGGGAGTTCGGCCGCAGCGCCCTGAACCGTTCCGAGTTCCTTTCACTCGTGCAAGGGAAGTAGTCCCGTGACCCTGTTTGTCCGAAGGGAGGAGTTGGATAGCCTCCGCGTCGAGTGGCAGGATCTCCTCGCGCGAGCGCCTCAGCCCCACGTCTTCCACCGTCCCCTCTGGAACAGCATCTGGTTGGCACACTTCGGCAACGGGCGTGAGCCCTTCTTCCTGGCAGTCCGCGACGGTGACCGACTTGTGGGCGTGGCGCCCCTCATGCGCGACGGACCGCGCCTGGCCCTCGTGGGTGATCACGAGATATGCGACTACATGGACTTCGTCGTGGAGCGCGGCCGGGAGACCGAGTTCTTTACAGCCCTCCTCGGCTTTCTTGCACAAGAGGCCTGGGAGGAAATGGAGCTACGGGGCCTCGCGGCCCACTCATCGGCGTTGTCGGCCCTGCCCCAGGCAGCCGGCGCACTCGGCTGGCACCTCGAGCAGGAACTGGAGGCGGTGGCGCCGCGGGTGGAGCTTCCCTCCTCCTGGGAGGGGTACCTGGCTCGCCTGGGCAAGAAGGACCGACACGAGTTGCGACGCAAGATGCGCCGGATTCGGCAGGGCGGCGCCGACGTGGACCTCCGGGACCTCCGCTCGCGCGAGGACGTGGCCGCCGGCATGGAGGACTTCCTGCGGCTGCACACCGCCAGCCGCAGCGACAAGGCCGAGTTCATGAGCCCCCAGATGGAAGGGTTCTTCCGGGACGTATCGGCGGCCCTGGCCGATGAGGGTCTGATCCGCCTCTTCATAATGGACCTCGACGGCCGGCCGGCGGCCTCCGTTCTGTGTTTCGATTGCTGCAGCCAGCTTCACCTCTACAACAGCGGCTTCGACCCCGACCTGTCTCACCTCTCGGTAGGCCTTCTTTCAAAGGCCCTCTGCCTGGAGGTCGCCATCAGCGAAGGCAAGAGCCACCTGGACTTCCTGCGCGGCACCGAGCCCTACAAGTATGATCTGGGGGCCAGCGACCTGCCCATCTACCGCTGCGTCGTCCGGAGGAGCTAGGAGGGGGTCGATGCTTCGCGTGGCTATGCTCAGCTACCACACCTCGCCCCTGGCGCCGCTGGGCGGAAGTGATACCGGCGGCATGAACGTCTACGTGCGTCAGCTCAGCCGAGAGCTGGGGCGTCGCGGGATCCTGGTTGATGTCTTCACGCGCCGCCAGGACGCGTCCGGCCCGGAGGTGGTCCCAGACGGCGAGAACGTGCGCGTGGTGCACTTGCGTGCCGGGCCGCGGCGGCCGGTCGCGAAGCAGCGCCTGCCCGAGTACCTGGCCGAGTTCGAGGAAAACCTCGTCCGCTTCGCCTCATCCACAGACGGGCAGACACCAGGCTACGATCTGCTGCACAGCCATTACTGGCTCTCCGGCGCGGTGGCGCTTGCCCTCAGGGAGCGGTGGGGCGTGCCCCACGTAACCATGTTCCACACGCTGGGCGAGGTGAAGAACCGGGCCCGCATCACGGAGCACGAGGCACCAGCGAGGATCCAGGTGGAGCACCGGCTGGCTCAAGAGGCGGATCGCATCGTCTGCGCCAGCCAGCATGAGAGGCACCTGCTCACCCGCCTCTACGATGCCGACCCCGAACGCGTTGCCATCGTGCCCTGCGGCGTCGACCTGGATCTATTCCACCCCCAAGACAAGGAGGCGGCTCGTCGCGCCCTGGGCTTTGGAGACGAGCGCATCATCCTGTTCGTGGGACGCATCGAGCCCCTGAAGGGCATCGACATCCTCATCAACGCCGCGGCCCAACTTGAGGACGAGCCGGACTGCCACGTGCTCATCGTGGGGGGCGACGGGCGGTCGCGGCGCGAGATGGGCCACCTGCGGGGCCTGGCAACCCACCTGGGCATCGGCGAGCGGGTGGCCTTCCTAGGCGCCGTCGACCACGAGAAGCTACCTCTCTACTACAATGCCGCCGACGTATGCGTCGTGCCCTCGTTCTACGAGAGCTTCGGGCTCGTCGCCCTGGAGGCTATGGCCTGCGGGACGCCGGTGGTCGCATCCCGTGTCGGCGGTCTCACCGGCACGGTCCGGCACGGGGAGACGGGCTATCTCATCTCCTGGCGTTGCCCGGAGCCCTTCGCCGAGCGTCTGGAACTCCTGCTCGGCAATGAGGCCCTTCGCCGTCGCTTCGGCGAGGAGGCCCATGAGGTCGTGCAGCGCTATCGCTGGACGCACGTGGCGGAGGCGGTGGCGGGGCTGTACCGCGATCTCGTGGGAGACATGGCGCTAGAAGAAGAGAGAACACTGACTGAGATCGCCTGAGGTCTGATGCAGAAAGTGAACCTCGCTCACAAGTTTGGCATCTTCCACGACTACTGGAGCCCAAAGATTGTGGGCGAGCTGAACGACTCACATGTCAAGCTGGTAAAGGTCAAGGGTGAGTTCGTCTGGCATCATCACGATGCGGAGGATGAGCTGTTCCTCGTCGTCAAGGGAAGGCTGCTCATCAGGCTGCGCGATGGCGACGTGCGACTGGAAGAGGGCGGGTTTGTCATCGTTCCCAGAGGCATTGAACATCTGCCCGTTGCGGAAGAGGAGGCGCACCTTTTGGTGCTTGAGCCGAAGTCTACGCTCAACACGGGCAACGTGCAGAATGACAGGACAGTCGCCAAGCTGGAACGAATCTGAGCCTCGTTTGGCGCTCGCGGCTGTCAAGTAGCACGAGGCCTTCACCAGGAAGAGATCGGGAATGAGTGAACCCGAAGGTCCCAAGACGGCCATGGTCATCATGGCCCACCCCGATGACGCCGAGTTCCTCTGCGCCGGCACCGTCGCCCGCTGGTGCGACGAGGGCTGGGACGTGTACTACGTGCTCGCCACCAGCGGCGACAAGGGCAGTCCCGACGAGACTCTCTCTCACCAGGAGCTGGCTGCCGGACGCGAAAGGGAGCAGCGCAACGCCGCCCGCGTCCTAGGAGTCAGGGCGTGCATCTTCCTCGGCTACGCCGACGGCTTCCTGGAGGAGACCCTGGAGCTCCGCGAGCAACTCGTGCGGCTGATGCGGCGCTACCAGCCGGACGTGGTGGTGATCTGGGACGGCTTCCGCCGGGGTTTCAACCACCGCGACCACCGCACGATCGGCCGCGTGGCCTACGATGCGGTTTACCCCGCGGCCCGCTCCCTGCTCTACTACCCGGAGCACCGGGACGAGGGGCTCGCTCCCTACCGGGCGTCAGAGCTCTTGCTGGCCGGCAGCGACGAGCCCGACCACTACGTCGATGTCACCGCCTACCTTGACCGGAAGCTCGAGGCGCTCCAGCAGCACGCCAGCCAGGTGGGGAACAGGCCGCGGCGGGAGATGGAGAAGCGGCTGCGGCGCTGGCACCGTGAGCTCGGCAAGAGGGCAGGATGCAAGTACGCCGAGGGCTTCCGTCGAGTGCAGTTCGCCCCGCGTGAGCCCCCACGGCCGGCCCGCCGCCGCAAGAAGGCAGCGGGCACCGCTACCACGTGACAACCGTCGACGGCCCGAAGGCGCCGCTGTGATCGTCGACTTCCACACTCACGTCTTCCCGCCGCAGGTGCGCGACCAGCGCGAGGAGTACCTGCGGCGGGATGCCACCCTCCGCGAGCTCTACAGCGACCCCCGGTCCAAGCTTGCCAGCGCTGAGGACGTGATGGCTGGCATGGACGAGGCCGGCGTCGACGTCAGCGTCATCGTCGGGTTCGCGTGGGGCGAGATGGAGCTCTGTCGGCAGCACAACGACTACCTGCTCGAAGCGGCGGCCACCAGCGGCGGCCGTCTGGTGCCGTTCTGTTGTTCGCAGCCCCGGGCGGGCGACGAGGCACGAAGCGAGATAGAACGTTGCGCCGCTGGCGGAGCCCGCGGCCTCGGCGAGCTCCGTCCCTCGAACCAGGGCTACGACATCACCGGTTCCGACGAGGCCCGCCTGCTGGCCTGGGCCTCCAGCGCCCACGATCTGCCCCTCCTCTTCCACGTGAGCGAGCCGGTGGGCCACCGGTATCCCGGCAAGAGGGGCTTGGATCTGCCTTCGCTCTGCTGCTTTCTGGAGGCCTTCCCCGATGTGACGGTGGTGGCCGCCCACTGGGGCGGTGGCCTTCCCTTCTACGCCCTCATGCCCGAGGTTCGAGAGGCCATGCGCAGCACGTTCTTCGACACGGCGGCTACTTCCCTCCTCTACGATGCCGCCGTCTACAGGCACTCCGTTGACCTCGTCGGGGCCGAGCGAATCCTCTTCGGCACCGACTTTCCGCTCCTCTCTCAGAGCCGCTGCCTGGCGCAGGCCCGGCAGTCCGGCCTGAACAAGGAGGAGCAACGTCTCATCCTGGGCGACAACGCCCGCCGGCTCCTGAGGATCGCTCATGGCCAGACGTGAGTCGCCCGCCAGGGCCGGCCCCAGCCTCCGCCTCTTCGTGGCCTGCGAGCTGCCCGGCGAGGCCAGGGATGCCCTGGCCACCGTGCAGCAGCTCCTCCGGGAGCGGGGCGCCGACGGCCTGCGCTGGGTCCGGCCGGAAGGCATACACCTGACCCTCAAGTTCTTGGGACAGGTGCAGGCCCGCCGGCTCGAGGCTATCGAGAGGGCGCTGGGGCGGGCGGTGCGCGATCCATTCCGCCTCTCTGTCAGGCTGGCTCGTCTGGGCTCCTTTGGTGGCTCGGCCGGCCTGCGAGTAGTGTGGGTGGGGTTGGAGGGGGACGTCCAGGCGCTGACCGGCCTGGCGACGCGGGTCGAGAGGGCACTGGAGCCCATGGGCTTCTCCCGCGAGCGGCGCCCCTTCGCCGCCCATCTCACACTCGCGCGCGTTAGGGAGGGCGTTAGCCCTCACGACCGACGACAGCTCTTCGAGCTCATTCGGGCCGTTGAGCTGCCGCCGCTACCAGGTGCGACCCTGGACACGGTCAGCCTCATGCAGAGCACCCTCGAACCGGGGGGAGCCGTCTACCGTTGCCTGGCCAGGTTCCCCAAGCCGACGCCCGCGGGGCCGTAGCGGCCCCCGCTGCCCGGTGCTCCGGCCGGTGACGAGACGGTTACGTCCGTCCCCCAGGGCTTGACGGCGCTGGGTCGCGCGGCATAGAATAGGTGCAGTGGGGGGTGGCGCGCCGAAAGGAGCCACATGGGGTGACCGGCCGCGCTCACAACCAATTCGTGGAATCCCAGGGCACCGGCCCAGCAGTAGCCGGTGTCCTTTGATTTGTCCGTCGGGCTTGGCACCAAAGGAGATGGGAGATGCAGTCGAGTCTCATCGGGAAGGTAGAGAAGGCCAGGCGCTACGCTCAGGAGAGGGATCGCATTCTCTTTTCCAACCTTCGGGTCGGCTTTCGAGGAGAGAACGACACGCACGAGGTGCGGCTCGAGGGCGATAGCTGGCATTGCACCTGCGACTTCTTCGCCGGATGGGGCTTCTGTTGTCATACCATGGCCCTGGAGAGGGTCTTAGAGGGAATGCTGCCGGAGAAGGTGCTCTCCCAGCACATGGCCCCTGTCTAAGCCACCGGTCGGGCGGTACAGCCGCCGAGCAAGATCCAGGGGGCGGACACCAGTGTCCGCCCCCTGGCCTTTTCCTTCGCCCGCCTCGCTAGTCGGGGTATCCGTCAGGGTGGGTCTGGTGCCAGCGCCAGGCGCTCCCGATCATCTCGTCCAGGTCAGAAGAGCGAGGCTCCCAACCCAGCTCCCGGCGGGCCTTCTCGCTGCTGGCAACAAGCGCCGCGGGGTCACCGGCGCGCCGGGGGCACTCACGCACTGGAATCGCTTGACCGGTTATGGTTCTCGCCGCCTCGATGACCTGGCGGTTCGAGAAGCCGCGCCCGCTGCCCAGGTTGTAGACGGCGCTCCCCTCGTCACAGTGGGCCAGGGCCAGCAGGTGGGCGCGGGCCAGATCCACCACGTGCACGTAGTCCCGCACGCAGGTGCCGTCAGGCGTGGGGTAGTCGGTGCCGTACAGGTCAAGGGCGGGCCGGCGACCCAAGGCCACCTGAAGGACCACCGGAATGAGGTGGGTCTCCGGCCGATGGTCCTCGCCGAGGGCCTCGGTGGCACCAGCGGCGTTGAAGTAGCGAAGCGACACAGAGTGCAGGCCACACTGGGAGTCGTACCAGGCGAGGAGGCGCTCCACCACTACCTTGGTCTCGGCGTAGGGGCTGACGGGGGTCAGGGGGGCGTCCTCGGCTACGGGCAGCGTCTGCGGGTCGCCGTAGACGCCGGCGCTGGAGCTGAACACGAACCGCTGAACGCCGTGGGCGACCATGGCGTTCAAGAGGGTGATGACGGTGGAGACGTTGTTGGCGAAGTAGAGGCCGGGCTTCTCCATGGACTCGCCGGCGGCGATGAAGCCGGCGTAGTAGACCACGCCGTCAGGCGGATCCTCGGCCAGGAGACGGTCCAGTGTCTCGGCGTCCGCGAGGTCACCTTGAACGAAGCCAGCCTGCGGGTCGAGAGCCCCCCGGTGACCAGTCACGAGGCTGTCGAAGACGGTGACCCGGTGGCCAGCGGCCAGGGCCTCCGCCACCGTCACGCTGCCGATGTAGCCGGCTCCGCCGACAACCAGCAGATGCAACCTACGACTCGAAACGGCGCAGAACCAGGCAGGCGTTCTGGCCTCCGAACCCGAAGCTGTTCTTCAGAATGACACGCACGTCGGCCGTCCGGGCTTCGTTCGGCACGTAGTCCAGGTCGCACTCCGGGTCCGGGAACTCGTAGTTGATGGTGGGGTGGATGACGCCCGTCTGGAGAGTCTTCACGCAGGCCACGGCCTCGACGGCACCGGACGCCCCCAGCCCGTGGCCGATCATGGACTTGGTGGAGCTGACGGGGATACGATAGGCGCGCTCCCCCAGCACGCCCTTGATGGCCAGCGTCTCGACGGCGTCATTGAGAGGCGTCGACGTACCATGCGCGTTCACGTAGTCCACATCATCGGGTGTGACGCCCGCATCGCTGAGCGCCTCGCGCATGGCGCGAACAGCCCCATCGCCGTCGGGGGGCGGCGCCACCACGTGGTAGGCGTCGCCAGAGGCGCCGTAGCCCGCCATCTCGGCCAGAATCAGAGCACCGCGGCCCTGAGCGTGCTCCAGCGTCTCCATGACGAACACGGCGGCGCCCTCCGCGCAGACGAAGCCGTCACGCTCGGCGTCGAAGGGCCGGCTGGCCTTCTCGGGCTCGTCGTTTCGCGTCGAGATAGCGCGCATCACGGAGAACGCGGCGAGCCCCAGCTCGCTGATGCCGGCCTCCGTGCCTCCCGCCAGCATGACGTCGGCGCGGCCGTGGCGCAGGCGCTCAAGTGCGTCACCCATGGCCTGCGTACCGGCGGCACAAGCAGTGGTGACAGTGTTGTTGTATCCCCGGAGCCCAAACTGAAGGGCGATCTGCGAGGCGGCCATGTTGGGGAGCATCTTCGCCATGTACAGTGGGTCGAGGCGCATCCCCCCCTTCTCGACGATAGTGCGGACAGCCTCATCGGTGTTCGGATAGCCGCCGTTACCGTTCCCGAGGAGGACCCCGATACGGGTGGTGTCCTCCTTGTCCAAGGTCAGGCCGGCGTCCTCGATAGCCATGCGAGCTGCGGCCACCGCCATCTGGCTGAAGCGGGCCATTCGCCGGGCCTCGCGCCGGTCCATGTACTTGAGAGGGTCGAAGCCCTTCACTTCGCAGGCGATCTTCGTGGGGTAATCACCGGGGTCGATCAGCGTCAGCCGCGCGGCGCCGGAGCGGCCCTCCAAGCAGCCCTGCCAGAACTCGTCGACGGTGAGGCCCAGCGGCGTGATGGCGCCCATGCCGGTGATGACCACTCTGCGCCGGCTGTTGTGGGGGCTCATCGGTCCGGGCGCCTCCTTGTCTTGGGGTCCATCCTAGGGTGCGGCGCGCAGCCGCCCGCTTCGGGAGGCGAGGTCGCTTTCGGCCGACGGCGGGCTGCTGGGTGTCGGCACCGGGTCCGTCTGCACACCCAGGATGTGGCGGCGCGCCTCGGCGGCCACGAAGAGAGAGCCCATCACGCAGACCATGTCCGCGGGCGCCGCCATCCTCAGGGCGGCGTCCAGGGCCGCCGGCACGTCATCCTCGCACGTGGTCTCGATGCCGCGCTCTCGGAAGGGTGTTGCCACATCCTCCGCCAGCGCCGCCCGAGGGTGCGGCGACCGCGTGGCGATGACACGGGCCAGGTGTGGCAGCCGCTCCAGCTCCGTCGCGATGGCACCGATGTCCTTGTCGGCTGAGAAGCCCGCGACGACTATGGCACGCGAGTAGGCCAGGTACTCCCCCACCGCCTGGCACAGACGGCGCACGGACTCCACGTTGTGGGCGCCGTCCAGAACCACGAGGGGCCGACGCCTGACAATCTCAAGACGGGCCGGCCACCGCATCTCCTTTAGGCCGCGCCGCATGGCGAGTTCCTGCATAGCGACGCCGTGGTTGGCCAGGGACTCCAATGCGAGGACGGCCGTCGCTGCGTTCTCCAACTGGTGGTGGCCCAACAGCGGCAGGTGAAGGCTGTACGTCCCGCGGGGCGTGCCTACCCGGAAGTCCTGCCCCTCCGACGAGAAGCCGCGGCGGGTCAGGGCGCAGACCTGCGCCACCTCCACCAGCAGCGCGCCCCGCTCGGCGCAGGTGTGCCGTATCACCTCGGCGGCCGACTCTCGCTGCGGGCCCATCACCACAGTCGTCCCGGGCGTGATGATCGCCGCCTTTTCGCCGGCGATCTGGCCTACCGTCTCTCCCAGGACGGCCGTGTGCTCCAGGCTGATGGGCGTGATGACGCACACAGCCTTGTCGTCGACGACGTTCGTGGCGTCGAGGCGGCCACCCAACCCCACCTCCAGCACCTGCCACTGAACACCCCGATCCCGGAAGTACAGGAAGGCGAGGGCCGTGAGGGCCTCGAAGGTGGTCACCCGGCCGTGAGCGCCATCGCCGTTCTCGATCTCGACGGCATCGCGGACGGGCTCGGTCAGCCGGGCGAAATCCTCAGGGCTGATGGCATCGCCGTCGACGGCGATGCGCTCCGTCATGCGGTGGAGATGGGGACTGGTGTAGAGGCCGGTGTGGACGCCGGTTGCCCGCATGACTGCCGCGATCATGGCCGCCACGCTGCCCTTCCCCTTGCTCCCGGCGATGTGGACGGTGCCACGGCCTAGGTGCGGGTTGTCGAGACGGGCCAGAAGGGAACGCACCCGTTCCAGGTTGAAGTGGGCAGCCTCCCGGGTCTGCACGACTGCCAGGGCTCCCGCTCCGCCGGAGGGCTCGCTCTGACCGGCGGTCAGGCGCTCCCAGTCGGACAGTCCGAGCAGAAAGCGAAGGGCGTCAGGGTAGTCCATAGACTCCGGGGATCGGGGAATCAGCCGCGGCCGGCCGATCTCTTCGGCAGGCTGCGGGGATTATAGCATTGGGCGGTGGGCCGCTCAACGTTCCGGAGGGAGCCCTCAGTGGCGGGAGCTTCGGCGGTCGACCTGGGGCCGAATGGCCCTTTGCCGCCCCCAGGCCCGCTGCTACTCTGCATTGACGCCCCTGAGAGCCCGTCTCGGCGAGGGGGCGTTTGCGTCCCCACGGCCCGGACCAGCGCCGCTAGTCAGGGGAACGCGGTCTCATGGTGGAGAAGCCGAAGCTGCTCATCGCCAGCAACAACCCCGGCAAGGCGGCGGAGTACCGAGCCCTGCTCGCGGACGCCGGGTGGGAGGTGGTGACACCCCGCGACGTGGGCCTCCGCCTGGACGTGGAGGAGCCCGCAGACGGCTACGCTGAGAATGCTACAATGAAGGCGAAAGCCTTCGCACAGGCCAGCGGGCTGGTGGCTCTGGCCGACGATTCGGGGATCGAGGTCGACGCTCTGGACGGCGCCCCCGGCCCCCTCTCGGCTCGCTTCGGCGGCGAGGGCCTCAGCGACGAGCAGCGGGTAGGCCTCCTGCTGGAGCGGCTCGCGGGGGTGCCCACCGAGAAACGGTCGGCCCGCTTCCGCTGTCTCATCGCCGTCGCTCGCCCCGGCGCTGAGGTCAACGTCTTCGAGGGCACGTGCGAGGGTCGAATTGCGGATGCACCGCGCGGCGAGGCGGGCTTTGGATACGATCCCGTCTTCCTGCTGCCGGAGCGCGGGCTTACGATGGCCGAGCTGCCATCCGAAGAGAAGAACGCCGTCAGCCACCGAGGCCGTGCCGCGCGGCAGGCACGGGACTTCCTAGAGGGACTGCTCCGTGAGCATTGAGACTGGGCCGGCACCCTCGACACCCCTGGTCGATCCGTTCCACAGGGTCATCAGCTACCTGCGGGTCTCCGTCACCGACCGCTGCAACCTGCGCTGTGTCTACTGCATGCCTGAGAACGGCATCGACTTCCAGCCGCGGGAGGAGATCCTCAGCTACGAGGAGATACTGAGCGTCGTCCGGGCGGCCGCCTCCATGGGACTGCGCGGGGTGCGTCTCACCGGCGGCGAACCCCTGGTCCGCCAAGGCATCGCGGACCTGGTGGGGATGATCAACGGCGTCCCCGGCATCGAGGACGTGTCCCTGACCACGAACGGCATCGCTCTGGCGGCGCTGGCGGAACCGCTGGCGCGGGCCGGCCTGCAGCGCGTCAACGTCAGCCTCGACACCCTCCAGCCGGATCGCTTCAGCCAGATCACACGCCAGGGCCAGTACCGGGACGTCATGGAGGGCATCGCCGCTGCCCGAGCGGCCGAGCTCTCGCCGATCAAGATCAACGTCGTCGTCATGCGCTCCATCAATGACGACGAGGTGCTGGACTTCGCCCGATCCACCTGCGAGCAGCACTGGGACATCCGCTTCATCGAGCTAATGCCCTTCCTGCAGGAGCAGGAGACCTGCATCAAGGACACGTCGCTAGTGCTCGGCTTCGTGCCGACTGAGGAGATCCGGCGGCAGATCGAGAAAGAGCTGGGCCCGCTGGAGCCCTCCCAGACAAAGGTAGGGTTCGGCCCGGCCCGCTACTTCAAGCTGCCGCGGGCGAAGGGCAACATCGGCTTCATCAGCCCCGTCAGCCAGGAGCACTTCTGCGAGACCTGCAACCGCATGCGGCTCACCGCCGACGGCAAGCTCCGCCCCTGCCTGCTGACCGACCAAGAGGTCGACCTGAAGTCGATCCTCCGCGGCGGCGCTGACGAGGAGGCGCTTCGCAAGGGCATCCTCGACGTCGTTGCCGCCAAGCCAGACGCCCACCACCTCACCGATGGCAACCGACCCCGCTGGCGAAAGATGATCCAGATCGGGGGGTGACACCTCGTCGCCACCTCAAGGGTCAGACGACCCTCGATAGGATATCCTGGCCGCCTCCTCGACTTGCACGGCTTGACGGATCAGAACGCATATACTATCATCTCCGGGATGTCTGGTAACTGGCACGAGATCCGGAACCCAATTCAGGACTTCATCATCCTCAACGACTTGGAGAGGAGCATACTCGATTCGCGCCCTATGCAGAGACTACGGTCGATCAAGCAGCTGTCGAGCGGTCATCTCGTGTACCCCGGGGCCACCCACACGAGATTCGAACACAGCCTCGGCACAATGGAGCTAGCGTCGCGTGTGTTTGACATACTCTGCCAGAAAGGCGCTGCGCAGGTCCGTGCGCTGATGGGCTGGCCCACAGAGATCGACGTGCAGAGATGCCGGCAGATCCTAAGACTAGGTGCACTGCTCCACGACGTCGGACACCCGCCCTTCTCGCACAGTGCCGAGCAACTGATGCCTGCTGACAGGGACGGCCATGAAGCGTACACCGAGGCGATAGTTTCGGCGGAACTTGGCGACGCTATCGAGCGGTCCAAGCTGAGCCCGTTCAGCATTTCCATTGAAGAGGTGCTCGGTGTAGCACTGGGACCGAAACGGAAGCCCACCAGCGATCCAACGATGCTTCTGATGGGTGAAATCGTCACGGGCGAATTGGGGGTGGACCGAATCGACTACCTGTTGAGGGATGCTCTGCATACTGGCGTAACCACTGGGACCTTCGACCACCAGCGCCTCCTGAACACGATGACCGTTGTCAGACATCCGTCCACCGGCTCTCCTGTTCTGGCGGTCGAAGCGGGTGGCATCCATGCAGCAGAGGGACTCATCTTCGCGCGCTACTTCATGTTTCTTCAGGTGTACTTCCACCACGTGCGCGCCATCTATGACATTCACCTTGTGGACTTCCTGCGCAAGTTCCTGCCTGGCAACGCGTTCCCCTCTGATGCTGCCAAGTACCTTGAGTTGGATGATGACGTTGTATCGCGAGCCTTGGTGGAAGCGGACCGCGATCACTCCTGCGCGGGTCATGATGAGGCGTCAATGATGCTCCACCGCGGGCACTACAGGCGCGCCTACGAGTTATTCCGGCGGCAGCTCAGGAGTGATCCCACACTTTTCGCTGACCTCTCTTCTGAGGTCAAGGCGAAGTTCGGGGATGACGTGAGAACGCACGAGCCCCGCAAGGAGGCAGTCTCCCTAAAGGACGGAGATCTGCTCATTCACGACGGCGATGACCTATTAGACATCCTTCAAGTATCCGACTTGATTCCCAGCCTGTCCGATATCTGGAGGGGCCGGGGTTACGCCCGCTCCCATATGAAGGAAGATGTGAAGCGATTCTGTGAGGCATTCATAACGGAGAAGGGAGGCGACACCGATGAACGAGTTTGAACGGTATACTCTGGTGGCCCGACTCGTTGCCAGGCTCAGGGAAGCCGGCAGCTGGGCGTCGCGCACCCACATTCAGAAGTGCCTCTACTTCGTCCAGAGAATGTCCGGCCAGCCAGCAGTCTTCAACTTCGTCATGTATCACTACGGTCCCTACTCTTTCCAGCTTGAGGCAGATGTCCAACAGATGAGATCCCTTGGTGTGTTCGATCTGACAGTGCTGCCGCCCTACGGGCCCCGATACCAGGTGACAGAGGCGGCGTGTGCGCTCTTCGACCGCTTTGGTGAGGCGCTTCGGGAGTTTGAGACTCCCATAGACTTTGTAGTAGGTGAGATTGGGTCAAGACATGTCACAGAGCTGGAGTTGCTGGCTACCGCGGACTTCGTTCAGCACACTGCAGGCAAACCCGACGACGAAGTCGTGGCGCAGGTTCTGGAGCTGAAGCCGCACTTCAGCGAGAAAGAAGTCAAGCAGGCCCTCACCGAGATCGAAGAGATCAGCGCAAGAGCGCCCGCTGCGCAGGCGCGCGACCTTGCTGGGTGATTGGGTGGACAGCAAGCAACGCCTCACACACGTCGATTCCTCCGGCCGCGCCCGCATGGTCGACGTCAGCGCCAAGGCGGACACGGCACGGGTGGCTGTGGCCCGCGGCACCGTGCGCATGCGTCCGGAGACCCTGGCCCTCATCCAGTCCGGCCGGGTGGAGAAGGGCGACGTTCTGGCGGTGGCCCGCCTGGCCGGCGTGATGGCCGCCAAGAAGACCCACGACCTCATCCCCCTCTGCCACCCCCTTCTCCTCACCGACGTGGACGTCCAGCTCCAGCCCGACGACGCCGAGGCCGCCATCCATATCGAGGCCACGGTCCGCAGCACCGGCAAGACAGGGGTGGAGATGGAAGCGCTGACGGCGGTGACGGTAGCCGCCCTCACCGTCTACGACATGTGCAAGGCCGCCGACCGCGCCATGCGCATCGACGCGGTGCGCCTCGTGCGCAAGAGCGGGGGCAAGAGCGGGGAGATCGTCCTCGAATAGGTCTGCCGGCGCTGGCCGGCCTGCGAGGGGACGGCTTCGGTCGTGAGCCTATCGGCCGCCTAGGCCTGTCGTTCCTCCGCCTGCTCCAGCAGCAGTTCCACTACCTTCGTCAGGGCGTCGTAGGCGTAGACGACGTAGTCGCAGGGGTGGAGGTCCAGCTTCTCCAGCTTCTCCTCCCGGGCCGCCACCGGGTCGCCCATGTCCTGCGTGAGGTCGGTGCCCA
>DAOULP010000223.1:0-13795 GCA_034420175.1 Dehalococcoidia bacterium | reverse complement strand
CGGCCGTTTTCTTTGCCCAGCGTGAGGAGAGCAATGCCCCAAGAACTATCAAAGCGGCGCCTCAAGGGAATCAAGAAGGCGCTGGACCACAACAAGCGCTGGCTCGAGCTCAAGGAGCGGCAGCGCCAGCGCCTGGCCGAGACTGCCGCTCGCCGCCCCGCGCCGCCCCGACGCAAGGACTGGTCGGACGTCGGCGACGACCACGAGGTGGAGGAGCCGGTCAAGACCGCTCGCCCGGCGTCGCCGTCACGGGAGGCCGTCTCGCCGGAGCCAACGGCCGGGGCCGTCGGGACCATCGTCGAGATTCGCTCCGGCGACTCGCTTGTCGCGCACGGGGGTTCGGTCGTGCGGGCGACGCTGCCGGCGGGCGGCGTGGCCGTCGATCCATCCACGCGCAGCCCTCTGGCGGTCGGCGACCGCGTGCAACTGCGGGCCATCGGCGGGGATCAGGCTCGTATCGTGGCTGTCCTGCCGCGCCGCTCGGCCCTCACCCGCGATGTCTACGATGCCAGCCGGAGGGACGCCGCCCACCAGAGCCAGGTGCTGGCCGCCAACATCGACCAGGTCATCGTGGTCTGCTCCCCGGCCGAGCCGCCCTTCCGGCCGCGGCTCATCGACCGCTACCTGGTCGCGGCCTCCCGCGATTCTCTGTCGGCGCTCATCTGCCTCAACAAGGAGGACCTGGGAGTGTCCGAAGAGGTGGAGTGGCACATCGGCGGCTACTCCCGCCTGGGCGTTCCTGTCCTTCGGGCGAGCGCGCTGACCGGTGCTGGCCTCGTCGAGCTGAGGGAGGGCATGGCGGGGAAGGTCTCGCTGCTCACCGGCCACTCGGGCGTGGGCAAGAGCTCGCTGCTCAACGCGCTGGAGCCAGGGCTCGGCCTGCGGATCGGCGGCGTGACGCAGACCGCCGCGGGGCAGGGCAAGGGCCGGCACACGACGTCGGCCGCGCGTCTCATACCCCTATCGCTCGCCGATACCTACGTCGTCGACACGCCGGGGGTCCGAGCCTTCGGCATAGGGGGGATCGAGGCGCGGGAGCTGGCCCGGCACTTCGCCGATATCGCGGCCCTGGCGACGGGCTGCGCCTACCGTGACTGCCTCCACCGGGGCGAGCCGGGCTGCGCAGTGGCCGCTCGGGCGCGGGACGACCGCTTCTTGAGGGAGCGGCTGGCGTCGTACCGGGGGATGCTGCGGGAGTTGACGTAGGGGGCTACTTCGTGCCCCAGAGCAGGACGTAGCGCGACACGCACTCGATAGGTCCCGCGCGCAGGTCCTCCTCCATCCGCTCGATTCCCCGCTGGAAGGCATCTTCCGAGATCAGGTGCAGCGCCGAGAACGCCTTGTCGAGGAAGGGCCGGGCGTCGGTGAGCTGGTAGGGAAGCTCCACCATGCGCTCGGCCGTCTCGTGGAAGCCAGCCTGGTGCATCAGGTCCCGCAGCTCAGCGATGGAGGGATATCTGGCCAGCTCAGCCTCCACCGTCTCCGGGAAGTAGACCGCCAGGGGCTGGCGGTGGCGCATGATCCACTCCGAGTCTGTGACGGTGCAGACCCTTCCGCCTGCCTTCACCACGCGATAGGCTTCTTGGAAGTGCGCGAGGCGGTCGCCCACGTGGTGAATCACGTCCACCGAGAACAGCAGGTCGAAGGAGTCGGGCGGGAAGCCGGTACTCTCGGCAGTGCCGGGCTGGAACTGAACCTTACCCGACCTTTCCCGGGCCTGGGAGAGCATCTGCTCCGAGGGATCGATGCCCCAACAGGAGCAGTCGGCGCGCGCCTCGAGAGCAACTATGTAGTTGCCGGTCCCGCACCCCACCTCGAGCACGTCGGAGTCGCGGCCCACGCCACTTGTCGCGAGAAGAGCGTCGAGCACCTCCGGGTTGACCCGGCGATGGCTGGCGTACTTCAGCGCCATGCCGTCGTAGTCGATCATGTGGGTGCCCGCGCCTCGGTTCTCGGAGCCGGGCCGGTTGCCTCTGCCCCCTCGGCTCCGGTTGAAGCTGTCAGGGGCCCATTGTAGAATGGGCCTGCCTGCTTCGGCCAGGCTGGGCTGCCGGCCAGCAGGCTCGCTTGTTGTAGGAGGAGAGGCGGAAGCTTCATGGGGGAGAGAATCCTGAAGATCGGTCTTCCGGCTGGCAGTCTCCAAGAGTCGGCCCTGGCCCTGTTCCGCAAGGCGGGCTACAATATCGCCTTTGATGCCCGCTCCTACTATCCGTCGGTGGATGACCCGGAGATGGAGTGCGTCCTTATTCGAGCCCAGGAGATCGCTCGCTATGTGGAGGGCGGAGTGATGGATGCTGGGCTAACGGGCTACGATTGGATTCAGGAGAACGGAGCCGACGTCATCGAGGTGGCCGAGCTGGTCTTCTCCAAGAAGGAGACGCGCCGGCCGGTGCGCTGGGTCCTGGCGGTGCCGCAGGATTCACCCATCCGGAAGGTCGAAGATCTCGAGGGGAAGCGCATCTCCACTGAACTGGTGAACGTGACGACCGACTTCCTACGCCGATCCGGCGTTCAGGCACATGTCGAGTTCTCCTGGGGCGCCACCGAGGCCAAGCCCCCCCTCCTCGCCGACGCCATCGTCGAGCTGACGGAAACGGGCGGCTCCCTGGCGGCCAACAACCTTCGCCCTCTGGAGACGGTTCTGGAGAGCACGCCTCGGCTCATCGCCGGCAAGGAAGCGTGGTCCGACCCCTGGCGACGCAAGAAGATCGAGGACTTGAGCCTGATGCTCTGTGGCGCCATGGCTGCCGAGGGCAAGGTGGGGCTGATGATGAATGCGCGGGTCGCGGATCTCGACAGGGTCATTGCCATCCTGCCGGCCCTCGAGAAGCCCACGATATCCTCGCTTTCCGACAAGGCGTGGGTGGCAATCAATACCATAGTCGACGAGTCCGTGGTGAGGGAGATCGTGCCCAAGCTGAAAGATGTCGGAGCGCGGGGTATCGTGGAGTACCCCATCAATAAGATCATTGACTAGTCATGCCGCCGCTCGCCCTGCACATGGGCATAGCCAAGGAGCTCGCCGATGGCCTGCGCCACAAGGCGCTGGACGCGGACCTGGGAGCCTACTACCTGGGGTCGACCACGCCCGACATCTGGATAACCACGCGCTGGGACCGGCGGCGCACTCACTTCTTCGACCTGAACGAGTTGGGCGACCAAGGCGCGGTGGCGGCCCTCTTCGACGAGCACCCCGAACTGGCTGCTTCGGGCCATCTGAACCCTTCGACGCGCTCGTTTGTGGCGGGGTACGTCTCGCACCTGGTCATGGACGAGGTGTGGATAACAGAGATCTATCGCCCCTTCTTCGGTCCCGGGTCGCCCTGCGGCGGCGATACGCGGGCAAACCTGCTGGACCGCGTCCTGCAGTATGAGCTGGACCGTCGGGAGCGCGCCAAGCGGGAGACGATGGACCACGTACGCCACGAGATGGCTGCCAGCCCTCTGGATATCCACGTTGCCTTCATTGACGAGGAGTCCCTGCGGCGCTGGCGGGACATCGCTGTGGAAGTCGCTGGCCACGGCCCGGACTGGAAGAGCTTCCGTTACCTGGCCGGTCGATACCTTAAGGAGTACGGGATCGGCACGCCTGAGGACCTGGAGCAGTTCATGCGGGGTGTGCCGGAGATGCTGGAGGAGGCTGTCCGCCATGTGGGCTGGGACCACGTCCAGGCGTTTCTGGACAAGAGCCGCAGCGGCATGCTGCAGGCGATCAAGGACTACCTCTCGTGAGGATCATCCACGGGGCTGAGGAAGCGCGGAGTACGGTGCTCCGTCGCCAGCCGATGGGCGAGACAGACCTGCCGCCCGCGGTGCGGGAGCGCAACCGAGAGGTCTTCGGCGCCGACCTATCGGCACGGGAGGTGGTGGAGCGGATCATCGCCGACGTGCGCACGGACGGCGATGCGGCCGTCCGCCGCTACGGCCTCGCCTTCGATGGCGTCGAGTACACATCGCTGGAGGTGCCCCGCGCCGAGCTGGAGGGGGCCTACGAGCAGGTGGAGCCAGGGCTCGTCGATGCCCTGCGCCTTGCCGCCGATCGCATTCGCGCCTTCCACGAAGCCCAGCGCCGGCACGGCCCGTCCGACTTCTTCGAGGGCGGCCTCGGGATTCAGGTCCGGCCGCTGGAGCGGGTCGGCGCCTATGTGCCCGGGACCATCGTGGTCTACCCCTCGTCCGTGCTGATGACGGTGATACCGGCGCGGGTTGCGGGCGTCGACCACGTGTACATGGCGAGTCCGGCGTCGGCGGACGGCGCGGTATCACCGCTGAAACTGGTGGCGGCCGACATCGCTGGCGTCGATCGGGTGTTCCGGGCCAGCGGCGCCCAGGCCATCGCCGCCTTCGCCTACGGCACGGAGGCCGTTCCCCATGTCGACAAGATCTGCGGTGCCGGCAACATCTTCGTCACGCTCGCCAAGAAACTGGTCTACGGCGACGTGGGCATCGATTCTCTGTACGGACCCACCGAGACGGTGGTCGTGGCCGACGACGCGGCTGATCCGGCTTCCTGCGCCGCTGACCTCCTGGCGCAGGCCGAGCACGATGAACTGGCGACACCTCTCCTCCTCACGCCGTCGGAGGCCCTGGCACGGGCCGTAGCCGAAGAAGTGGACGGTCAGCTTGAGACCCTGGAGCGGGCTGGCGTCGCTCGTGCGGCCCTGGAGACCCGCGGCGGCATCGTCGTCACGGCGGGTCTGGAGGAAGCGCTGGAGCTG
Organism: Dehalococcoidia bacterium; assembly: GCA_034420175.1. Lineage (GTDB taxonomy): Bacteria > Chloroflexota > Dehalococcoidia > DSTF01 > JALHUB01 > DAOULP01. Next base: position 9,077 of record DAOULP010000223.1, on the reverse strand, counting down.
GCCAACGAGTTCGGCCCCGAGCACCTCTGCCTCCTGGTGCGCGACGCCCCGTCGTGGGCGCCGCGCGTGCGGCACGCCGGCGGGCTGTTCCTGGGAGAGACCTCACCTGAGGCGGTCGGCGATTACACGGCGGGCCCGAGCCACGTCATGCCCGCCGGCGGCAGCGCCCGCTTCTCTTCGCCCCTCAGCGTTTTCGACTTCCTGAAGTTCACCAGCGTGGTCGATATCGACGCCGCCACCCTGGGCCGACTGGGCCCGCCGGCGGCGGCCATCGCCCGCGCCGAAGGCCTCGCGGCCCACGCCCGCGCCATCGAGTGGCGGCTGGGGCGTGACTAGCGGCGGGGAATACGAGATGCGTAGGACGACTGCCGCCGATGTGACGCGGCTCTTCCGCCCCGACCTGCAGCAGATGGCGGACTATGAGCCGGTGGAGCCGACCGACGTGCGCGCCGAGGCGCTGGGCATCCCGGCTGAGCGGATCGCCAAGCTGGATGGCAACGAGAACCCCTACGGCCCTTCGCCCAAGGCCCTGGCTGCCCTGGCCGACGCCCGCTCCTATCACATCTATCCTGACCCCGAGCAACGGAAGGTCCGGCGGGCGCTGGCCGCCTTCGTGGGCGTCAATGAGGAGCTGCTGGTGGCGGGCAGTGGCAGCGACGAGCTTATCGACCTCATTCTCCGGGCCACGCTCTCGGCGGGCGACGGCGTCATCAACTGCGCGCCCACCTTTGGCATGTACTCCTTCAGCACTTCGGTGTGCGGCGGGCGCGTGATGGAGGTGCCCCGGCGGGAGGACTTCTCGCTGGACTTGCCCGGTATCGAGAAGGCGGTCGAGCGGGGAGCGAAGGTGGTCTTCGTGGCCTCGCCCAACAACCCCACCGGCAACGTCGTCTCTTCGCGAGAGGTCGAGGCGTTACTGGACCTGGGGCTGCTCGTGGTCGTCGATGAGGCCTACGTCGAGTTCAGCGGCGAGAGCCTTGTGTCATGGGTGCCTGAGCGGGAGCGCCTGGTGGTCATTCGCACCTTCAGCAAGTGGGCGGGCCTTGCCGGCCTGCGCGCCGGCTACGGGGTCCTGCCACCCGCGCTGGCCTCGCTGCTGCTGCGCATCAAGCCGCCCTACAACCTCAACGTGGCGGCCCAGGTGGCAGTCCTGGCCTCCCTGGAGGAGGCGGATCTCCTACGGGAGCGGGTCGCCTCGCTGGTGAAGGAGCGGGAGCGGATGCACGGGGAGCTTGGGCGCGTGCCCTTCCTGCGTCCGTATCCCTCCGAGGCCAACTTCCTGCTCTGCCGGGTCGAGGGGCCGGAGGCGCGCTGGGTCCGCGACCGGCTGGCCGAGCGGGGCATCTTCATCCGCTACTTCGATACGCCCCTGCTCAGGGGCTGCCTGCGCATCAGCGTCGGCCTGCCGGAGCACACGGCTGCGCTCCTGCGGGCCTTGAAGGAGCTACCTGCCGATTCGGCGAAGGGGACCGGCGGCGGGTAGGGGATAGGAGCGAAGCGTGGTCGGCGAGCGAAGACGTGGACGGGGCCGGTCCGCTGCCGCGGGCGGCCGGCAGGGCAGCATCGAGCGGAAGACGAAGGAGACGAGCGTCTCCGTGCGCGTGGACCTTGACCCGTCTCTGGCAAGCTCCCAGGTGGACACGGGCATCGGCATGCTGGACCATCTGCTGGAGCAGGTGGCGCAACATGGCCTGATTGACATAACGGTCAAGGCCAAAGGCGACCTGCACCGCGATCCCCACCACACGGCCGAAGACGTGGCGATCTGCCTCGGGCGGGCGCTGGACGAGGCTCTGGGAGAGCGACAGGGAATCGTGCGCATGGCCGATGCCCTCGTGCCCCTCGACGAGGCACTGGCCCAGGTAGCGCTGGACCTCAACGGCCGGGGCTACTCCTCGCTGGACCTGTCGTGGGCAGGGGAGCGGATTGGCGAGCTCCCGACGGACATGGTGGGCCACTTCCTGGCAACACTTGCCGTCGAGGGCCGCTTCACACTCCACGCCCGCATCCTGTCGGGGGGCAACGACCACCACAAGGCGGAGGCGCTCTTCAAGGCCCTGGCTCGGGCCTTGGGTGCCGCCAGCCGGCTCGATCCGCGCCGCGCCGGCCGGACCCCGAGCACGAAGGGGAAGCTGGCGTAGGGGGCGCCACGCAAGCCCGATGGCTGGCAGCTGAGAAGCGGAGCGAACCCACAGCGCCGGTGGCTTTCTTGTCAGCGCACGGCGGGATTCATCCCGCCGCCTGTCGTGCCGAGAAGCCGCGGGTTTCAACCCGCGGGGTGCATCCCAGTGCTGCCCAAGTGACGGCTACAGCGCTGGCGGACTACCCCTCCTCCAGCTCGAAGCGGTAGTTCTCGATGATGGGGTTGGCGAGGAGCTGGTGGCACATCTCGTCAAGGAGGCGCTCGGCCTCCTGGCGGCTGTGGCCATCGAGACGGATCTCCATGTACTTGCCCGCCCGCACGCCATCGACACTGGTGAAGCCCAGGGAGTGCAGACCCCCCTTGATAGTCAGCCCCTGGGGGTCGTTCACCGTGGGCTTCAGGGTGACGAAGACCTTGGCGAGAAACAAGTCTAGCCCTCCCCCGCGCGAGACAGCTCCTGCCCTGTGATCCTCCGATAGGCCTCGCGGTAGCGCTGCGATGTGCTGGCAACCACCTCATCCGGCAGTTGGGGGGCCGGCGGCTGCCTGTTCCACCCCGAGGCTATGAGCCAGTCGCGGACCGGCTGCTTGTCGAAGCTGGGCTGGGTGCCTCCCGGCTGATAGCCATCGGCGGGCCAGAAGCGGCTGGAGTCGGGAGTCAGCACCTCGTCGATGAGGATGAGCTCCTCCTTGCCGGTCGCGCCTATCCAGCCGAATTCGAACTTGGTGTCGGCGATGATGATTCCGCGCTGGCGGGCGTACTGGGCCGCGAAGCGATACACGTCCAGGCTGCGGTCTCGGAGCACCGTCGCCGCCTCAGGCCCAACCAGCTCCACCACCTGCTCGAAGCTGATGTTGATGTCGTGGCCGCTCTCCGCCTTGGTGGCGGGTGTGAAGATGGGCTCCGGCAGTTGGTCGCTCTCCCGCAGGCCCGCCGGCAAGGGGATGCCGCAGACGCTCTGCGATTCCTGGTACTCCACCCAGCCGGAGCCGGACAGGTAGCCGCGCGCCACGCACTCGATGTCCTCCCGGCGTGCCTTGCGCACGATCATCGACCGGCCGATGAACTCCGGCGGGATCTCGAAAGGCAGGTCGTCGGCGGGGGTACCGTCGGCTAGCCGGAGGCAGTGATTCGGCACCACCGAGGCCGTCTTGCCGAACCAGAAGGCGGAGATCTGGGTCAGTACCGCCCCCTTGTCTGGGATGCCGTTGGGCAGGACCACGTCGAAGGCGGAGATGCGGTCCGTCGCCACCATCAGGAGTCGGTCGCCGAGGTCGTAGGTGTCGCGCACCTTGCCCCGGGCGTAGAGGTTGGGGAGTTGGGTCTCAAGCAGTACCGGCGATGTCACCTACGTTACCCTCCCTTTCATCGCTTTGTTGGCCACAGATGGACACAGATTGCCGCAGATTGTCTGACGCACATTGCCTCGCCCTGTCTGTGTTTCATCCGTGTCAGTCTGTGGCAGCCGTGTCCCTGCGTTACTTGAGCAGTCCCACCCTCCGGAAGCTGTCGTCCACGTGGCGCAGGTAGTAGCCGTAGTCGAAGATCACGTCCAGCTCGGCGGCCGAGAAGCGCGATGTCACGTCGGGCTCGGCGTCGAGGAGCTGGCGGAAGGAGCGCCGCTCCTTCCAGGCCTGCATCGCGTTCCGCTGCACGATGCCGTAGGCCTCTTGCCGGCTGAGGCCCTTGTCGATGAGGGCCAGCATCACGCGCTGTGAGAAGACGAGACCCTGGGTCATCTCGATGTTCTCTCTCATGCGTTCCGGGTATACCTGGAGTCCGTCCATGATCCAGGTGAACATGTCCAGCATGTAGTCCAGCAGCAGACAGGAGTCGGGCAGGGTGATGCGCTCCGGCGAGGAGTTGCTGATGTCGCGCTCGTGCCAGAGGGCGACGTTCTCCAGGGAGGCAACGGCGTTCCCCCGGATGACGCGGGCCAGTCCGCAGACCCGCTCGCACTTCTCTGGGTTGCGCTTGTGGGGCATGGCGCTGGAGCCCGTCTGACCTTTGGCGAACGGCTCCTCGGCCTCCAAGACTTCGGTTCGCTGGAGGCTGCGGATCTCGGTCGCGAAGCGGTCCAGCGACGAGGCGATGACGGCCAGCGTAGCGACGAAGTAGGCGTGGCGGTCCCGGTGCACGATCTGGCTGCTGATGGGCTCCACGGCCAGACCCAGGTGAGCGCAGGTCGCTTCCTCCGCCTCCGGCGGCACGGTGGCATGGGTGCCGACGGCGCCGCTGATCTTCCCGACGGCCGCCTGCGCCTTGGCCTCGGCGAGGCGATGGGCGTTGCGCCGCATCTCGTCGACCCATCCCGCCAGCTTGAGGCCGAAGGTGGTGGGCTCGGCGTGGACGCCGTGGGTGCGCCCCATGATCAGGGTGTCCTTGAACTCCACGGCGCGCCGCTCGAGAACCTTGATGAGGGCGGCCACGTCCCGCTCCAGGATCTCGGCCGCGGCCTTGATCTGCAGACCCTGGGCGGTGTCGATGACGTCGTTGGAGGTGAGGCCCAGGTGGACGTAGCGACTCTCCTCGCCGAGGCTGTCGGCGACTGAGCGCAGGAAGGCCGTCACATCGTGGTGCGTCTCGGCCAGGTAGCGGTTGACGTCGGCCATGTCGTAGCGGGCCTGGCGGATACGTTCGACCGCGTCTTTCGGGACGGTGCCCAGTTCGGCCCAGGCCTCGCAGACGGCGATCTCCACCTGGAGCCAGCGGTCCAGCTTGCCTTCCTCGGTCCAGATGCGGGCCATCTCGGGTCGGGAGTAACGTTCGATCATGGCGTCAGTCCAGGTACTCGATCCTCGGCGGTGAGAAGACATCGATGGCGATGGAGTCCTCCAGCGCGGTCACCGCATGGGGGACGTTGCTGGGTGCCACGTAGCTGTCGCCCTCGGCCAGGTCCTGCGTCTCGCCGCCGATCTCGAAACGGACGCGGCCGCGGGCGATGTAGCCGACCTGTTCGTGCTCGTGCTGGTGGTTGGCCACCGTGGCACCCTTGGTGAGGGTGACTTCGATCAAGGTGGTGCGGTCGCCGCTGGCCAGGGTGCGGCGAACGACGCCGGGGAACATCTCGACTGGTTTGGCGTTACGTCGGGGCTTGAACACGTCCCTGCCTTTCGCTCTCCCTGCGCTCCTGCCGGCCCTAGATTATCCCATCGGCGGCTCGACGGCTAGCGGGGTGGACTCTTCAACCGCGTCCGCGCACGACCCCAGCGTGAACGCTGGGGCATCAAGGGACGTTCTATGCCCCCGCCTTCAGGCGGGGGTGGGAAAGGGCCTCAGCCCTCGGCCTGGCGACGGCGGAAGCTCTCGTATGCCGTGCGGATGTCCTCGTGCCTGAGAGCCAGGATCTCGGCGGCGAGGAGGGCGGCGTTGCGGGCTCCCCAGGCGCCGACGGCCACCGTCGCCACGGGGACGCCGGGGGGCATCTGGGCGATCGCCAGCAAAGCGTCCACACCCTTCAGAGCGCTGGACTCGAGGGGCACGCCGATGACGGGCAGCGGCGTGTAGGCCTTGATGGCGCCGGGCAGCGCAGCGGAGCCCCCGGCGCCGGCGATGACGACCTCGATGCCCCGCTCGCGGGCCGAGGAGGCGAACTCGCGCACCCTCTCCGGCGTGCGGTGGGCGGAGAGGACCGCCGTCTCGTAGGGTATGCCGAGCTGCTCCAGGGCATCCAGGCACCCCTGCATGACGGGCGCGTCGGACTTCGAGCCCATGACGGCGGCGACGAGGGGGCTGCCTGTCATTGGCCGACCTCGGCGATCCACTCCTTCACTTGCCGCCCGCGGCGCCGACGATGCGTTCTCATGCCTCGCCCCGGCTGATGCCGATGTCCCGCCGGTAGTGTACGCCCTGGAAGCGGATCCGCTCCACGTTGCGATAGGCCTTCTCCCGCGCATCGGCCAGGGTGGCGCCCATGGCCACCACCGTCAGAACGCGGCCCCCGGCCGTCACGACGGCGCCGTCATCGCGGAGCTTGGTGCCGGCGTGGAAGACCTCCACGTCCGAGTCCACCTCGTCCAGGCCCTCGATGGGGAAGCCGGTCTGGTACGAGCCGGGGTAGCCGCCCGAGGCCATCGCCACGCCCACGCAGGCCTCGTCGCTCCACTCGACGACCGTGCCCTCCAGCCGGTTGTTGACGACCGCCAGCAAGATCTCCAGCAGGTCGGTCTTGAGGCGGGGCAGGAGCACCTGCGCCTCCGGGTCGCCAAAGCGACAGTTGTACTCCAGCACCTGGGGCCCTTCGGCGGTCAGGATGACGCCGGGGTAGAGAAGCCCCCGGTAGGGCCGCCCCTCCTCCAACATGGCCTGGACGGTGGCCCGCGTGACGTGCTCGTCTATCCACCGCTCGGTCTCAGAGTCGAGCCAGGCGGGCGGGCTGTAGGCGCCCATGCCGCCCGTGTTGGGCCCCTGATCGCCGTCGAAGACAGGCTTGTGGTCGCAGGAGAGCGGCATGGAGACGACGCCGCGTCCGTCGGTGAACGCGTGGGCGGTGACCTCCGGCCCCTGGAGACGCTCCTCGATGATGACGTGCCGGCCGGAGTCGCCGAAGGCGCCGCCGACCATCATCTCCTCGAGCGCCGCGAGCGCCTCCTCCGTCGAGGCGGTGACGATGGCCCCCTTGCCCGCGGCCAGGCCGTCGGCCTTGACCACCGGGGGCGACTTCTGCGCCCTGACGAAGGCGGCCGCCTCGTCGAAGGAGTCGAACGTGCCGAAGGCGGCGGTCGGTATGCCGTGGCGCTGCATCAGGCTCTTCGAGAAGACCTTGCTGGATTCGATCTCGGCGGCGGCGCGGCTGGGGCCGAAGGCCGGGATGCCGACGACGGCCAGCCGGTCCACCAGGCCGCGAGCCAGCGGATCCTCGGGTCCGACGACGACCAGATCGACGCGCTGGTCGCGGGCGGCCTCGGCCATCGCCTCGATGTTGCTCGCCGGGATGGGCAGGTTCTCGGCGATGGCGGCAGTGCCCGCGTTGCCCGGCGCCACGTAGAGCTGACTGAGCAAGGGACTCTGGGTGAGCTTCCAGGCGATCGTGTGCTCACGCGCACCGGAACCGACGACGAGGACTTTCACTTGGCTCACTCCCACTCGATAGTGCCGGGCGGCTTGGAGGTGATGTCGTAGACCACGCGGTTGACGCCGGGCACCTCGTTGACGATGCGGTTGCTGATCCGGCCCAGGACCTCGTACGGGAGGCGCGCCCAGTCGGCCGTCATGGCATCGTCGGCGGTGACGACGCGCAGGGCGACGACGTGGCCATAGGTCCGGAAGTCACCCATCACACCCACCGTGCGGCTGTCGGTCAGCACGGCGAACGCCTGCCACAGGTCTCGGTACAGCTTCGCCGACTTGATCTCGTCCATGACGATCCAGTCCGCCGCCCGCAGCGTCTCCAGCTTCTCGCGGGTGACCTCGCCGATGATACGGATGGCCAGGCCTGGGCCGGGGAAGGGATGGCGATAGACCATCTCCTCGGGCAGGCCCAGCTCCAGCCCCACCTGGCGCACCTCGTCCTTGAAGAGATGGCGCAGGGGTTCGACCAGGGCCAGGGTCATGTCCGTAGGCAGGCCGCCGACGTTGTGGTGGGTCTTGATCTTGGCGGTGGCGCTGGACCCCGACGAGGCGCTCTCGATGACGTCCGGGTACGTCGTGCCCTGGGCGATGAAGTCCACGCGGCCCAGTTGTTGCGCCTCCTCCTCGAAGACGCCGATGAAGGTCTCGCCGATGCGCCGTCGCTTCTCCTCCGGGTCGGTTATGCCCGCCAGCTCCTCCAGGAAGCGGGAGGTGGCGTCGGAGTGGACCAGGTTCATCTTCAGGTGGCGCCGGAAGGTGGCGACGACTCGCTCCGGCTCCTCGCGGCGCAGGAGGCCGTTGTTCACGAAGATGCAGGTGAGCTGATCGCCCACCGCCCGATGTACGAGCGCGGCGGTGACGGCGGAATCGACGCCGCCGGAGAGGGCGCAGATGACGCGGCCGGACCCCACCTCCTGGCGGATTCGGCGCACGCTCTCGGCGACGAAGCCGCTGGGGGTCCAGTCGCCCCGGCAGCCACAGACCTTGTAGAGGAAGTTCTCCAAGACACGCTGGCCCTGGGGCGTGTGCACAACCTCAGGGTGGAACTGGAGGCCCAGCAGTCCGGCATCGTTGCCTATGGCGGCGACGGGCGAGTTCTCGGAGTAGGCGAGGGTGCGGAAGCCGGGCGGCATCTCGGTGATGACGTCGCCGTGGCTCATCCAGACCGGCATCGGCGATGGCAGCCCTTCGAAGATGGCGGCGTCGCGGTCGGCCTGGTAGATCATGGCGGGGCCGTACTCACGGCGCTGGCCGAGAGCGACACGGCCTCCCAACTGATGGGCCAAGAGATGCATGCCGTAGCAGATGCCGAGGACGGGCGCGCCGCTCTCGAAGACGTAGGCTGGGGCCAGGGGCGCCCCGTCGTCCGTGACACTGGCCGGCCCGCCTGAGAGAATGAAGCCACGCGGCCTGAGGGGAGCCACCTTCTCCCATGGCGCGTCGTGGGGGATGAGCTCGCAGTAGACGCGGCACTCGCGCACGCGGCGTGCGATGAGCATGCTGTACTGAGAGCCGAAATCGACCACTGCGACGGCCTCCGGTGGCGGCGGGGTCTCAGGCGGGGGAGCGGGCTCCTCGCCCTCCCTCTCGCGGGCGATCTCCAGATAGGTGGAGACCTCTAGGTCGTCGCTGGTGGGGACGCGTCGGCTGCCGCGCGGGGGACGACGGTCGGCGGTCGCTTGGCGTCCGGGCGCGGACGCTCCTGGAGAGCGCCTGTTTGGGCGCTGGCGGGCGGTCTCCCGGGGGGTTCTCGGCATCGGGCGCTTTCTGCTACGCGGAGGGCCCGTCCGGGGGTGCCTAGCAGCAAGGCCGAGGCGCCCCGGCAGCGCCCGGCCCTGTTCGACCCCACATTAGCACCGTGATA
>DAOULP010000222.1:0-4233 GCA_034420175.1 Dehalococcoidia bacterium | reverse complement strand
CCTCACAGTTGCGGGACAGCGCCGGCCTTGCACCGGACTTGCCCTCTTGGGCCCCGAAGGGCACCCCCACAACGACGCGCTATTCAGTTGTCGGTGTCGCCCGGGCGACGAGATGACTATAGCAGCGCGGCGCGTTCCCTGTCAACGAGGCGATGGCGGCGAGCCCGCCCGTTGACCGTAGCGGCCGCCGGGCTAGGATTCGGCTATCGACACTCGCCCGGAGCGACGATAGGGAGGACGCATCATGGACCTGGGACTGACCGGCAAGGTGGCGCTGGTGGGCGGAGCCAGCCGCGGCATCGGCAAGGCGGTGGCGATGGGCCTGGCGCGCGAGGGGTGTAGCGTCGCCATCGGCGCGCGCGGCCGCGAGGGCCTGGAGGCGGCGGCGGCCGAGATCACGGGCGCCACGGGCAGCGAGGTGCTCCCCGTCGTCTGCGACATGTCCCGCTACGACGACATCCGGCGCTTCGTGGCGGAGACCGTCTCTCGATTCGGCGGGCTGGACATCGTGGTGAACAACGCCGGCGGCCCGCCGCTGGGCACCTTCGAGGAGCACTCCGAGGAGGCCTGGCAAGGCGCCGTCGATCAGAATCTTCTCAGCGTGGTGCGCACGGTCCGCGAAGCGCTGCCGCACCTGCGAAAGCGAGGCGGCGGCCGCGTCATCAACATAACGTCGGTGGCCGTGAAGCAGCCCATCGATGGGCTGATCCTCTCCAACGCCGCGCGTCTCGGCGTCGTGGGCCTGGCCAAGACCCTCTCCCGTGAGCTGGGGCCCGACCAGATCCTGGTCAACAACGTCTGCCCCGGCCTCACCCTGACCGACCGCCTGCGGGAGGTGCTCACGAACCGGGCCGCCACGCAGGGCCGCTCCCCCGAGGAGGTTATCGAGGACGAGAACCGGAGCATCCCCGTGCGACGCCTGGGCCAGCCGGAGGATATAGCGGCCCTCGTCGTCTTCCTCGCCTCTGAGCCGGCACGTCAGATCACCGGCACGACGATCCAGGTCGACGGTGGCTCCACCACGGCGGTGATGTAGGCCCCAGTAGTCCGCCGACTCCGCCCAGGGCCGGGGGCTCAGGCGACTGGGGCTATGGCTGCCTCGAAGGTGAGGGGATGAAGCGACACCTTGGTGTGCTGGAGTCGTCTCTTGGCCACAATCCCGAACTTCTAGTGTAACATACCCCTTGACTAGTGGGGCAACGTGTGTTCATAATATCATCAATGGGCTAGGTCTTAACCTGGTCGGCGGAAGGGGTCACCTAGGTGACCCCTTCAGCTCGTCCAGATATCGGCGTACCTTTCGTCCCACGGTACCACCTTCAACCCCAGGATTGAGTGCAGCGTTTCCCGGTGCTGGGACAGCTTCGCGCGAAACTCCGGTCACCTGTCGGGCGTACACGCGGGGTCAAGAATCTTCTCTCCGCACGGCCTCGCCATCAGATCGGCTAGCTGAAGGCCAGTTTCGTTGTCCATCTTGCCCTTGAACTCGATTCCTGGGCAGAGCTGGTGTCGGAACCATGCAGAGGAGATGTAGGACGTACCGTCCAGTTGAAGACGCGCGAACTCATACTGTAGTAGGGCATCCTCAAGCAGACCGCGCGACTCAGCCACGACACGCCCCCGCGCCGCGTCGAATTGCCGGTCGAGTATCATGACGACACGCTCGGTCAAGAAGTGTAGCGTCATCAGGTACGCGTGTGTCGGCAGACTCTGGTCCATGGATCCTCGCCCGTGCAACCTGAGGTACTCCGGGCGATTAAGGACGCAAGCAGCGCCAGCGAAGTTGAGTTTCGCGATTATCCTTTGAAGGGACTGCCTGGCCTGAGTGCGCTTGCGTCGGTTCCCATCGAAGTAGAACGATCCCCTCCCCTTCCGAACGTCCGGTTCGTGGATGCGCTTGTCTGGCGAACCCAGAGTCTCTGTCTTCCATTGCTTCCACTCACTATCGAGGTGAGGGTAGTCGCTGTCTGGAATGATCACAGCGGCAAGGCAGAAGGCATTGAACTCGCCTTTTGTTCCTAGCGAGTGAGCCCCACATTCATCTATGTAGATTGTGCAGGTTGCCTGTGCGCCTTGATGTCGTGCGCGGGGGCGTCGCCGTGGCGCAATCCTCCCGCCGGCCCGCTGTTGCAGGGCAGCTAGTTCGTCGCCCCCTGACTTGATGATGCGCGCTAGGGTATTGGGATATCCGCTGTCGCTGCGTATTCGCTGTGCAAGCCGCAGTAGGGCCAGATACCGCTCATGAATCTCCAGTGCTCGCCCAGCAATTCGGGCGTCTCGACTTGCAGCCAATTCGTCGGGGCTCGACTCTTTCGGCACCATCTCATGAGCTATCTTACCATGGGGGTGTCTTCGGGATAACCGCTCGGCCTTGACCCATCGCGGCCGCCCGTGCTACCATCCGGCCACTTATCCCCGGCGGGAGAGCCCGGCCGGGTGATCGAGAGGACAGACGTGGTACTCGCTCACGGACCGGCAACGATGATCCAGCCGAGGACGTCCAGTCGCGTCTTCGGAACCGATAACTGCGCGCCCGGGGCGAGGCCCTGTCGCATTGGGGAGGGTGCATCCTAGCCAAGACTCCCACACAAGCAGAACCGACAGGCCCGTCGCCCCAGGAGGCGGCGGGCCTTCGTTTTGGGCCGTCGGCCCCGGCACGAAAGAAGGAGGTGGCACATGCTGGAAGGTGAACTTGTGCGGCTGCGGGCGCAGGAGCCCGAGGACCTGGAGCGCAACCTGCGCTGGATCAACGATTTCGAGGTGATGGGTCTTCTGCTCGGCACCGGCTACCCCATCTCGCGGGCCGATGAGCAGAGGTGGATGGAGACGAACAAGGGCGCGTCGTTCGAGCAACTGCGTCTCGCTATCGACACCAAGGACGGCCAGCACATAGGCAACATAGAGCTGCGCCAGGTGAGCCCGGAGCACCGGCGGGCGGACCTGGGCATCATGATCGGCGACAAGGACTCCTGGGACCGGGGCTACGGGACAGACGCCGTCCGCACCCTGGTGCGCTTCGCCTTACGGCAGATGAACTTGAACCGGGTCTGGCTCACGACCGGGGAGAACAACCCGCGCGCCCAGGCCTGCTATCGCAAGTGCGGCTTCCGCGATGAGGGGCGCCTGCGCCAGGACCGCTACCTGGAGGGCCGCTACTGGGACACGATCGTCATGGGCGTCCTGCGCGACGAGTTCGAGGCGTTGGAGGAGCAAGGGACATGACCTACTACGACGAGCACACGGCGGACCTGTACGACGTCCTGACGCCTGGCCAGCCCGGCGACGTCGACTTCTACGTCGGGCTGGCGCGCGAAGCGACGCCGCCGGTGCTGGAGCTGGGCTGCGGAACCGGACGCGTCGCCATTCCGATCGCGCGGGCGGGTGTGGAGATCGTGGGGCTGGACAGAGCACCGGCCATGCTGGCGAGGGCGCGCGAGAAGGGGGCCGGCCTGACGAACGTCCGCTGGGTCGACGGCGACATGCGTGACTTCGACTTGGCCGAGCGCTTCGGGCTGGTCATCATCCCCTTCCGCGCTTTGCAGCACTTGATCACGGTGGAGGACCAGAGGAGCTGCTTGGCGTGCATCCGGCGGCACCTCCGTGACGACGGCCGGCTGGCCTTCAACGTCTTCAACCCTGACCTGGTCAGGATGGGGCGCTGGCTGAGCGACTTCCGGGGCGACTGGCGCCTCTGGAATGACTCTGTCGACCGGCGCACCGGCGGGCGCCTGCTCGCCTGGGAGTCCTGTCGCTACGCGGTCGGATCGCAGGAAGTCAAAGTTCTCTGGCGGGTGGAGGAGATAGACGCGGACGGTCGGCCGGTTTCGCAGCGGTACGTGGACCTGCACCTGCGCTGGTCCTACCGCTACGAGGTGGAGCATCTGCTGGCCCTGACCGGCTTTCGGGCCGAGCACCTCTACGGCTGGTTCGATGGCAGCGCCTTCGGGGATGAGAGCCCGGAGATGGTCTGGGTGGCCCGGAAGGCCTGAGTGTGGCGTGACCGCTGGCGGGCGCAATCTGCTTGGCGCCGGGGGAGGGCGCTGTGCGGCCACGCCGTCCGCTTGCGCTCTGATGGTCTTGCATCAGTTCGTATAGCTTTTTGACAGCGGGGGTTGACAGGCGTCGGACCCTACCGTAAGCTGTTAATTGAATCACAAACAGCGCTGGCACACGACCCTGAGCGGACGGGAGGGGGCCAGAGCTGACCTGCCGAAACCCTGCAGGGGACGGGGG
>DAOULP010000221.1:0-3530 GCA_034420175.1 Dehalococcoidia bacterium | reverse complement strand
TAGGTGGGCGCATGGCTATCCAGATGGCGAACATGCTGAGCCCCAGGGCAGCCACGTCCGAAAGCATGTGGCCGGCGTCTGCCAGCAACGCCAGGCTGTTGGTCAGGATGCCCCCCACAACCTCGGCGATGAGGAAGGACGCGCTAATCGCGAAGGCGACGGCAAGAGCCCTCTGGCTGGCCCGGCGCGATTCGCGGTGGTTCTCCATCAAGCCTCCGAGGCGTGCTCTAGGGAGTCGTCGAACAGGTGGCGAATATGGTCGTCGTCCAGCGCGTAGTACACGAGACGACCCTCGCGTCGAAACCTCACGATATGCATCTGGCGCAGCGTGCGGAGATGATGCGATACGGTGGGCTCGCTCATCCCCAGCAAGGCCGCCAGGTCACAGGTGCACAGCTCGCTCAACGAGAGGGCATGGACGATGCGAGCGCGCGTCGGGTCACCCAGCACCCTGAAGGTCTCCGCCACCCGCGTCGCTGTGGGCGTGTCGATCAGGACGCTGGCCACCGACTCCACCACGTCCCGGTGGATCACGGAGCCCTGACCGGTGCGCCGGTCTCTTGTGTCCAGCATTGCGTCACCAGGGTAGCAGGAATTAGACGAATGCGCAATCGTCAATCGATATCGGGGGCAATTAGTCCCGCCGGTGCAGCAGGCGCAGGCGGAGCAAATCCCAGAGCACCTGAGCCGCCACCCGCGGCCGCAGGGCCACGCGCGAGCCGGCGACGTGGTCCCAGTGCACCGGCACCTCCTCCACCCGCAGCTTCCACCGCTTCGCCAGGTAGAGGAGCTCTACGTCGAAGGCCCAGCCCGAGAGACGCTGGGCGGCGAAGAGGCGACCCGCCACCTCACGACGGTAGCCCTTGAGCGGGCACTGCGTGTCGTGGAACTCGGGCACGGCCAGCAGCCGCCTCACCAGCACAAACAGTCGGCCGGCCAGGCGCCGCCGCAGAGGCTGGCTGGCTCGCATGTCCTGCCCGCCGGGGTGGAGGCGCGTCCCGACCGCAACGTCGGCGTCGGCCTCCAGCCGCTCGAGCACGCGTCCCACCTCCGCCGGAGGCACCGCCAGGTCCATGTCGGTGAAGACCACGTATTCGCCGTTCGCCGCCAGGCAGCCGGTGCGCACCGCCGCCCCCTTGCCGCGGTTGCGCTCGTGGGCGAGGAGTCGCACAAGGACCCGATCCGGCACCGACGCCACGAAGTCGTTCACCAACGCGACGGTGCGGTCCGTGCTCCCGTCGTCGACGATCACCAGCTCGCTGGTGTAGGGCTGCGCCGAGAGGTACTCATTGACCCGCTGCAGCGAGGGCAGCAGACGGTCCTCCTCGTTGTAGGCAGGGATCACCAGAGAGAGGTGGGGGACAGCGACGGCCGACCCGTTGGAGGTCACCGCCTCAGGGCTCCGGAGGCGGGTGTTGCTGCCGCACGACGCGGGGCCGGCGGTGTCGCGCCTTGCCTACGTGCGCCGGTTTCCCCGCGACACCGGCCATGGCCTCGGCGACCGAGCGCGCCCTGTCCAGCCCTTCGGCGGCGTCGGAACGGGGCACCGTGACAGCCCCCATGCGCAGGCGTCGACCGCCTGTGTCGAGGAGGGCAACTTCGAACTGGGCAGATCCTCGCTTGCGGCGGGGCACCGTTTCCTCCACCTCAAGCCGGGCCACGTTTGGGAAGAAGACGGTCTCCCGGCCGCCCAGGCCCAGCAGTCCTCGTCGCCACACTGCCGATTGCCT
Source organism: Dehalococcoidia bacterium (assembly GCA_034420175.1). Classification (GTDB taxonomy): domain Bacteria; phylum Chloroflexota; class Dehalococcoidia; order DSTF01; family JALHUB01; genus DAOULP01. The sequence goes on along the minus strand of DAOULP010000221.1, from coordinate 1,800 downwards.
CCTCCGCTCCACGACCACCTCGGCGCCCAGAGCCAGGAAGATGATCCCCACACCCGAGATACCCAGCACGACCGCCCCCACCACCACCAGGAGGATGGCAAGGGGCGAGGGGAGGGCACTGCGCCAGAGGACGGCGGCCGCGACGAGGAGCAGGCCCAGGGCCAGGCCCACCGCCGGCAGCAGGACCAGGGAACGCGAGGGGCGGATAGCGACGCGGTCGGGGGTAACGACGCACCGCCGCCCATCCATGTCGATGCGGCGGGCGGGCGCAACGGCGGGAAGCGACTCGCTGTCTACGGTAGTCACGACCGTGCCGCCACCATTATACGGGCGGCCCGCAGCCGCCGTCCAAGCGAAAAGGCAGCCCGCTAGCCCGGCAGGACTACCCACGGCAAACGAAGGGGGCCTGTCGGCCCCCCTCGATACCACCTCTAGAGATGCACCCGCCGGCGCTGCCCTGGGGAGATGCTCCCCCGCGGCTCGGTGTGTCCTACACCTCGCGGTACTCGCCTTCGACGGTGCCCTCTTCGGGGCCGCCCGACGGGGCCTCCTCGCCGCCTTCACCCTCGGCGCCGGGCGGCGGGCCGGCGGCTTCGCCGTAGACGGCCGCCCCGATCTTCTGCACCGTCTCGCTTAGCTCCATCATGGCGCGCTGCACTGCATCGGTGTCGGTTCCCGCGAGGGCGTCGCGGACCGCCTTCACCTTGGCTTCCACCTCACCCTTGAGCTCGGCGGGCACCTTCTCGCCCTGCTCGCGCAGCGTCTTCTCCGCCATGTAGGCCATGCTGTCGGCCTGGTTGCGGAGCTCGATCTCCTCGCGGCGGCGGCGGTCCTCCTCGCCGTGAAGCTCCGCCTCCTGGCGCAGACGCTCGACCTCCTCCTTCGAGAGGCCGGATCCGGCGGTGATGGTGATCTTCTGCTCGCGGCCGGTCGCCTTGTCCTGGGCGCTGACGTTCAGGATGCCGTTGGCGTCGAGGTCAAACGTGACCTCGATCTGGGGCACGCCGCGCGGCGCCGGCAGGATCCCGTCGAGCATGAACCGCCCCAGCGACTTGTTGTCGCCGGCCATGCTCCGCTCTCCCTGGAGAACGTGTATCTCCACGCTGGGCTGGTTGTCGGCCGCCGTGCTGAAGATCTGGCCCTTGGCGGTAGGAATCGTCGTGTTGCGCTGGATGAGGGGCGTCGTTACGCCGCCCAGCGTCTCGATGCCCAGGGTCAGCGGCGTTACGTCCAGCAGGAGGACGTCGCGCACGTCGCCCTTGAGGACGCCGGCCTGGATCGCCGCGCCGACAGCCACCACCTCGTCGGGGTTGACACCCTTGTGGGGCTCCTTGCCGAAGAACTGGCGCACCTTCTCGTGCACCAGCGGCATGCGGATCTGCCCGCCGACCATCACGACCTCATCGACCTGGGCGGCGGTGATTCCGGCGTCGGACAGGGCCTGCTGACAAGGCCCCAGAGTCTTCTCCACCAGGTCGCCGACGAGCTGCTCCAGCTTGGAGCGGCTGAGCGTGATGTTCATGTGCTTGGGGCCGGATGCGTCGGCAGTGATGAAGGGCAGGTTGATCTCCGTCTGCATGACGGTGGAGAGCTCCACCTTGGCCTTCTCCGCCGCCTCCTTGAGGCGCTGGAGGGCCATGCGGTCCTGCCGCAGGTCGATGCCCTGGTCGCGTTTGAACTCGTCCACCAGCCAGTCCATGACCCGCTGGTCGAAGTCGTCGCCGCCCAGGTGGGTGTCGCCGTTGGTGGACTTGACCTGGAAGGTCCCCTCGCCGATCTCCAGGATCGAGATGTCGAAGG
>DAOULP010000220.1:0-1842 GCA_034420175.1 Dehalococcoidia bacterium | reverse complement strand
GAGAGCCGCCGGCGGACGGTGATCATCGCAATCGTGTTCGGGACGATCTTCCTTGCATTCCTGGGTGTCTTTGGGTACGAGCGGACGCTGAAGAAGTGACCAGAGGTCGGATGATGCTGGCATCGGGCAAGATGACGAAGTGGTTGCTGCTGGGTGTGGCTGTCCTCCTCCTTCCTCTGGCCTTGAGCTGCGGGTCTTCCTCCGATTCCGACACGGAGGAAGAGGACCCGGTAGCGGCGGCCATGAGTGCCGCCACCAAGGTCGTCGAGCGGCAGGAGCGGGCCATCGGCAGGGCGTGGGCCATGGCGCAGGTGGCGACCGCCTGGTACGCCGTCGACCCGGACGCGGCCCAGGCCGCCATCGATGACGCTGTTGAGGCCGCAGAGGAGACGGCCGCGGGCGGCGACGAAGAGCTGAGCGCCGCGGCCAAGCTGCGAGCGCAGTGGGACGACTGGACTCCTACCGAGTGGCGGTCGGGGATCGCGCTTGCCGAACGCCTCGAGCGCAATGCGTCGCGCGCTTGGATCCTGCGCACGATTGCAGGCGCGCTGGTCGAAAACGATCCTGAGCAGGCGAGGGCGCTCCTTGAGAATGCACTAGACATCGCCCGGGCTAACCCTCTCCCTCAGTACCGGGCCGCGGACGAGAGCACCGTGGCGATCGAGCTGGCGAGAATCGACCCCGACAGCGCGCGTGACGTAGCGGCCGCCATCGAGGACGCTGCCGCCAAGGCGCGGGCCCTGCGGGAGATGGCCGGGCAGCTAGCGGAGCCGGAGCTTGTCGGCGTCGTCCTGGCCGATGCGGAGAGCGCGGCGCGCGAGGTCAGTGACCCTTACGACCGTGCCTGGGCCTTGAGGGAACTGGCCCTGGCCGAGGGTGGTGCCGACGCCGCGGACCTCTTGGACGAGGCAGAGGAGGCGGCTGACCTGGTCGAGGAGGCCGAGCCGCAGGCATTCGCACTGAGTGACATCGCGATTGCGCGGGCGACGTTCGATCTGGACGAGGCCTTGGCCATCCTGGATCGCATCGGGCCTGACTACCCTGATGCGCGCGTGGCGGCGCTGGTCGGGATCGCCGAGGCGCGGATTTCGCTCTCGGACTCGGCAGGAGCCAGCAGTGCCCTGGAACAGGCCCTTTTGGAGAGTGATGAGATCCTGGACACCTACGAGCGGGAGCGGGCGGTGAACACGATCGTGGCAGACATGGCGGCGGTGGACCACGAGGAGGCCGTCACGCTCGCGGAGGAGATCGAGGACCCCTACCTCCAAGGCGATGTCCTGCGGTTCCTCGCCGTGGCCCTGGCAGAGGAGGACACCGACGCAGCGCTGTCTCTGGCGGATGCCATCGAACCTCGGTTCATCCGTGTCCAGGCGCTGATCGCTGTGGGCGCAGAGGCGGCCACCGACGACCAGGAGGCGGCCGTCGCCATCTTCGAGCAGGCCCTGAGCGAGGCGGGGGAGCTCAAGGACACCTACGCGCTGCGTCTGTTGGCGAGTGCTTGGGCCCCACTCGATCCCGTGAAGGCACTGGAGGTTGCTGACAGGGTTGAGGACGACCGTGACCGGGTCCATGCCCTGACCGATGTCGCCGCGGCCATGCTGGACACGGATGCGGCGAAAGCCCAGGTCACCTTCGAGACGGCACTGGAGACAGCACAGGGCATCAAGAGCGACGACGACCCGTTTGCAGCGGCTACAGCCCTTCAGGAGTTGGCTGGCACGTGGGTGACGGTCGACGAGGCCGAAGCCGGGAGTCTCTACGACGCCGCTTTCGAGGCGGCGGCTGCCGTGGCGGTGGAGGAGACCGGCTGATAGGAGGACGGCAACATGGCTAGCACGGCAG
>DAOULP010000219.1:0-2041 GCA_034420175.1 Dehalococcoidia bacterium | reverse complement strand
CACCTCCGCCACCTGCACGGAGAAGCCCGGCGCCTGATTGCGGGCGGCGATGGCCCCCCGGCCCAGCACCGGCGGGAACACGGCCCCGAAGGCCGTCGTGAGGCGGCCCAGCCGGCCGAAGGTGATGCTCTTCTCGGGGTCGGAGCGCGCTCGTACGACGCCGTCAGTGCACTCGAGGTCTTCGATCGGCGCCTCCAGGCGCTGGGCGGCGGTCTCCAGGATCTGCTCTCGCGCCCGCTCGGCGGCCGCCTTGACGGCCTGGCCCAGGGTGAACAGCGTCTTGCTGCCGCCGGTCATCCCCGCGAAGGGGGCCGTGGTGGTGTCACCCAGGGTCACGCGAATCTGGGAGACGGGCAAGGCCAGTTCCTCAGCGGTGATCTGGGCGAAGGAGGTGTTCGTCCCGCTGATGTCGTTGGCGCCGACCACCACGTTGATGGTGCCGTCACCGTTCAGGCTGACGCTGGCCGACGCAGGCTGGAGGCCGCCCAGCCAGCCCCCGACCGCGACCCCGACGCCCCGGCGGCGCGGTCCGACCCCCCGATCCAGTTGGCTGCGCTGTCGCCAGACGTCGCTGTCGCGCACCTGCTCCAAGCACTCGCGCAGGCCGATGCGGGGGTAGGGCCTCTCGCCGGGCAAGAGGTCGCCCTTCTCGACGGCGTTCTTGAGGAGGACCTCCAGGGGGTCCAGGCCCAGCTCGCACGCCATGATATCCATCTGGCTGTCAATGGCGAAGGTGGCGCTGGGGACGGTCGGTGCCCTGTATGCGCTCACACTCACCCTGTTCGTGAGCACCTCAAAGCCCTGGATCTCCAGGTTGGCGCAGCGGTAGTAGCCTCCCATCAGGATGCAGCCGATTGCCATGGCTGCCCCCTGGAAGGCGCCGCCGTCGTACACAGCGCGGGCCTGGAGGGCAGTGAGGGTGCCGTCACGCCTCATGCCCGTCTTCACGTCGAAGATCGCCTGCGGCGCTGGCGTGGCACCCACCAAGTCCTCGGAGCGGGTGAGAACAAGCTTCACAGGCCTCTTGACGATGATGGCCAGGGCGGCACACAGGCCCTGGAAGGTGAAGCCCTTGGCACCGAATCCGCCTCCAATCTCCAGCCCCACGACGCGCACCTTCGTCTCCGAGAGCTGGAGTATGTGGGATATCTCATCGCGGACGCTGAACTGGCCCTGCGTGCATGTGTAGACTGTCATCTCGCCGCTGGCGGCGTCATAGTCAACGATCGTGGCCTGGGGCTCGAGGTAGCCCTGGTGGACCATCGGCGTGCGGTACCTGCGCTCCACTACCAGGTCGGCCTCGGCGAAGCCTTGCTCAAGATCGCCCCGGGTGAAGCGCATCTGGGAGACGATGTTTGTGGCCTTGGTCTCGCCCTCTGGCTCCTCGCCGGCCGCCGTTGCCCTGGCTCCCAGGTCCGTGCGGACGAGCGGCGAGTCTTCCTTCAGGGCCTCCAGGGGGTCCAGCACCGCTGGCAGTTCCTCGTATCGGACGTCGATGAGGTCCAGTGCCTCCTCCGCCGTCGCCGGATCGCGGGCAACGACGGCAACTACCGGCTGTCCCACGTAGACGGCTTCCTCGGCAGCCAGCAGGCAGTAGGTCCGGTTGGATGCTGCCCTCTTCGGGTCCACGGCGGGCAGGTCGGCCGCGGTGACCACGGCCTCCACGCCCTCGACGGCAGCGGCGCGGGCCGTGTCGATGCGGAGGATGCGGGCGTGGGCGTGGGGACTGCGCAGCACCTTCGCGTGCAGGAGACCTGGCAGGTCCATGTCCGCCGTGTATACCATGCGGCCGGTGACCTTCGCAACGCCTTCCACGCGGGGCGTTCGCCAGCCCACGGCCCGGTACTCGGCCATCCTCGTCTCCTCCTAGGCGGGCCCTTCGGCGGCCGCCGCGATGGCCTGCACGATCTTGGAGTAGCCCGTGCAGCGGCAGAGGTTGCCGGCGATGGCGCGCCGGATCTCCTCCTCGCTTGGGTGTGGATTCTCGTCCAGCAGGCACTTGGCGGCCAGAATGATGCCCGCCGTGCAGAACCCGCACTGG
>DAOULP010000218.1:0-23288 GCA_034420175.1 Dehalococcoidia bacterium | reverse complement strand
ACGAGAACCTGGGCCTTGTCCCCGACGGTGAGGGGCCGCGCGCCCTCAAAGAGGGCAAGTTCGACATCGGCGGCGATGTGGCATGCAACGCCAGCGGCGGCCTGATCTCCAGGGGGCACCCGCTGGGGGCCACCGGCGCCTGCGGCATCTCGGAGATCGTCTGGCAGCTTCGGGGCGAGTCGGGCGGTCGCCAGCAGCCGGGAGCAAAAGCAGGTATGGCCCACGTCATCGGGCTCACCTCCGCCTGCACGCTCAACGTCATCACCAAGTAGGCGACTCAGCCGCCGTCGCCATCGAGATCCAAGAGGTCGGCCCTGGTCCGCCCGGGGCCGACCTCGACTGTTCAGCAGCGAGCGCGACTCATCTGTAACGTGTGACAAGCCGGACTTCTGACAGCGCAGGCTGCAACAAGAACCCCGGTCACTAGCGAGCTAGCCAAACGCCTCCCCCTTGCGGCCAACCGGCAAGGACCTCAGAATGGTTAGTAGGGCTTCGCGGCGCCCGGGGTGACCATCCGCCCCGACGAAGGGAGGACGCCTGCAGATGACCGCGGCCGGCAAGCAGCCCCTGGAGCTCTGCTTCCTGGGCACCGGAAACGCCTTCGCGCCACAGCGCTACTGGAATTCCTTCCTACTCAACGGCCGCTACCTGTTCGACTGTCCCCCCACAGTGGTACCCCACCTGAAGAGGACGGGTAGACCCTCCGAGGAGATCCGGACCGTATTCATAACCCACTTCCACGGCGACCACTTCTTCGGCCTACCCTTCCTCCTTCTCGAGTACGGTGTGACGACTCCCCGGCGCGACGACCTATTCGTGGTGGGGCCTACCCAGATCCAGGAAAAGCTGGAGTGGATAACGGAGCTGGGTTTCCCCGGTCTCCTCGCGGTGAGTTGCGACTACGAGCGTCGGTACATCGAGATGAGAGACGGCACGTCGGCCGAGGCGGGGGGGATACGTTTTCGGGCGCTGCAGGTGAACCACGCCTCCGGCCTCGAGTCCTTCGCCTACCGGGTGGAGGTCGAGGGTCGCACGCTCGCCTACTCCGGCGACGCCCGCATGGAAGACACCCTGTACGAGCTCGCCGATGGGGCCGACGTCTTTGTCGTGGAGTGTTCCTGCTGGGAGCCGGACTGCGGCCCCCATCTGAACCCCCAGGACATTCGCACCTTGCGGAAAGCCATTCCCCCCAGCACGGCCTTCGTGCTCACTCACCTCGACGCCGGCCAGGGCGATCTGAGTGGCATGGACGGCGTCATCGCGGCCGAGGACTTCGGGGTGTACAAACTGTAGCCCCTCCGGCGACCACGACCAGGCCCCAGGGCATTCAACACCATCACGCCGTCTAGGCTTATGACCTGGGGGACTTCCCCGTAAGGACGCTGCCGGATATCTTAGCGAACGGGTCTGGGAAGGATGTCACGGTGTACGGTGTCGGAATAGCCAAAGGGCTCTGGGTCACCTTCAAGCACCTGTTTCGCCCTCCCTTCACGGTCCAGTACCCGGAGGAAGTGCGACCCATCCCCCACCGGGCGCGCACCAACCTGGTGTGGTTCGTGGAGCGCTGCACCGGCTGTAGCACATGCGCTCAGGCCTGTCCTGACGGCTGTATCTTGGTGGAGACAACCCCCAAGCCCGACGGGAGCCTGAACGTCGAGCGATACGAGATCGACTTCCGCCTCTGCATGTACTGCGGGCTATGTGTCGAGGCGTGCCCCTATCAGGCCATCCAGGCCGGCGGCGACTTCAGGGACGCGGTGTACGTCTACGATGACATGTACAAGAACAAGCACGCACTGACTGGACTTGCGCACCAGTACCTTCGCCAGCATGAGTTCGCCTATCCCCACGGGCAGAGAGCCCCCGACTGGCTCATCGAGCGTATAGGGAAGAACGGGGCTCAGGGTGACTAAGATCATCGTCAATGGTACTGAGATCGAGGCCGAGGTCGGCGCGCCGCTGATACAGGTTCTGACCGACCACGGTCTTGCGGTTCCTCATCTGTGCTACCTGCGAGGACTGCCCGCCTACGCCGGCTGCCGCACCTGCCTGGTGGAGATCGAGGGGGCGCGCGGCTTCCAGCTCTCCTGCACCACCAAGGTGGCCGAGGGCATGGTGGTGAACACGGAAACGGAAGAAGTGAAGGAGGCGCGCAGGGCCGTCACCTCCCTCATCCTGGCGAATCACTCGGACCGCTGCCTCACCTGCCATCGGCGGGTCAAATGCCTGCCGGGCGACATCTGCCTGCGTGACGACGTGGTGACCCACCGCTGCGTCACCTGCTCCAAGAACTACCGCTGCGAACTCCAGACCCACTGCGAGCTGGTGCAGATGACCAGCTACGAGCCCTGGATCGGCGAAGCGCGAACCTACTACCAGATCGACCAGCCGGACGCCGACCGGGCGAACCCCTTCCTGGAGTTCGACCCACAGATGTGCATCATATGCACACGCTGCGTCCGCGCCTGCGACGAGATCCGCCACACCAGCGCCATCACCCTGTCCGGCCGTGGCTTCGACACCAGGATCGCCTTTGGTGCCGGAGCAGCCATCCACGAGTCCACGTGCGACTTCTGCGGCGCCTGCATCGACGTCTGCCCAACGGCAACGCTGATGGAGAGGCCGAACAAGTGGATCGGCCGCACGGACGAGTGGGTGCCCACGGCCTGCAACTCCTGCAGCGTCGGCTGTACGCTCAGCATGGGCGTCCGCGACGGACGCGGTGTCATTGTCCGGCCCGATCCCCTCAGCCCGGTGAGCTTCGACCAGATCTGCGTCCGCGGGCGCTTCCACTACGACGCCGTGCCCGACCGCGACCGGCTGTCCAGACACATGGTCCGGCGGGACGAGGAGCTCCTGCCGGCCTCGTGGGAGGAGACCCTGGACACCGCCGCCGAGCGTCTGGGCGAGATCAGGAGCAAGCATGGGCCAGGAGCGATTGGCTTCCTGGGCTCGCCGGTGGCCACCAACGAGGATAGCTACCTGCTCCAGAAGCTGGCGCGCGCCGTCGTCGGCAGCAACAACGTCGACTTCTCCGGGGGGCCGGTGGCGCGCGCCGTCGCCGAGGCCCTGCGCGACGCCTTCGGTCGCGAGGCCCTGCCCGCGGACCTCGGCCGTGTGGCTGAGGCCTCCGCCCTGGTGGTCGTGGCCGACGATGTGGAATCCAGCCACAACGTCGCCGCGCTCAGGGTCAAGGACGCCGTGGTGCGGCGGGGTGCCCGCCTGATCGTGGTCAGCCCCCGCTACGGCGAGGTGTGCGACTTCGCCGAAGTGTGGGTCAGGCCGGGGGCCGGCGGCGAGGCCGCCGCGCTCACCGCCATAGGCGCCGCGCTGGCCGCCCACTTCAGCACCCCCGAAGGCGTGGAGGGAGCGCTGCCCGCGGCCGACCCCTCGGCGGGTGGCGCCGAGCCAGAGAGCATCGAGCGAGCCGCCAAACTGCTGGCTTCCGCCGCGGGCGATGCCGAAGGGCACCTGGTCTTCCTCTTCGCTCCAGGACCCATCGGCAGGCTCGCCGCCGGGGAGACGGCACGAGCGACCGCCAACCTGGCCATCCTCTGCCGCGGACGCGATGCCGACCAGTCGTTCTACGCGCTGCCGGCCGAGGCGAACGTCAACGGCGCCCGCGACATGGGCGTGGCGCCGGACCTCCTCCCCGGCCTGCGGCCAATCGAAGACGCGTCCGGACGTGACGCGTGCCGCCAGGCATGGGGCGCCGATGTCCCATCCGAGGCAGGCCTCGACTTCTGGGGGATGATGGAGGCCGCCCGTCAGGGTCAACTGAAGGCCCTGGTGGTCGCCGGCGACAACCCCTTCCTCTGGGCACCCGGCCGCCAGGCCCTGACCGAGGCAATGGGGGGCCTGGAATTCCTGATGGTAGTCGACAGCCTGATGACGGAGACAGCGGAGCGGGCCGACGTGGTTCTCGCCGACCTGCCCACCTACGGCAAAGATGGCACCTGCACCAGCGCTGACCGCCGGGTGCTGCGCCTCAAGGCTGCCCTGGCGCCCCTGGGCGACGAGCAGCCCGCGTGGCTCTCGCTACGCGAGCTAGCGCGCCGACTCACAGGTAAGCTCTCTGTCGCCGCGAAGCTGGAGGAAGAGAGTCCAGCGGCCGTCATGGAGGAGATCGCCTCCCTGGCGCCGGCCTACGCCCAGGCCCGCCACGACCGCCTGGCCTCGGGGAAGACGCGCGCCCTGCCGCTCGAGGGACCGAGGCGCGTGGCGCTGCAGGACGTTGGCGCCGCAGCCGGACAAGCCCCTGCCGAAGGGCGCCTCACCCTCGTCACGGGCCGCTCGCTCTTCACGAGCCTGGAGGGCGCCGCCATCCGCTCACCCGAGGCCGACAAGCTGCACCGGGAGGAGTCGGCGCAGATCAACCCGGCCGATGCGGCCGCCCTCAACGTCGGCGAGGGCGAGGAGGTCGTGCTTATCAACGGCAGCGCCGAGGTGGCCATCGCCGTCTCGCTCACGGACGCGGTGCCGCCGGGCGCCGTCTACGTGCCCCTCTACTGCGGCGGCGGCGCCGTCAACTCCCTCTTCCCACCCGACGACGGTCAGACCCTCTTGCCCCAGGTGCGGGTGGCCGTGCGCCAGCTAGCCTGAGGCGGGACGCCAGCGCTGGGTGGACAGGCGGCTCGCGCGTCACACGTCTCTCAGCATGTCCTCTGCCATCTCCACATGCTTGGGCATGCCGAGGGCTACTCCATCGGAGCCAGCGCCGCCACGGCGGGCAGGAAGACCTTCTCGTGTAGCTCATCCCGCTCCCCGGGCTCGGAGATCAGCAACACGATGTAGGCCCTCACGCTACTTTCTGCCAGCGCGAGGTCGACCGCATTACCATGAAGTTCGAAGGCGTAGAAATTCCACACAAAGCTGCCCAGCTCGGCAGTCACGACGCTTTCCAGTCCGGGATCAAATCCGAGTTGGCTTGACAGAGCGCCGAACAGTTCATCGGCAGTGACTGGAACGGCGTCCTGGACGAATGTGGTCGGATCAAGTGCCGTGAGACCGCGTCTGTAGTTCAATGGCAATGCTTCAGTCCAGCCTCTGGGCACGAGGCCGCTGAAGCCGCGCTCCTGGTAGGCGACCGGCTTCAGCACCACCTCCACGGGTTCACGCGGCAGGTCGAAGACAACGCCAGACATCGCGGTGATGCAGGCGTCATCGGGGACCGTAGTCGGGTCGTCAAGGAACTGGGCGGTCATGCTCCTGGCGCACTCGCTGACGCCGTTCACGTCATGGCCGATGCCGGGGAACTCGAAGAAGTACGCGTTGCTCAGGTACCCCGCGACGAGCTGACCGTACTCCGGTGGCGTGACTGGGTCGAATTCGCCCTCCAACACCAGCGTGGGGATGTCGCTGACCAGCGGCTCCTTGACCGACGGGTCGGCCTCCTCGACCGGCCAGTTCTCGCAGATGCTGAAGGGGCCGTACTTGACGACTGCTTCTGGGTCGGCCTGACCCCACAGCTGCCTGGGAAGTGCGTCTCTTATGTCGACAAACTCGTCGGACGTCCGGCCGATCAAGTCATCGGTGCAGAGGACGGAGAACTCCATCCCACGGCTGAGCTGGCCCAGCAACGCCAGCTTGATGCCGGTCAGCTGGGCCATCAGCCCGAAGTCCCCATTGTGTACATCGTAGATCGCCAGCGGCAACGCTTGAATCAGAGGCGTCAGGTAGAAGACGGCAACGAGATTGCTTTGCACCGCGTCGCCGGTCAGTAGCGCGTTGTAGCTCACGCCGTTCACCGGGTTGACGGCCGTGATCGGAATCGGGTCCGCGTTCAGCCGGTCGATAACGGCGAAAAGCACGTCCTGCAGGTTCGGATAGGCGTCGTTGCAGGCTTCGTCGCCAGCGCAGGCGTCGAGAAGGCGCATGATGGCGTTCGCGGTCGTCACGGATGAATCCACAAGGATGCTCCCCTCCAGCGGCACCACCGAGTCGAGGACCGCGCTTCGGATGCCGTTCGGATGGTCGCGCATGGTAGCCTGCGCCAGCAATGAGCCGTATGAACCGCCGAACAGGTTGACCTGGTCGTAGCCCAGCGCGATCCGGACGGCGTCCACGTCGGCGGCGTTCTGGAGGTTCGTGTAAGCCGACAGATTGTGTCCCTCGCTTGTCAGGCGGTCACGGCAGTCGATCATGGCATCGAACTGCGCTTGGAGGGCGACCTCCAGGTCTGGTTCGTCCAGGGTGTCCAGCACCGACTGCTCGAATTCGGGACACTCCAACGCCGGCTCGGAGAGGCCGACGCCACGCTGATCGAAGATGACGAGGTCGCGGTTGGTGGAGAGGGTGGCCAGACTTAGGGAGAGCAGTGGTGCGTCCGCCGCGCACCTCTGGCCAGGACCGCCGCAGAGAAGCATCACCGGATCGGGCAGGCGCGTCTCGCTCTGATTCTTGAAGACGGCCACGGCGAGGCGGATCGTCGGGCCGGCGGGATCGTTGTGGTCTTCGGGCACGACGACGAAGCCACACTCGACAAGGGAGCCCTCGGGCACGTCGAAGGGACAGGGCGATTCCTCAAACGTCGCTACGGGTTCGGCCGCCGGCGGCGGCTCTACTGTAGGGGCGGTCTTCTCGCCGCATGCGACCGCTGGCAGGAGCATGGCCAGCATGGCCCACAGGGCCAGGGACTGGGATTTCACCGCTCTGCCCACAGCTGGTTTTCGTTGATCGTAGATGGCCTCGGTGATCCGAGTGAGCTGATCATCTGCTGATGGACCAGTTCGTCTAAGGACCGGGGGGCCATACACCAACCTCCCTAAGGGAAGCCACAACTCCGGCTCCACAAACTCACGGCACGCTAGGTCAGGGGAGGACGCTGACTTTCAGCGACCCTGTCTTCTTGTCGGCGGCCGTCTCGAAGGCCTCGCCCGCGCGATCGAGCGGGAATCGATGGGTGACGAGCCGCTTCAGGGCGTCGGCGCGGCGAGCGGCGATGTCGAGCGCCAGGTCGAAGTCGGAGCGGGTGCCGGCCCGGCCGTAGGTCATGGCACCCACGAGGCGCATCTCCTTGGTCATCACGGATATGGCGTTCAGCTTGACGGGCTGAGTGAAGAGCCCCAAGACAGAAACCCGCCCCCCGAACCGGCCGAGGCTCACGGCCTGCGACAGCGTGTCGCCGTGGCCGCCCACGGCCTCCACCACCAGGTCGAAGGGGCTATCCCAGGCAGAGCCTGACAGGGCCCGCAGGGCCTCCTGGCTGTCCTCGATGGCCACATCGGCGCCCAGGGCCAGGGCGGCCTTCCGCTGGTGCTCGTAGCGGCCGCTGACCGCGACTGACGCCGCCCCCATCTCGCGCGCAGCGGCCACCGCCATGAGGCCGATGCCGCCCGCCCCCAGGACCAGCACGCGCTCGCCGATGGAAAGGCTCGCCAGGCGCAGCCCGTGCACGGCCACGGCCAGCGGCTCGATGAGGGACCCCACCTCGAAGTCAACGGCGTCCGGCAGGCGATAGACGCAGTAGGCCGGCACCTGCAGGTAACGGGCGAAGCCTCCCGGCACCGTGACACCGATCAACTGGCGGCTGCGGCAGAGCTGGTACTCGCCGCTGCGGCAGTAGTGGCACTGTCCACAGACCAGCAGCGGCTCAACGCAGACGCGGTCGCCGGGGTGCAGGCCGTCGACGCCAGCGCCGACCTCGGCCACCTCAGCGCCCATCTCATGGCCCATGCAGGCGCCCGGCCCCAGGGGCAGCTCGCCGCGATAGAAGTGAAGGTCGCTGCCGCATATCCCGCACTGCACCACGCGCACGAGCACGCCCCCCGGCTCCACGGCCGGCACATCGACCTCCTTGACCTCCACGCTCCGGGGACCGGCGAACAAGGCGGCGTTCATCTTGGCCATGTCAACCGCTCCTTGGCAGAATTCCCGCCGATTCTAGCACGTCGCTCCGTACCGGGCGAAATCGGCCCACCTCGCGGCTCCGTGACACACCCCGGTTGACGGACTAGCACATATATTCTATTATTGCCCTCGGCTGATGGTCTCCCCCAATGCGGCTGTCCCATCGGGTGGGACATGACGAGGCAGGCAACTCTTCCCATGCTGCACGGACTGGTGGTCGCCCAGGACCTGATGGCGGCGGCCTGTGGCACCCTGAACACCCTCTACTTCCTCCACTACTGGCTGCTGCGACGCCCCAGGCCGCCTCGCCGACTGGGGGCGGCCGCCCTCGTGACGGTGAACACCGCCCTGGTGGTCGAGAGCCTCTTCTTCCTGGCCCTCTACGCTTCATGGCGCTCGCAGGAGGCGGCGGAGCCTTTCCTGACGCCGTCGGTTTGGCTGCCAGCGCGGCTGCCTCTGCTGCTGGGGGCCGCCTTCATCTCGGCCCTGGTGCTTCGTCGACTGCGGCGGTTGTAGGGAAGGAGCAGCGGAGGCATGTCGCCGCTGGCGATGGCTGTGGAGCGTCGGGCCTGGACCCTGGTGGCCCTCTACCTACTGCTGGGTGTGGCCGAGGCGGCGTCGCGGCTGCCGCCCGATGCCGTGGAGGGGCTGCTCGAGGCGCTGGAAGGGCCTCCCGCCCGTGGCAAAGGCTGAGGGCAAGGAGCGCAGGAGGGGCAGACGCTCGAGCACGGCGGGCTTCTACCGGTCGGCCCTGAGCGACGCGGAACGGCTGGCCCTTGCGGAGGCGGCCGAGATGCGCGGCCTCGATGAGGAGATCGCCCTCCTACGGGTGAAGCTGCGGACCGCACTGGAGGAGCAGCCGGAGGACGTGAAGCTGATGTTCAAGGGGCTGGAGCTGCTGGTCAAGGCGCTGTCGGCGCGCTACCGGCTGACGCAGCAGGCGGAGGCCGAGCTGTCGGAGAGGGTGGGGGCGGTGCTGCGCGACCTGGGCGCCCCCCTGTACCCGGAGGTCTTTGGCGATGCGGCCTGAGACCGGGGCGACGGCGGAGGCCGCCGACACCCAGTCGGCGGTCTCGAGACGACGGCGAGGTGGGCCGCGACGGGGAAGTGCCGCTGCCTTCCGCGCCGCCGTCGAAGAGCGCCTGCGCGCCTTGGAGCGAGAGATGGCCGAAGTGAAGGGCCGGGTCAACAGCCTCATGTTCCTCATCGCCGGGACGGTGGTGGCGCAGGTCATCCTCCGCCTCATCGAGTAGATGGCACCGGGAACGGGGAAGCAGGCAAACGGGCACGGCATTCGGCTGCGGCCTTACCAGGTCGAGGCCGCGCGGGCCGTTCTCAACAGCGTCTTCGGCAGCCGCGGCCTCACGATCTCGGTCATGGTGGCCCGACAGGGAGGCAAGAACGAGCTCTCGGCCCAACTGGAGGTCCTGTTGTTGACCGCCCATATGCCCACCGACGCTGACGCCATCAAGTGCGCGCCTACCTTCCGGCCGCAGGCGCTCCTCAGCCTCCGACGCCTGTGGACGCGCCTGCACGAGGCCGGCCTCGGCCCCTGGTGCCGCCGCGAAGGGACGGGGGCGATCCGACTAGGGCAGGCACGACAGGTGTTCCTCTCGGCCGAACCGGGCAGCAACGTGGTGGGGCACACGGCCCGCATCCTGCTCGAGGTGGACGAGAGCCAGGACGTTGAGTCCGAGAAGTTCGACCGCGACTTCCGGCCTATGGCGGCGGTGGCGAACGCGACGACCGTCCACTACGGCACCGCCTGGGAGGAGACCTCCCTCCTGGAGCGCGTGAAGCAGTCGAACCTGGAGCTGGAGCGTCGCGATGGCCTCCGCCGCCACTTCGAGTACGACTGGCAGCAGGTGGCGCGCCACAATCCCGCCTACGGCCGCTTCGTGGAGGCGGAGCGGCAGCGGCTGGGTGAGGACCACCCCCTCTTCCTGACCCAGTACTGCCTGCGCACGCTGGCCGGCGGCGGCCGTCTGTTCTCGACGCAGCAGCGGGCCCAGCTCCAGGGCGATCACCCACGCCTGAGCCGCCCACAGTCGGGCGAGGCCTACGTCGCCGGGCTCGACCTAGCGGGCGAAGGCGGCGCCGACGGCAGCGACAATCCCCCGCCAGCGGAGCGAGCGGCGGGCGGGCGCGACGCCTCGGTGCTCACGATCGCGCGGGTGATGCTGCCACGGTCGGACGCCCTGGTGCAGGAGCCGCGCCTCGAGGTCGTGGAGCACTGCGCCTGGGTGGGCGAGCCTCACGACCGCCTCTACGAGCGGCTCGTGGACCTGCTGCGCACGGTATGGCGCGTGCGGCGGGTCGCGGTGGACGCGACGGGCCTCGGCGAGACGCTGGCCGCCTGGCTGGCCCGGGCCCTGGGCCGCGACGCCGTGGCGCCGGTGCGCTTCAGTGCCGAGAGCAAGTCGCGGTTGGGCTACAACCTTCTGGCGGCGGTCAACGGCGGCCGCCTCAAGGTCTACGCCGGGGACGGCTCGGCCGAGCACCGGGCCTTCTGGCAGGAGATGGAACGGGCCAGGGTCTCGTACCGGGCCAACCGGACCATGAACTTCTTCGTCGACCCCTCGGAGGGGCATGACGACTACCTGATGAGCCTGGCCCTGACGGTGGAGGCGTCGAGCGGCGCCCGCCCGCGGACGGCTCGAGGGCGCGTGCGAGAAGAGGTGTGAGGTGCAGCAGCGGGAGGCCGCCGGCCAGCACCCTTTCTCGCTGCCGACGCGCAGGGTTCGCGAGGACGCCCTGCCGGAGAATCTGGACTACGCCGACACCGGCTGCGACCTCTGGGACCGCTGCCTGACGTGCCCGCTGCCTCGATGTCGCTACGACGAACCCGGCGGGGCGCGGCAGATCTTCCTGCGGGAGCGGGACGTCGAGATCAACCGGCTGTACCGGCGCGACCGGGTCAACGTCGATACGCTGGCGCGCCGATTCGGCATCTCCCGTCGCAGCGTCTTCCGCAGCCTGAGGCGGGCGGCAGGCAAGCGCCTGGCGTCATGAGAGGATGTCGGAATGACTCTGCGAGGGGTGGCCGCGTCCTTCGACAGGCTCAGGTCCTTCGACGGGCTCAGGATGCACGTTGAGGCGTTTGGTACACGCACCCTGAGCTTGTCGAAGGGTCAGACGCCACAAGGCCGTCCGGGCGGCGCCACCTCTTCGACACTGCCAACACGACGGAGGTGAGAGGATGAACGGGACCACCCTTCCCCAGCAGCTTCAGCGCATGGACATGGAGCGCCTGCGCGCCTACGCGGACAACCTGGCCTTCTACCAGGGCCAGCAGTGGCCCGGCGTGCCCCGACGGCGGGAGCGTCGCCTCATCTTCAACTACGCCAGGGCGCTGGTGGAGAAGACGACCTCCTACCTGATGAGCGGGATGAGCTTCGCGGTGGACCCGGTCGATCCGTCGCCGGAGGCGCAGGAGCGGGCACGGGCGGCCGAGAGGGCGCTGCTGGACGTGTACGAGACCAACCAGCTCGCCCAGCTCGACTTCGACACGGAGCTGGACACGGCCATCCTGGGCGACGGCGCCTTCAAAGTGACGTGGGACGCCGCCGAGCGCCGGGTGCGCGTGTCCGCCCCCGACGTGCAGGGGCTCTTCGTCTGGTGGCTCGGCGATGACGTCTCGCGGGTCTGGCGAGTGGCCAGCCGCTACTACCTGCTGCCGGAGGAGGTCGAGATGCTGCACGGCGTCCGGCCCCGCACGACCGGACGCGGCGCCACTCGACTGGCCAGCGGGCAGGCAGGTGTGACGGGCATGACGCCGGGCCAGCGCGCCAGCGGCTCGGAGGTGGTGGAGGTATGGACGGCCAGCGAGTTCGAGCTGTGGGTGGACAACGTCCTGGTCGAGGCGAAGGCCAACCCCTACGGCTTCATCCCCTTCGTCGTCTACCCGAACCTCCGTGAGCCGAAGCGCTTCTGGGGCATCTCCGATCTGCCGGCCATCAAGGAGTCGGTGCGGGAGCTCAACCGGGCCCTGTCGCAGTTGTCGATGATCCTGGAGCTGTCGGGGAACCCCATCGCCGTGCTGGAGAACGTGAGCGAGTCGCAGGACATCGCCGTCCAGCCGGGCGCCGTGTGGGAGCTACCGGAGCAGGCACGGGCCTACCTGCTGGATCTGCTCCAGGGCGGCGGCGTCAAGCTGCATGTGGACTTCGTCGACCTCATCTACCGCACGCTGCACGACCTGGGCGAGTCGCCGCGGACGGCATTCGGCGACAGCCGGCAGAACCTGTCGGGGGTGGCGCTGAACGTCGAGCTGGACCCGCTGCTGAAGAAGGTGCAGCGCAAGCGGCTGATCCGCACCGCGGCCCACAAGCGCCGCAACGAGCTCATCCTGCGGCTGCTGGAGCAGCAGACGGGCGTCTCCTATGCCCCCTACCGGACGCGCATCGTCTGGGGGCCGGTGCTGCCCCAGGACCGCAGCCGCCTGGTCGCCGACGAGCGGACGCTGGTCGACGCGGGCATCCACAGTCGACGCCGTGCCGCCGACGAGCTGGGTGTGGAGGACCCGGAGGGCGAGTTCCGTCGCTGGCTGGAGGAGCAGGGGACCCTGGCGCGGGACGGGGCGGGGGCGTGAGTGAGTGACCGCGGTTGGGCGGGCGCTTCGACAAGCTCAGCATGCCATTTGCCCTGCTTTCGCCGCCAGTTGGACACCAGGCGCCCTGAGCCTGTCGAAGGGCCGGTTCGTCATTCTGAGTCCGCCAGAGGCGGACGAAGAATCCGGTCTGGCCGGACCCTTCGCTTCCCAGACGGGCCCGTCCGGGCGCTCAGCGTGACAGGTCGTGCCCGGCTGGTATCGACTCGCCCTGAGACACGCGGTCTTCGAGGTGGAGGCGTAGGGCGTCGCGGATGTTGGCGAGGGCTTCCTCGAAGGTCCTCCCCTGGGTGTAGCAGCCCTGGAGATCAGGGCAGTACGCGAAGAAGCCGTCGCTATCGCTCTCGATGACCACGGGAAGACGATACGTGTTCACGGGCCCATTATAGCAGAGCAAGGGGCGAGTTCCGTCGCCGGCCGGAGGAGCAGGGGACGCTGAGCGAGAACGGGACGGGGGCGTGAGTGAGTGACGGCGGTTGGGCGGGTGCTTCGACAAGCTCAGCATGCCTCATGCTTTGCTCTTCTGCATCGGGCACCCTGAGCCTGTCGAAGGGCAACCCGCCTCGCGCTAGAACGGCGGCGTGAGCCAGTGCCATATCGATTCGATGGCCTCGAAGGCGGTGAACCGGTCCAGCCAGCGGCCCCAGTGCAGAACAAGCTCCTGACACTCCTTGACGGCGAGAAGCGCGGCGCCCCACGACAGGACACTCCTGCGGGTGAACGCGAAGTCCGGCTTCCAGTGCGGCAGGCTGGCGACGAAGAGGAACCAGAACTCGAACAGGTTGGGGAACACCAGGAGCATGACCCGGGCGTCGGTGGCCTCGAAGGTGATGACGCCGATCACGCGATAGGCGAAGAGGCCGACCGCCACGTTCCGGGGCGTGCCCTGCCACCGCAGAGCGGCGATGAGGAAGGTGATGGCGTAGGCCTGGTCCGCCCACTTGTCGAAGTGGTGGTAGTTCCCCAGGCTCCCCCAGCCGGCCCAGTTGAAGATGTTCATGAGGAAGATGTCGCTGGCGTCGACGAGGATGGCGATGATGCCGCCGACGAAGGCCCAGCGGAGCACGGGCAGGGAGCCGAACACCCTGATGGCGCCGATGATCAGTTTCGCCATGGGCCCATTATGCAGGAGGCAGGCGGTTCCGTCGCTGGCTGGAGGAGCAGGGGACGCTGGCGCGGGACGGGGCGGGGGCGTGAGTGGCGGCGGGGAGAGGGGAGTAAGCGCGGGCTCAGAGGTTAGCGAGCACAGCGGCGGCCGTTCGACCCAGTCGCTCCTGGATGTCCTGCACCTTGAAGACAGCGTCATAGGCGTCAGCGATCTCGATGCCTTTGTGAGCCAGTTCCATCACAACGGCCGCAGCATACTCGCTGAACGCGACCTCGTATGACAGCAGTTGAAAGGGGCGACCTTCGATACCACCGTCTGACAGCGCCACGGCCATTTGCGGGTGGTCCATGTTGATGAAGATGGTTCGTCTGGCTTCAATGTACCGCGATCTCCGTCTGTCTACCCCGCGGTTCTCGTAATCGATCCAGAAACCCCCTTTCGGGCGACGATACTTGGACCCGTGCCCCCAGGCCCCCAGGCTTCCAGTCCCGCCGTCGCCGATATCAGAGTGCCCATTTCTGGCTGTACCAGTTGTCAAGACGGCATTGGGCTCAGAGCCTGGGACCTCACCCTGCTCCTGTTGCTCTCCGGGCCCGGGGATCAATTCGTCGCCGCCTCCGACTTGTGCCAGTTCATAGTCGAAGCCCTGCGAGCTCATGTCGCTGCCATTGGAGGGGCTGGCAATGGCTAGCTGTCTCCGGATGTCCGCATAATCCTCATTTAGAAGGCGGGCTATCTTCGCCGCGGCTTCGCTGAGCCGGCTGTCGTGCTCCTCCTGACGCCGCTTCTTGGCCCGCGTGGCCAAGTCATCTCTCACCAGTTCGACGCACTCGGCAATCCACGCCTCCAGTTCGCCAACTAGCGGGTTGTGGGGGTTTAGCGAGAGATCGCGAGTGTTGTGGAATGGCGGGATCTCCCATGTGTCTAGGTCCAGAGCTGGCACGTCCACTTGGCCAAAAAGAAACTCTGCCTCCGGCTTTCCCTCTGCGCCGCCAAGTGTCATTGCGTGAAGAAACCCGTTTGCCAGAACGGCTATCCCGTTGACTTCCGTCTCGAGAGGAGAGCGAGCGACCTTCACCTCAAGCTTCACGTCACCCGCAAACCGTGCAACGCTAGGTGGCGCGTCGAATTCCCACTTCTGTACGTATTCAGGCTCACGGAACTCACAGCGAACTCCGTTTACACTGACGTTGTGGAGGGCCAGGTGCCGATTCAGGGACTGTTCAAGATAGACAATCGCCCCTTTGTGCTCAAGGCGCTTTATCATGAAGTCTTCGATTTCAACGATAGTGCCCGGCTGACGCCGGACTCGTCGGTTGGTGACGAGCTCTCTAACAGGAACAGCAGAGCCCTTCTCGGCGCGCTTCAGATCTTCGCGGCGAAGCTCCACCACATTCTCCATACCATCCTTCACCGTGTGTACCCGAAGCACATTGGCCAATCCAAACGCAGCACTCTTGCCAGTCCCGAATCGACCGCGGACCTTGCGCCCCCTCTTCCTGAGGATATTGTCAGCGTGCATGCAGAAGAAATTGGCGAGATCGCCGTAGCTCATGCCCACGGCATCGTCCTTGATCGTGATCCTACCCCTCCCTATCGTGGCGGAGCAGCTGACGGTCGTGCCATCGGGAGCGTTGTCTATGGAGTTGGACACGTACTCATTCACGATCTTGGGTACGCTGTTGAAGTAGGCAGCGTTCTGGAGAACATCATTGCCGACGTGGGATGTCACTGTTAGCGGCATGTCTCTACTCCTCCCCGTCGGCCAGGCGCCTGTATCTGCTCCCGAACCTGGCATCAAGTTCAGCTACCAGTTCCTGGAGACCGGGGTCATTGCTGACGAGAATCCTGATGGCACGGAGGTTCGCCTGGTATTTCTCGACCGGCATGTACTGACTAACCTTCATGAATTGGAAGAAGTCCTCCAACTCAATATGCTGCGCCTCGTTGGACGTGAACTTAGAGTAAGCCCGTGTTGTCCGAAGGCGCCCCATTTCGTTATCGGCTATGGACGGATTCCTTCTTACTCGACCAGCGACAGGATACCGCCCGACCGTGGCATGCGCTCGTAGCTCCGCCTCCAGCCACTCTCTCTTGGCCTCAAGCCATGCCTTGCCAGATGGGGTCAGCATCCATCCTCCGTCTTTGCTGCCTGTGACTAGCGCCCCATATTGCCGCTTGGCCGCATCGAAGAGCCCCGAACGCCCAGGTTCGCTGTCGGGATACTCAGGGTACTTCTTCCAAGAGAACTTGGCGGGGAACAGCAGCCAACACTGCAGCGCCACATCCTCGGTGTCAACCAGGTGGGCTTCTCCACCTAGCATTTCCAGGGCGTAGACGGCGACATCTCTGTTGCTCAGGCCGCGGCCTTTTGGAGATCTGGATTTCATTTGGAGCTTCCCCTTTGCCCGGTTCGCCGTCCTCCGCGCCGGGTCCGCCTACCGACACTCTTCATCCCTTTGGGATACCACTCCCTCAGCCCGTAGACACCCCTCTTGGGCCTTATGAAGCGGGGGTCATTGTGGATGTGAGCCACCAGGTTGATCGGCGGATCCCTGCCAGGGATGTTGACACCCCGCACCTGCAGCTGGGCGGCGAGGTCCTTGTAGTGCAGCTCTCGACCGACCTCCAGTAGCACTTGGTGAGCAGCCTCCGCGAGGGATATGCCGGTAGCGTGCAGCCAAGCGCCGGAATTCGCGCCAGCCTGATTGTCGTCGCCTGTGGCTTGCCCGCCACCCTGTCCATCCAAGGCCAGAAGCGCCTGGATGTGACGCGCCCTGGCTTCCAGGCGACTCCTTTCCTCTGAAATCCCGCGCAGCCGTTCAGCCACCTCAGCGCGTATGGCCTCTTCGGCCACCTTCAGCTTCTCCAGTTCCTGGCCCACAGCGGCAAGCTCATCTCCCAATACAGAGACAAATGGCGTTGTCATAGCATCACCTGTAACCTCTCTATTACTAGTATAGACCGCTCTGTAAGGTTCTGTCAACCCCTACAGACACCGTTCGTCCTGCGTTCTTCGACATGGGTGACACTAACCTCTTGGCAGCAAGAGAACATATCTTCTACTCTCTCCCCCGTCAAGTCCGTCCGGCCAGCCCCGAGGGGCGGGGCCCCTTTCGACGAGAAGGAGGAGTCCATGAGCGAAGACGAGCTTGTGGAGCTGCAGGAGCGGCTGGCCGAGGCCCAGGCCGAGGTGGAACGCCTCCAGGCCACGGCCGCCGACGGCGAGGCCCGCGCCGCCCACTTGGAGGAGCAGAACGCCGGGCTGCGCCGCGACCTAGAGGGGGCACACCAGGCCCTCTCGACAGCCGAGGAGCAGGTCGCCGCAGGCCAGGGGCGCGTAGCCGGGCTGGAGGGCGAGCTCTCGACGGCGCGGGAGCAGGTGACGCAGGCGGCCGCCCGCTATCGAGAGGCGCTGATCAGCGCCTCGCCGGAGGTGCCAGCGGACATGGTAGGCGGCGAGACGGTCGAGGAGGTGGAGGCATCGCTGGCGGCGGCACGGCAGACGGTGTCGCAGATCCGCCAGCACCTGGAGTCGCAGGCGCAGTCGGGCCGGGTGCCGGCGGGGGCGCCGCCCCGGCAGGCGCCGGACCTCTCGGCGCTGACGGCGGAGGAGAAGATCAGGCTGGGGCTGGCACGAGGAACCAGCAACTAGGAACCAGGAACTAGGAACCAGGAACCAGAGGCGGACTCGCCTCACGCCCAGGGGATCATTCTGGTTCCGGGGTCCAGGTTCCCGGTTCCCTGGTCCGAGGCGGGGCTACGGCCCCAGGGAGGTAGGCAATGGCCCTCACACTGGCGGAAGCGTCGAAGCTCTCGAACGACGTCCTGCTAACGGGCGTCATCGAGACGGTGATCCAGGACAGCCCGGTGCTGCAGGTGCTGCCCTTCATCGAGATCGTGGGCAACGGGCTCACCTACAACCGGGAGAACGCGGCGGCGACGGCCGCCTTCTACGACGTCGGCGACACGTGGACGGAGAGCACACCCACCTTCGCGCAGATCACGGCCACCCTCACGATCCTGGGCGGCGACGCCGACATCGACAACTTCCTGATGGCGACGCGCAGCAACCTCCAGGACCTGGAGGCGGCCATCGTCCAGCTCAAGGCGAAGGCGCTCCAGCAGAAGTTCGAGGACACCTTCGTCAACGGCGACACCGGGACCGACCCCAAGTCGTTCGACGGCATCGACGAGCTGTGCGCTTCGGGGCAGACGGTGAGCATGGGCGTCAACGGCGCCACCCTCAGCCTCGACAAGCTGGACGAGCTGGTCGACACGATCAAGGGTGGCAAGCCGCAGCTCCTGCTCATGAGCAAGCGCAGCCGTCGCGCGCTGAACGGCCTGGCCCGCTCCTCGGGCGCCTTCCTGGAGACGGACCGCAACGAGTTCGGGCAGATGGTGCAGTTCTACGACGGCATCCCCATCGGCGTCTCCGACTACGTCGCCGACGACCAGACGCAGGGCACGAGCAGCGACTGCTCGACCATCTACACGATGCAGTTCGGCGAGGGGGCCCTGGCCGGCCTGACGGCGCCGGGCGGCCTCGCGGTGGAGCGGGTCGGCAGCCTGGAGAGCAAGGACGCCACCCGCACGCGGGTCAAGTGGTACGTTTCGCTGGCCCTCTTCAACACCCTGAAGCTGGCCAGGCTCACCGGCGTCCGGCCGTAGGGACGGCAGAGGAACCTCCGCCAGAGGCGGATTCGCCTCCGGCGAAAGGAACCGGGAACCCGGAACCTGGACCACACATGGTGACTCCCCCCGGTTCCCGGTTCCGGGCGGAGGGAGGCTGCCGGGAGGAGTTCCAGGTTCCTGGGGCGGAGAGGTAAGGGGACGATGGTCGACGTCCGCATCGACACCAGAGGCGTGCCCAAGGGGCCCGTGTACGAGGAGGGGAGCACCGTGCTCCACCGCGACGGGGTCACGGGCCCCGACGCCTCGGATCCGGAGACAGCGGCGGCCGGCGTGGACTGTGCCGGCTACCGCCGCGTCCGATTCGACCTCGACACCACAGGGAGCACGGACCCGACGGCGCTGCGGGTGCAACTGCTGCACTGGAACCCGACCGCGGGCCGCTACTTCCGGGGCGCCGAACGCGAGTTCACCGCCTCGGAGCTGGCGGAGAACCCCGTCCCGTCGCTGGAGGTTGAGGCGCGAGGAGCGACGGTGTTCCTCAAGGTCGTCTCAGCCACGGCGACGGCCCTCGCCCTCGACGTGTACGCCACGCCCAGCTAGGAGCGCGTCATGCCCGACACCCTGCGTCTCGCCGGGGCGCTGCTGGCCCCTCACTCACACCAGGAGAGCGACCTGCTGGACGGCGACGTGTACGCCCGCCTGGCCGCCTCGGAGACGGTGACGGGCCTGTGGGGCTTCCCGGCCGCCGGCATCAGCATCGGCGAGGAGCCCATCAGCAGCCCTTCGGCGGGCGTGCTCGCGGTGGGCGGCGATCTCCAGGTCGGGGGCGGCATCAGTGTCGGGGGCGGACCCACTCTTTCGAAGGGTGACGGCGATGACGACCTGCTCCTCTCGGGCGACATCGACGTTAGCGGCGTGGCGGCCGTCGGCAGCCTCGCCTCTATCGATACAAGCGGGCGACAGGCCCTCCGCGTTCGGCATCTAACCGGCGACATCTCGATCTTCAACCACGGCGCGGGGGCATTCATAAGGCCGACCATCAACACGTCCACCCAGGGCTTCGCCTACGGCCTGACCGGCGAGGTCGAGTTCGCCGGCACCGCCCCCTATTCGTACGTAACGGCACTCGCCTTCAACTCCATCCAGAACGGCGCCGACCTCGCGTGGATGCACGGCGTGTACGTCAGCCTCATCAGCTACAGCGGAAAGGGCGCCGTCTTGTACTCGCACGGGGTCGAGGTGGTGCCCAGCTACCAGGGCAGCAAGCCCGGCACGTTCCGGGGGCTCTACGTCCGCGGATACAGCGGCATGAACACAGTCCACGGCGTCCGGGTCGAGGACTTCTCGGGGACCACAATCCACCTGCTCGAGATCGGCCCCTCCACGCCGTACCTGCGGCTTGCCGGCGGCGGCGACCCCGGCGCGAATCAGACCAATCTGTACCTCAAGGAGAGCACGACGCTGCGTCGCGTGCAGTGGAAGGCCGGCAATGCCCTGGGCGCCGGCGACAGGGTGCTCGTGCTGGTGTAGGCGATGAAGGTGGAGCTCAGCCCGGAGATGATCCAGGCCCTTCTGGCTCTGTGCGACGGCGTGCCCTTGCGCGGCCCCGAGTCGAAGATGCTCGTGGCGGCGGCCCAGGCCGCCCTCATCGAGGCAACGCGGGAAGGTCAAGGTGGGGGCGGTCGGACGGCCGTCCCTGCCGCCTCCGATGACCCTGGACGCTCCTCAACCGGGCCGGTGTAGCGAGGAGAGACGATGCCATGAATCTGGCAGCGATGCGCGCCCTGGTCCGGCGCGACCTGCACGACGAGGACGCCTCCGGCTATCGCTGGACGGACGACGAGCTCGACCGGCACATCGCGCGGGCGGTGAAGGAACTGAGCCTAGCCATGCCGCTGGAGAGCAGGGCCACGCCCACCACCACGGAGGGCAGCCGCGACATCTCGCTCGCCTCGCTTGCGGACCTGGTGGCCGTGGAGGCCGTCGAGTACCCGGTGGGCGAGTACCCCCCGTCCTACGTGCCCTTCTCCATTTGGGGGGACACGCTGACCCTGCTGGTGGATGCGGTGCCTCTGGCCGCCCAGGACGTTCACGTCTACTACGGCAAGCTTCACACACTGGACGCCAGCACCTCGACGATTCCGGCGGCGCTTGAGGACGCCGTCGCCACCGGTGCGGCCGCCTACGCCGCCATCGAGTGGGCGACGTTTGCGACGAACCGGGTCAACGTCGGTGGCCCCGACGTGTGGCGGCAGTACCTGGTGTGGGGTCAGGAGCGCCTGGCTGCCTTCGCACGCGAGCTGGCCCGGCACGGGCGACGAGCCGGGGTGCGCGTCCGGCGCCTCTACCGCCCTGCGGCCCCGGCGGACCTGCGTTCGACGCCCTGGGAGCCTTAGCACCGTGCGCACCTTGAGCAGCGATCTGCTGGCCGCCCAGCAAAGCGGTTCCGCCGTGCCTTACGTCCTCGTGCGCGTCACAGAGCGCATAGCCCACACGGCGCGGCTGCGCTGGGAGCGGTTGTACGCGGGGAGCGAGCCCGACTCCCACCATGCCGTCGCTGTCCCTTCCGATGACTCCCTGGTGCGGGCTCGAAGCACGGGCGGACAGCTCTACTACCAGCGGGTGGCCGACCCCGGGCCGGAGAGCGACTTCTCTGCCTGGACGCCGCTCGCTTCCGTATCGGCATCTGCCGGGCTGGCACTGGCGAGCCAGGAAAGCGTTGTTCTCCTGTTCTCCGTCCACACCGACGACATCACAATCCACGTCCGAGAGAGCAGCGACAGCGGAGCGACCTTCGGCTCGCCGGTGACGGTGACCACGGCACCAGGAGCCGTGGGATGGATGGCCGCCGCCCTCAAGAGCGACGGCACGGCCCTCCTCATCTACTCGGTGGGGCCGACAATCTACTCCGTGAAGCGATCGAGCGGAGCGTGGGGATCGCCGGCGGCGTGGAGCCACAGTCTGGCCTCGATTAGCGGTCTCGCCTGCCACTACTACGGCGACTTCGACATCGCCGTCGCCGGCAGCCTGTCGGGCGGCGAGACCGGGCTATGGACCGTTATCTACGGCGACGCGTTCAGCCAGGTCGTAGACACCTGGTCACCTCTCATGGAGCTGACGCTGGCGAGCGCCGGCTCCAGCGTCTCGTTCCGGGCACCCTCGCTAGCCGTGATGGGTCCGTACCGGCTCTTCTTCGTCGAGAAGTACGCGGAGAGCCAGACCTACAGCCGCGCCCAGTGGAGTCACATGGCCCCTGGAGAGGAGTTCATCGCCCACTCATGGCGGGAGCCTGTGGCCATGGACGTGGAGGGGGATTTCGGCCCAGCGGCGGCGGCGGGATCGGGCTACGGCTGGCTCTCGACGCCGTCAGGAGTGTGGCGGGCCGGCCTCAGTTGCCCCGTGCTCGATCTGAGCGACGACACACTGGAGGCCCACGTCGACACCAGGCCCCAAGGAGGACGCCTGCGAGTCGTCCTCCGCAACGACGACGGGCGCTACAACAGCCTGGCAGAAGGCCCCTGCGCCGCGATCCGCCACGGCTCACAGGTGGACTTCAGTCCCGGGTACGTCACCGGCTCGGGGCCGGCAGTCTCGCCGGGAGCGCGCTACTGGATAGACGGCTGGGACTACGTCAGCGGCGCGGCCGGCCCGTCAGGCGGGCACGGACGGTCCTTGTTCGTCCTCTACGCCGGCGACGCCTGGGCGCTTCTGGAGAACTGGCGCGCGCGCCGCCAGTTCACCTGGGCCACCGGCGAGAGCGCCGTGTACTCCATCCTTCGATTCATCCTGGGGCGCGCCGGCCTGGGGTTCGGCGCTCTCAGCATCAGCCCTGCCGTGACCAGCCTCTCGCCCGCCTTCACCATCCAGCCGGCCGAGAGCGGCAGAGCCGCCATCAGCCGGCTCCTGGCCATGGTTCCGGACGTTCTACTCGTCTCCGGCGAGCACGGCCACCTCGTCAATCCCACCACTGCTGACACCACCGCCTACGAGTATGGAGCCGAGCACGCCATCCTAGCGGGCCGCTACGGCTCTCGGTCGGCACCGTCCAACCGCGTGCAGGTCTTCGGGCAGGACCTGATGGTCGAGGATTTCGACTGGGCCGGCGTAGGCGACGTGTATGACCGGCTGGACCAGGTCCACGACCGCAACCTCACCACCACAGCCGCCGCCCAGGACCGCGCCGACGCCCTCCTACGCCACGAGCAGATGCAGGCCAACGAGGATGAAGTGCTGGTGCTCGTCAACTGCGGCCAGGAGCTGTACGACGTGGTAGAGGTCACTGATCCGAGGGCCGGGATCTCGGCGGCCCGCAGGCGGGTGATGGCGATGAGTCTCCGGTACGTGAGAGACAGGCCCACCCCTGCCTACGAGATGCGACTGCGGATGGGAGCCGTCTGAGGAGCCGAAGATGAACCTTCGTCAGGGGATAGTCAAGTCCTTCGATGTCGGGTCGTACACGGCCACGGTGCAGGTCGCGGGCAGCCTGGCCGTCTGGTTGGAGGGCGTGCCCGTGAGCCGCGGCATCCCGCAAACGGAGATGACCGCCGGCCGACGCTGCGCCCTGGTCTTCTTCGACGACACGAACCCCGGCGACGCCGTCCTGGTCGCCGTCTACACGTAGGGGGACACCGCTATGCCTCCTCCCCGGTCTCGGCCCACACCCGCCTCGGCCCGAGCGCCCGTGGGCCGCCCGAAGCCGCCGCTGCGTCGCGAGGACGTACGTGAGACGCCGGAGCCCCGAGGCAAGGACATCCGGGCCGGCGTCGGAGCCGTGCCCGCCGTGTGGGAGGACTGACGCCGCCGCTCCTGTTGACACCCCCGCCTGCCCCAAGCTACGCTGCCCCCGAAGCGCACCAAGGAGGTGATCGATGGCCGAGAAGCAGGAGCGCCCTCGTGTCGGCCACCGCGTGGTCGGGACCATCAAGGCCGTCAAGGGCGATTGCCACTGGGGCCACA
The DNA here is from genome assembly GCA_034420175.1 of Dehalococcoidia bacterium. Taxonomy (GTDB): domain Bacteria; phylum Chloroflexota; class Dehalococcoidia; order DSTF01; family JALHUB01; genus DAOULP01. The sequence continues at coordinate 132 of DAOULP010000218.1, read as the reverse complement.
AGGTAGGCGATACGTTCGAGATCAGCGCCCACGATACGGCCGGCCTCTGCGGCTTCTTCTACCACGACATCTTCCCCTACATCGTCATGCTCCAGTTCGGGGGCGGGTTCGAGGAGTGGGGCTACCCCGATA
>DAOULP010000217.1:0-1649 GCA_034420175.1 Dehalococcoidia bacterium | reverse complement strand
TGCCTCCAAGTCTCCAGGCAGCGCTGGAGGGCGATTGGATAGTACTTCTGGAGAGTGTCCTTGCCTCCCATGTCGCGCTCCTTCCTCGGGGCGACGGCCCCGGTGCCCTACGGACCGCCCGCGGCGCCTTTCGATCGGGCCAGCGGTGCGGCATTCCGTCAATTGTGGAGCCCTCTATGTGACTTCGAAGAGGCGTTTGAGCCGGATGACCAGAGGCACTCTCGTGAGAGGCGTTACCCTCACGCGTCCCGTCAGGAATGCCAGGGTGGTCTTCAGTTCCCTGGTTTGGAGGTCCAGCAGGTCGCCTGGGGCCATCCGAATCGTCACGTCCGGGCGTGTCGGCGCGCCGGCGCGGGCGGTGGCCCGGCCCTCCGCGATCTCCAGGGTCCACTGGCCCCCGCCCTCGCCACGCAGGTCGAACAGGTAGCTGGCCTGGAGACTTGCGCCGCGCTCCGGCCAGTAGTAGAGCGCCAGGGCGGCGAGGCTACGGTGCAGGCCGTCGAGGGTCTCGTCTGGGCTGGTTAGCTGTGCCCAGTGGGTGAGTCGCCTTCGGGGACGGACGATGCGCCGAATGTCCTGGTAGTGCAGCGGCAGGTGGATATAGCGGATGTTGCATATGTCTTCCAGCGTGCCGGGGCGACCCAAGCCGGGTGTGGAGGCGGGCTTCTGCAAGTCCTCCTCGCTCAGGGGCTCCAGCATCTTGAAGTGGGCATCGTAGGCGTCCCGGAAGCGCGCCAGTACCTCCTGGTGCGGAAGATGGCGCAACTCCTCGACGTTGCGCTGGTTGAACTCATGGATGTCGGATCGCCCTCGGAAGCCGGGGATGTCCACCGGTTTGCCGGCGATAACCTGCGCCGTGACCGCGTTGCCTATCTTCTCCTGGGCGGTGGCCACGTGGGCCAGATAGTCCTGCGCCGTCCAGGGCCCCCTGGGGTCATTCAGGGCCCAGTCTTCTTCGTCGAACTGGCTCCAGACGTCCAGACAGCGCTGCACCGCGCCGGTGTAGTACTTCAGCAGGACTGCTTTGTCTCCCGTGGCGGGTCCTTTCCGGGGCTGAGGGCCGCCCCTGACGATGGATAAGGCTGACCGTTGGGCCAGCCCTGGGTTCGATGCCTAGTCCCTCAGCTTGCCCAGAGCGCGCAGGATGCGCTCGGGCGTAAGGGGTATTTCGGTGACGCGGGAGCCCACGGCGTCGTACACCGCGTTGGCGATGGCGGCGCTGCCGGGGGTGACGGGCGGTTCGCCGACGCCCCTCGCGCCGTACGGCCCGTCCTCCGATGGCACCTCGACGATCAACGTCTGAATGCTGGGCACGTCGGCGGCAGTAGGCATGCGGTAGTCCAGGAAGCCCGGATTCAGCAGTTGACCCCGGTCGTCGTAGACCATCTCCTCGTACATGCCCATGCCGATGCCCTGGACGGTGGCGCCCTCCATCTGGCCCTCCACGGAGAGCGGGTTGACGGCGAAGCCGACATCCTGGGCGGTAAGCCACCGCAGGACGCGCACCTGGCCCGTCTCGACGTCCACCTCCACCTCCGCCACCTGCACGGAGAAGCCCGGCGCCTGATTGCGGGCGGCGATGGCCCCCCGGCCCAGCACCGGCGGGAACACGGCCCCGAAGGCCGTCGTGAGGCGGCCCAGCCGGCCGA
>DAOULP010000216.1:0-10173 GCA_034420175.1 Dehalococcoidia bacterium | reverse complement strand
GACCTCGTGGGCCGCCGTCTCATCCCCCGCGCCACCTACGAGAAGATCAAGGACCTGATAACGGCCTCGCCTTGACCCTCGTCTACCTCGGCGGCGCCTGGCTCGTGGGCCTGGTGGCGGCATCTCTAGCCGCCGGCACGGCGTGGCCGCTGGCGCTTCTCGGGCCGGGACTGGGCATCGTCGCCGCCCTATCGACTCGTCGCTGGACGCTCCTCGTCCTGGGCCTCGTCGCGGGGCTGCTCGTACTGGGAGGAGCCTGGCGCTACGAGGAGGCGCGGCCACCGAGCGAGCCGGGCGGCATCGCCGCCTTCAACGACGGCCCGAAGGTGCGCTTCCGCGCCCTCGTGAGCGACGAGCCGGACGAACGCGGCAAGTCGGCCCGGATCCGGCTTTCGGCGCGCGAGGTGTGGGTCGACGGCGCCTGGGAGGACACGTCCGGCAGCGTCCTGATGCGCCGCAGCCTGCTGCCCCAATACCGCTACGGCGACTTGCTCGAGGTGGAGGGCAAGCTCCAGACGCCGCCGGTCCTCGACGACTTCAACTACCGTGACTACCTGGCCCGACAGGGCATCGGCTCGCTGGCCAGCTATCCCTCTGTGAGCCTGCTGGCGTCGGGCCAGGGCAACCCGTTTCTGGAAGTCGTGCACGACGTTCGGCGCCGCCTCGGCAACTCGCTGGCGGTATCGCTCGCGGAGCCGGAGGCGTCGCTGGCGCAGGGCATCTTACTGGGGACTCGCTCCACCCTCGGCCCGTCCCTGACCGACGACCTCAACACGACCAGTCTGTCGCATCTGATCGCCATCTCGGGCTACAACGTGACGGTGGTGGCCGGCCTGTTCATCAGCTCACTGGCCTGGCTGCTGGGCCGGCGGCAGGCCGCGCTCGTCGCTCTCGCAGCGATCGCCGCCTACACCGTACTGACGGGCGCCTCGCCTTCCGTCGTGCGGGCGGCGATCATGGGCGGCCTCTTCCTCGTGGCGACGCTTGTCGGCCGTCCGGGGAGCGCCCTGACAGCGATCGTCGTGGCGGCGGCGCTGATGACCGCTCGCCACCCGCTGGCCGTCCACGACGTCTCCTTTCAGCTCAGCTTCGCGGCCACCGTCGGCCTCGTCTACCTGTCGCCCGCCGTTCAGGTGCGCATTCGACAGGCCGTGTCCCCTCTGATCGGCCCGCCGGAGCGGCTTCGGGGCGGCGTCACCGGCATGCTGGTCGAGAACCTGGCCGTCACCCTTTCGGCCATCGCCGCCACCCTGCCGATCATCGCCCTCAACTTCCAGCGCGTGTCTCTAGTGGCACCGCTGGCCAACCTCCTCGTGCTGCCGGCCTTCCCGGCCATGCTGGTGCTCAGCGCCCTCGATGCGGCGGCGGGTGCCGTCTGGGCTCCGCTCGGCGAGGTCGCGGCCTGGGCCGCCTGGCCGTTCCTGGCCTACCTGGTTGCCGTGGCCAGCCGCCTTGCCGACCTGCCCGTCGCCGCTGTGGAGGTGCCCGGCTTTGGGATCGGGCATGCGGTCGCCCTCTACGCGGCCATCGGGCTGCTGGCCTGGTCGGTGCAGCCGGTCCGGCCGGGCGCGGCGCTCCTGGCCCGCGCCTCCTCCCTCGCGGCGGCTCCGGCACATCGAGCCGCGGCCCCGCTCCGGCTCGTGCCCACGCCCTACCTGGCGAGCGGCCTCGCCCTCGCCGCTGGCCTGCTCTGGTGGGCGGCTCTCACGCCGTCCAGCGACCGCCTCACGGTGACGTTCATCGACGTGGGGCAGGGCGACGCGATCTTCATCGAGAGCCCCGCCGGGCAGCGCATCCTGGTCGACGGCGGGCCCAGCGGCCGCGCGGTCACCGAGGCCCTGGGCCACGAGATGCGTTTCTGGGACAAGCGCATCGACCTGGTGGTGCTCACCCATCCGGAGGAGGACCACCTCAACGGGCTGGTGACGGTGCTGGAGCGATATGACGTGCGGCGCATCCTCGCCAGCCCCGCCGAGAGCGACTCGGGGGCGTACGACGCCTGGCAGGAGGCCGTGGAACGCGAGGGCGCGCCCTACGACGAGGCGGCGCCCGGCGACTGGTTCGACCTGGGGCGGGGCGCCCGACTGGAGGTCCTGGGCCCGCCGCCCGACCTGGTTGAGGGCGCGGAGGCCAGCCTGAACGACAGCTCGGTGGTGCTGCGCCTCACCTGGGACGATGTGAGCTTCCTCCTGACCGGCGACCTGGAGTCGGGCGGCGAAGAGGCTTTGCTGAGCCAGGGCGGCGAGCTGCGCTCGACGGTGCTCAAGGTGGCCCACCACGGCGGCGCCGACTCCACCGGCGAGGCCTTCCTGGCCGCCGTCCGCCCCGCCGTGGCCGTCATCTCCGTGGGCGCCGACAACTGGTTCGGGCACCCCTCGCCGCGGGTCATGGAGCGGCTGGCGGACACCCTGGTCCTGCGCACCGACGAGCAGGGCGATGTCACGCTATCGACGGACGGCGAGCGCCTGTGGGTGGAGGTGGAGCACGCGGCAGGGACGACGGCGGAAGGTGACCAGCAGGCAGGAGGTGCGCTGTCAAGCGTCTCAGTGTCGCAAGAGGCGGCACTTGACAGGGGGCGCACCACGCGTATCATGTCCTGGCCGACGCGCCGCCCGGTGGCACACGAGCCTCCCTGAGCCGGGCCGAAGAGGCCGTTGTCAACTGCGAAGAAGGTGGATGATGGATCCGACTACCGGTAGGCTCGCCCCCTGCCCGAACTGCGGCTCAACGAACGTGCGCTGGAGGAACAGGCGGCTGTACGACTTCGTGTTCACGTGGACGCGCTTCGCTGCCGACACGGTCCTTTCCACGATCTTCGTCGGCGGTGCGAGCGGGCGGACTACTGGAGGGGTTTCCTCGCCCTACGTCGCTGGCTCTGCGTCGCCGCATGTCCCCGAATGGCAGCTGCGAAACCAACCTTGGGCGATACAGTACAACCAGCAGCGCTCGATGTACGAAGCGAAGGTGGGGCTGGCGGTGGCCAAACGCTTCTGGCGCTGTCCCGACTGCAGGCAGAAGGGACAAGTCTTCTCAGGGCTCGACGAAACGCTCACGACGGACCGCGCCGCGCTGGCATCGATGGAGGACCGCATCGTCGGCGACTTGGGTTCCATCAGCAACCGCGTAGACCGCGACGGAATCCCAGACAAGTAGCCTCCGCAACGCTCCTCCAGACACCCGCACCAACCGGACCAGCACGGCGACGCCACGCTGGCGACGGACGGCGAGCGTCTGTGGGTGGAGGGGGAGCGCGCGGCGGAGACGGTGGGGGAAGGTGACCGGCAGGAAGAGGCGTAGTGCGGGGTGAGGCGGGACTCGATACCGGTTCACCTCCACAGGGGGCGGCCGGCTGACCGGCTGGTGTACAATGTGGCCGGTCCTGCAGATATGCACGAGCAAGACGAACTCCAGGCCCTCAAAGACCTACGCCAGCTATGGGAGGATCTCCGCTCGCTGGTGCGGGAGTGTGCGGCCAAGAATGCCGTCACTGACGCTGACGAGCAGAAGTATCAGGAGCTGGCTGGGAAGGCCCAACACCTCTACGGGCGGACGAGTCATCTGATGCATGAGGTCGTCTGGACAGCATTCAACAGGCAAGTCAAGGCCTTCCCCAACGTCTTGGGACAGCCCAGTCTCACTAGCATCTTCTATCCTCTCAACACGCTGGTGTTCTGGGAGGCCAGTTGGGGAGGGAGCGCATCGGAGATCGCGCAAGCCATCGGTAGGCAAGAGCAGCAAATGGCCCGTTTGACGCAGCAACGAAGCGACGTGACGACACCACATCGGCCTGAGGCGCCCCCGGCGAGGGCCTTCATCGTTCACGGCCACGACAGCGCGGCCCTGAACGACGTGGCAAGGGTCGTTCAGAGGCTAGATATCGAGCCCATCATTCTCACGGAACAGCCCCACGAAGGGGACACGCTGATGGAGAAGCTGGAGAAGCACAGCGACGTGCCGTACGCCGTCATTCTGTGTACGGCGGACGACGTTGGCCGCGCCAACGACGAAGCCGATCTCAAGGCTCGCGCTAGGCAGAACGTGATATTGGAGCTCGGCTACTTCATCGGCCGTCTTGGGAGGGCAAAGGTCTGCGTCCTCATGACCGAGGGGCTCGACATGCCCTCCGACCTTCACGGGGTAGGCTACCACACCCTTGACCGCGCAGGAGCTTGGAAGCTTGCGCTCGCCGGGGAGATGAGGGCAGCGGGGCTCCCGGCCGACCTCAACAAGCTCGGCTAAGACCAGGCAGCCCTCAACGCCGCATCGAACGGCACATTGGCAGCCTGACGTTCTTCCCATACAGCGTGACGGTGGTGGCGCGCCTGTTCATCGGTTCACTAGCCTGGCTGCTCGGTCAGCGCCCGCCCCCGGCCGCTTCCGCTACGCGCTGAGGGGATGCTATACTCCGCTCACAGCCTCCCCTTCTCCGGCCCGTAAGAGGTTTGATGGCCGCCAGCCCCCAGCTTCGCAAGGACGGACGCCGCGCCGATGAGATGCGCCCGGTTCGCATCACCGGCGGCTACCTAGCCCACGCCGAGGGCTCCGCCCTCATCGAGCTGGGCGGCACGGTGGTCCTCTGCGCCGTCAGCATCGAGGACCGGCTCCCCCAGTTCCTGCGCGGCACGGGCAGCGGCTGGGTCACCGCCGAGTACGGCATGCTGCCCCGCTCGACGTCCACGCGCACGCCTCGAGAGGCCGCAACGGGTCGCCAGGGCGGGCGCACCCACGAGATACAGCGGCTCATCGGCCGCTCTCTGCGCGCCGTCACCAACCTGGACCTGCTGGGGGAGCGCACTCTGACGGCTGACTGCGACGTCATCCAGGCCGACGGCGGGACGCGGACGGCGGCCATCACCGGCGCTTACGTGGCGTTGTGCCAGGCCCTGGAGACGCTAGTCGACAAGGGGGCGCTGTCGTCACTGCCGGTGCGAGGCGCGGTGGCGGCCGCCAGCGTGGGGCGCGTCGAGGGCGTCGCTCTGCTGGACCTCTGCTACGAGGAGGACTCGCAGGCGGAGGTCGACTTCAACGTGGTCATGACGGACGACGGCCGCTTCGTCGAGGTCCAGGGCACCGCCGAGGCCGGCCCCTTCTCCCGCGATACGATGGACGATCTGCTAGCGCTGGCCGGGCAGGGAACGGCCGCCCTGTTCGAGGTCCAGAAGGCCGCTCTGGGGAAGATCGGCATCTCGGTGGGAGCGTGAGGGGTCTAGGCGTACTCGCCGAGGAAGGTGCCGCCGATGACGTGGACGTGCCCGTGATCCTGGCTCTGCATACCGTCGTAGCCGAAGTTGGCGAGGAGCCGGAAGCCGTTCGGGCAGTGGGTGGCCCCCAGTTGCACGGCGATCTCGCCCACCCGCCCCATGTCGCGCCAGAGGTCCTCCTGGGACACGTGCTCTCGGGGAACGACGAGGATCATGACCGGCACCCAGCGCAGCCGGTTGCGAAAGGCGACGACCTCCTCGTCCTCGTAGAGGATCTCGGCGGGCTCCTCGTGGGCGACGATGCGGCAGAAGGTACAGTAGCCAAACACAGGCAGATGCACAGGCGAAGAGGGCCCGGCCTCACGGGTAGGGGTTGCGGACATTCTAGGGAGGCCCCGGCGTTCGGTCAACGCGGCCGGCGCGACGCGGTCTGGTTCGAGAATCGGAAGTGTTGCGTTCGACACTGCGGGATGAATCCCGCAGCTTGTGATCCCGAATCTGCGAAGCTGCGGGTTTCGCCGCCGGAGGCGGCCGGACGGCCGCCCGTCCGGGCGGATGCGCCTTCGGCGCAAACCCGCAGGTGTGTCTCCCAGAGGAGGGACGCCCGTGGCTGACCTCCGACCGTTCCGCGGCCTGCGCTACCGGCCGGGCGCCGCGGCCAATCTCGGCGACCTGATCTCTCCCCCCTTCGACGTCATCTCGCCGGAGGCGCAGGGCTTTCTGCTGCGGCGCCACCCGGCGAACATCGTTCGCCTGGAGCTCGGCGAAACCCATGCGGACGACACGCCCGAGGACAACCGCTACACGCGGGCCGCCGCGACGCTGCGCCAGTGGCTGGCGGAGGGCATCCTGGGAGTCGACCCGCAGCCCGCCTTCTACGTCTACGACCAGGAGTTCTTCCGGGGCGGCCAGCTCCTGCGGCGCCGCTCCCTGATGACGAGGGTGAGGCTGGAGCCCTGGGAGAAGGGAGTCGTCCGCCCACACGAGCACACGATGAGGCCACCGAAGGAGGACCGCCTGCAGCTCCTTCGCCACTGCCGCACCGTCTTCAGCCCCGTCCTCGCGCTGTACCGAGACCCCGACGGCCGCATCCGGGACGCCGCCGACCAGGCGACGGCTGCGGCGCCGCTAGCCCAGGGCCGCGAGCCCGGAGGCGAGACGCACAGCCTCTACGGCCTGACCGACGAAGAGTCGATCAGCACCGTCCTCGAGCTCTTCCGCGACCGGACGCTCTACGTCGCCGACGGTCACCATCGCTTCGAGACGGCTCTGGCCTATCGAGAGGAGAGCCGCGCCACCGGCAACTGGACCGGCGAGGAGTCGGAGAACTTCGCCTTCATGGCCCTGACCGCCGCCGAAGACGCCGGGCTGGTGGTACTCCCGATTCATCGGGTGGTCCGCTTAAGCACCATCCCCGACGACCTGCCGGCGCGCCTCGAAGAGTCGTTTGTCGTCGAAGACCTGGGCCCCGTGCGCGACGGCGCTCTTCTGCGCGACGCCCTGGCGCGACTCAGCGAAGCCGGCGGCGACGGACCGGCCTACGTCGCCGTGGGGCCGGGCCCCAGTCGCCTGCGACTGCTGCGGCCCCGCGACCCGGAGGCCCTGCGCGCTTGCCTCCCGCCCGAGGCACCGCCCGCCTGGCGTGCCCTGGACGTGAGCCTCCTCCAGTACGCTGTGCTCGAGAAGCTACTGGGCATCGACGCCGCCCGCCTGGCCAGCGGCGACGCCGTGGAGTACACAGAGGACGGCGCTGAAGCCGTCGAGGGGGTCGCCTCCGGGCGGGTGCCGCTGGCCTTCCTCGTCAACGCCACCCCGGTCGAGCAGATCCTGGCCGTGGCCGACGCCGGCGAGCGCATGCCCCAGAAGTCCACCTTCTTCTACCCCAAGCTTGCCACCGGCCTCGTCATGTGCCCGCTGGACTAGATCGGCGGGAGCCGGAAGGCATCCGGCGGCTACCACCCCGGCGGGGCCTCCGGCGTCCACATGATACCCAGCAAGGCGTCCCCCCGATCCCGGTCCACCTGCTCGAAGATCTCCCACTCCTCCGGCCGCACCTCGAACTCGATGATCGGGTAGCCGATGGGCTGGCCCGGACCGACACAAACGAAGGTCTCCGGATCGAAGGCGTACACGCCGTAGGCATCGGCGATGGCCTGGCCCACCTCCTGCTGCCAGCGCGTCGGCCGAACCCCCGGCCTGGGAACGACGGTCGGGTTCCAGGCAAGCGTTCGCATCGCGGCGGGGTGGGCCATGCGGCCGCAGCTCAGGCGGCGCGAACGCTCCGGCACCTCGGCGGCCCCCAGGGCGAGGATCTCGAGCCTGGCGAAGAGCCCTCGCCGCCGGAACTGCGGGGCGATGCAGCAGATGCCAGCGAGGTTGACCACCTCGGCGGGCAGCCGGGGCAGATCCATGACCCGGCATTCGCCGAGAGCGAAGCCGGCCGGGGTCCCCTCGTGCTCGGCCAGCACCAGGTAGCGCAGCGTTCCCAGGGACTTCTCCAGAAAGGCCCGGTTTGCCTGCCGATAGTTCATCTCGAAGAGGGCAAAGGCGATCTGGAGATCGTCAGTCGATGCCTTGTCCGTCTCAACGACCCTGAAGGTGAATGGCGAGAGGTCTCGGTCGCTCACAGCGGTCAGATCATACTTCGTCGCCACGGCGCGTGCACACGGCACCGCCGGGACCCTCTCGGCTGAACACCGCCCTGGCAACCGGATGCGGCGCGAACAGGGGCAAGGTCACTGGAGAGTGACCTTGCCCCGAAGGCTGCTCGCCGGCTAGATGTGTGCGAGGCGGGCGGAGAAGATGTGGGGAAGACGCTGGAGCTCCTCCAGTTGAGCGGGCGTGACGGAGTCGTCGAGGCCCAGGACCATCACGGCGCGCCCCCTCACCTGCTGCCGGCCGACGCGCATGAAGCTGATGTTCACGTCGTGCTCACCCAGATAGGAACCCACGGCGCCGATGATGCCGGGGCGGTCCTCGTTCTCGCAGATGAGCAGGTAGCCGTCGCCGGGCGGGATGTCGACCCAGAAATCGTCGAGCAGGACCACATGCGGGCCGTCGTGAGCGACAGTGCCCGCCACGGTCGTCGTTCCCGCCGTGGTCGCGAGGCGCACCCTCACCAGGTTGGCGTATATGCCCTCGGAGGGCCCCATACGCTCCGTGATGCGAAGGCCGCGGTGCTCCGCCACCAGGTTCGCGTTGACGATGGTCACGTTCTCCTCACTGACGGGGGCCAGGAGGCCGCGGATGACGGCTGCCTTCAGCGGCGTCACGTCCACGTTGGCGATCTCTCCCAAGTAGTCGATCTCGATCCTCTCCAGTTGCCCCTCGCAGAGCTGCGTGCCCAGCGAGGCTGTCTTCGCCGCCACGTCCAGATAGGGTCCGATGACCGACATGGCCTCCGCCGGGATGAGCGGGGCGTTGACGGCGTATCGGGCAGGCTGGCCATTGAGGACAGTGATTATCTGCTCGGCCACGTCCACCGCCACCCGCTCCTGAGCCTCCCTGGTGGAGGCGCCCAGGTGGGGTGTCACCAGGACACGCTCGTTCTTGACGAGAACGTTGTCGGCGGGAGGGGGCTCCTGGGCGAAGACGTCGACGGCGGCACCGGCGACCCGGCCCTCATCGATCGCCCGCGCAAGGGCATCCTCATCGATGAGCGGGCCGCGCGCCGTGTTGATGATGCGCACCGTGGGCTTGACCAGCTTGAGCTGCTCCTCACCGATGAGGTGGCGTGTGTCGGCCGTGAGCCTGGTGTGAAGGCTTATGAAATCGGCCTGTGCGAGGATGTCCTCGAGAGGGACCATCTCGACGCCCAGGACCTGGGCACGCTCCTCGGAGACGAATGGGTCGTGGGCCAGGACTCGCATCTCCAGCCCCCGGGCACGGCGGGCCACCTCAGAGCCCACCTGGCCGAGGCCGACGACACCCATCGTCTTGCCCCGCACCTCGGTGCCCACGAAACGCTTGCGCTCCCACCGGCCCTCTCTGAGCGAGGCGCTCCCCGCAGGGATGTGGCGCGCCAGCGCCAGCATGAGACCGATGGCGTGCTCGGCGGCGGAGATAGTGTTGCCAAGGGGGGCGTTCACGACGATGACGCCGCGGCGGGTCGCCGCCTCCAGATCGATGTTGTCGACGCCGACGCCCGCCCGTCCGACAACCTGCAGCTTCTTTCCCGCCTCGATGACCTCTGCCGTCACCTTCGTCTCGCTGCGGACGACGAGGGCGTCGTACTCACCGATGGCGGCCAGAAGCTCGTCCGGGGGCAGTCCCAGCCGAACATCCACCTCCGCATGGGGTGCCAGCGCGTCGATGCCATCCTGTGCTATCGGGTCGGTGACAAGTACCTTTGCCATCTTGCTCCCTCAACTAAGCCGCCAGCCCCTCCTCAGGAGTCGGGGCTGGCGGGTGCTCTCTTGGCGGTTTGTTGCGGGCTAGCCTGACTCCTAGGATGCCGCCGCCCGCGAGGGGCTGTATCCCATCTCCGGCAGCGCCTTGTTCAGCGCCTCGAGCACCGCCTCGATGTCGGCCTCTTGCACGTAGCCCAGGTGCCCGATGCGGAAGATCTTGCCGGCCAGGTGCTGCTGGCCGCCGCCCAGCACTGTGTCGTACTTCTCCCGCAGGAGCTTCGTCAGCTCCTTCCCGTCCATTCCCTCCGGCATCTTAACGGCGGTAACCGTGTTGGACGCGTAGCGCTCGTCGGCGAAGAGCTGGAGGCCCATGCTCTTGACCCCATTCCTTGCCAGCGAGCCGCAGCGCTCGTGGCGGGCGAAGATGCTCTCCAGGCCCTCCTTCAGGAGCATGCCGATCGCCACGTCCAGACCGTAGAAGATCGAGACGGCCGGGGTCCAGGGCGTCTGACCACGCTTGGCGAAGTCTATGGCCTTGCCGACATCGAAGTAGAAGCGGGGCATCTTCGCCTGCTCGTAGGCTTTCCAAGCCCGAGCACTCATCGAGACCATGGTGATGCCGG
>DAOULP010000215.1:0-1946 GCA_034420175.1 Dehalococcoidia bacterium | reverse complement strand
CCTGTTCGACCGTGCGGCCGAGGTCGCGCTGGAACGGGGGTCGGGAAGCCAGCTTGGCCCAGAAGAGGCTCTTGACTTGATGCGTGTGTTTGGGCGAGAGGGGCTCATCGCGCAGGTCGGCAACAGCCCAATGATCCTGAACATCTGCTTCTGCTGCAGCGACTGCTGCGTCGTCTACAACCCGCACATCGTCTTCGGCTACGAGATGTCGGTTCCCAGCCGCTTCCAGTGCGTCGTGGAGACCGACCAGTGCACAGGCTGCCAGGACTGCGTGGAACGATGTCCCTTTGAGGCCATCAGCGTCCAGCCCATCCCTGGGTCCAAGCGGCTGAAGGCCGTCGTCGAAGCCGACAAGTGCTACGGCTGTGGGGTGTGCGTGCTCGCCTGTGCGGAGGATGCACTGACACTGCGTCTCGTGCGGGGTCCGGACCACATACCGTCCTTCGGGCCCGCCGGCTTCAATTGACCCTTGAGCGCGGCATGGCAGCGGGCGAGCCACTCCCCGGGCAGTTACCGCTGCACGTCCTCGAAGACGGTGCCAAGCCTTCTTCACTGTGAGGCCGATGGGCTGGCCGGAGTGGCAAGATCAGCCCTCCCTAGCAGCCCCCCCCCCGCATCGACTCGCCCGTGATGAGCCCGACGCGCGCCACTGCGGGATCGCGGAGCCACTTCCGGACGCCCCTCCCGACCTGCCTACCTGTCGAGCCAGACCTCGCTGTCCTGCCAGTCCCCCGCGCCCTGACCGCCCGTCCTGAGGTGATCATAGTTCTTGACGTAGTTCCGGAGGGCGATCCAGCCGTTAAGCGCGAAGAGCGGGAGCGCAGCCAGCTTCTCGAAATTCAGCCGTTCAAGCTGGCGGATCAGCTCCGTGCGCTTCTCGATGTCGGTCTCCCCCAACTGCTTGTCATCGAGTTCGTCTATCTCGGGAATGCTGACCTTCCACCAGTTCTGCCCTGAGCCGGTCCGGAGGCTTCCGTGGAAATTCTGCCCAGGATCGAGCGTGCCAGTCCACACAGGAATCAGCATTGACTCGTGAGTGATGTCGAAGAGCTTGCGCACGAAGGTGGCCATCTCCTGGGTGTCAAGCTTGAGGTTGATGTTGACTTCGGCGAGCTGTTGCTGCATCAGAGCAGCCACGTCGAGGCTAGTCGCCGACTGCGACGCCACCGTCATGCTCAAGTCGAAGCCATCCTCGTGGCCTGCGGCCGACATGAGCCGCCTGGCCTCGGCGAGATCCGGTTCCGTGAGTTCCCTGAGTTCCTCCTGGGTCAGGACGGCAGTGGGGTGCGCCATCCCGCAGAGGATGCCAGCCTCGTCGCCGCCGGCCGCCCGGATCAGGTCCTGCTGGTCGATTGCCAGGCTTATCGCTTGGCGCACGCGCTCTTCCGAAAGCACGGGTATGCTGTGGTTGAAGCCGATCGCGTAGAAGGTGTCAATCGGCCGCAGCAGCACCGTGACGTCGTCTAGCCCGCGGGCGGGTTCCTCCATGTCCGAGATTCCGGTCTCCAGTGGGATCATGTCGGTCTGACCGCTGCGAAAGGCGACAATACGGGTGGATCGGTCGGGCATGATCGGGACATCGATTCCATCCAGGTACGGTAGGTTGGGGTCGAAGTAGTCCGGGTTCCGCCTGTACTTGACGATGTCGTCCTGGCGAACCTCCTCCATCACGAAGGGGCCTGTCCCGATGCAAGACTCCCATTTCTTGAGGTCACCGAACTGCTCTACGACCTCGCGGGCGATCACACCCTCATTGCACGCCGCGAAGTAGTAAAGGGCGGGTGCAAATGGCTGGCTGAAGGTCGCCTTCACCGTGTGGGTGTCCGGAGCCTCCAGCGACTCAAGCTCGGTCCACATCCAGCGATTTGAGAACGCGGGGTCGTCGGTGCGCGAGCGGTCGATGGTGTAGACGACGTCCTCTGCAACCGCTTCGCGGCCATTCACCG